>JAFDWP010000283.1 GCA_018268435.1 Actinomycetota bacterium
CTGGACTCGCTCTCGGGCGCCGAGTTCTCCGCCACCGCCGCCGTGCTCGCACGGGAGCACGGCATCGACGCCGGCTGGCGGTATGCCTCGATCATCCTCAAGGAGCCGCCGAAGGCCGAGGTGAAGGCCTGGCACGACGGCGATCCGGTCGTGCGCCGCTCGCTCTCGGTGCTCTGGCGCAAGCAGACGAACGAGGTGTACGAGGCGGTCGTCAACCTCACGGACGGCACCGTCGAGTCCTGGACCGCGGTCCCCGGGGTGACCCCGAACTTCACGATCGACGAGTACCACGACTGCGATCACGCGATGAAGGAGAACCCGGAGGTGCGCGCCGCGCTCGCCGCGCGCGGCATCGACGACCTCGACCTCGTGCTGTTCGACGTCTGGACCTACGGCGGTGCCGTCATCCCGGAGCAGTGGCGTGACCGCCGTCTGGGCTGGGTGGACCTGTGGATGCGGGCGACGCCGGACGGCAACCCGTATGCGCACCCCGTCAGCGGGCTGAAGATCATCGTCGACATGAACACGCTCGAGGTGCTCGAGATCGAGGATCACCACGACTTCGGATTCCCCGACGTGCACGGCGAGTACGTGCCCGAGCTCGCCGGCGTCACGCCCCGGGAGGACCTCACCCCCCTGCAGGTCGTGCAGCCCGAGGGCGTCTCGTTCACCGTCGAGGGTTCGCGGGTCCAGTGGCAGAACTGGGACTTCCGGCTCGGGTTCAACTACCGCGAGGGGCCGGTGATCTACCAGGTCGGATTCGACGACCACGGCACCCGCCGCGAGGTCGCGTACCGCCTGTCGTTCGCCGAGATGATCGTGCCGTACCGCGATTCCAGCTTCGACCACTACCGCCGCACCGCGTTCGACATCGGCGAGTGGGGCCTGGGCTACATGTGCACGTCCCTGGAACTCGGCTGCGACTGCCTCGGCGAGATCACCTACTTGGATGCCGTGCTCCCCGACACCGCCGGCGAGCCCTGGACGATCACGAACGCGATCTGCCTGCACGAGGAGGACAACGCCGTGCTGTGGAAGCACGTCGACCCGGACGCGGGCACGGAGGTGCGCCGGCAGCGCCGTTTCGTGGTCTCGGTGCACGCCACCGTCGCGAACTACGAGTACCTGGTGTACTGGCGGTTCTACCAGGACGGCAACATCGAGTGCGAGGTGCGCGCCACCGGGATCATGGTGACGACCCCGATGGCCGAGGGCGAGCAGGGCAAGCCCACCGGCACCACGATCGACACCCGCACCTATGCGCCCTTCCACCAGCACTTCCTCATCGCGCGTCTCGACCTCGACGTCGACGGCGACGGCAACACCGTCGTCGAGTCCGACTCGATGCCGGCGCCGATCTCGGAGACGAACCCGTTCGGGCTCGATCTGAACACGCAGGCGACGGTCATCCGCTCCGAAGCCGAAGCGGGGCGCAGCTACGACTGGGAGCGGCAGCGCGGCTGGAAGGTGCAGAACCCGAACCGGCTGAACGCTTGGGGCGCCCCGGTGGCGTACAAGCTCGTGCCGTCGGCGTCGTTCCCGTCGATGTTCGACGAGACCTCGCCGATCCTGAAGCGCAATCCGGTGATCGGCAAGACCCTGTGGGTCACCCGGCACCACGACGACCAGTTCTGGCCCGCGGGCGACTACCCGACCCAGTCGGTCGACGATCTCGGCAACGGCATGACCGCGTGGATCGCCGACGATGAGGACCTCGTCGACCAGGACGTCGTGCTCTGGTACAACTTCGGGATCCACCACATCACGCGCGCCGAGGACTGGCCGATCATGCCCGCGGACACGATCTCGTTCTGGCTGAAGCCGTTCGGGTTCTTCGACCGCAACCCCTCGCTGGACGCACCGCGCTCGCCGAAGGGCGCCGCATGCGCCTGCGGGGACGGGGACTGCCACTGCGGACACGATCATCCGCGGGATGAGGGCCACCAGCACGATCACCACGGCTGAGGCTCGACGGGCCGGATCCGGACCCTGACCGAGCGCAGGATCCGGTCCCTGAGCGAGCGCAGCGAGACGAAGGGCCCGAACGCCGGTCCCTGAGCGAGCGCAGCGAGACGAAGGGCCGGAACGCCGGTCCCTGAGCGAGCACAGCGAGACGAAGGGCCCGAACGCCGGTCCCTGAGCGAGCGCAGCGAGACGAAGGGCCGGATCCGGAGCCCGCCCCTGCAGACGGGGTTACGATCGCACTATGCGAGAGACCGGGGCGACGACCGACTGACCGCCCCGGCGCGACGACCTGCGCCATCGGCCTCCGCAGAGGAGGTCCGATCATGAACACTCAGGAGCGGCAGAACGGCACGACCACCCACGCCGAGTGGGGCGCGGGGCACCCGCATCTGCTGATCACCTACGAGGACACCCATCTGGTGCACGAGATCGTCGACGACGAGACCCGCATCGGATCCGGTGCGGACTGCCAGATCCGCCTCGTCGGGCTCGCCCCGCTGCACGCGATCATCCGGCACGACGGGCACGACGACTACGACCTGCAGATGCTCGCTCCCGGGCAGACCAGTGCGAACATCGCCAAGGCCGCCGAGGAGGAGGGCCGCGCGGTCGAGGCGCTGCACACCGGCGCCCGGTTCACCGCCGGCGACTGGCGCTTCGTGTTCGTGCGGGAGGAGTTCGCCGACCACGGACGCCCGTACGGCGGCCGCCTCGGCGGCGAGGGCGCGCATCAGCGGCATCAGCCCTCTCGACCCGACTACGAGGCCGAGGGGCACACGGGCGCGGTGCTCCTGCCCCCGGCGCCGGACGCGGCGCCCCGGCCTCCGGAATCGGAGTTGTCCGGCGACTGAGCGCGCCCGGTGTCGGCCGCATGGTCCGGATCCTGGCCCCCGGGCTCACACGAACTGGACAGGCACCTGGCAGCCGGCCGACACCTCCGCGAACATCGATCGCTCCGCGGCCTCGAAGCCCCGCAGCGCCGGGGTGCACCTCGTCGAGCATCGACGCCGACTGTCAGGACTCGGACGGCTGCAGCGGGAGCTCCGGCCCGTGGTTCCAGGCGAGGATCGCGGGCTGCTCCCGGGTGAAGCCCAGGACCGACACGGATCCGGCGTCCAGCGTGATCGCCGCCCCGAAGCGCGGAGCCTGCCGGAGGAACACCGCGGTGAGGATCCGGAGGTAGTGGCCGTGCGCGATGAGTGCGACATCGCCGTCCACCATCGCCGGCAGCACCCGGGTGAGCACCCGCGAGGCCCGCGCGGCGACCTCCTCCACGGTCTCCCCCGGCGTCTCACCGCGGATCACCCCGTGCGTGAACGCGCTCCAGTTGTAGCCGAGCTCGGCGCGGATGTCCTTGGTCGTCCGTCCCTCGTAGCCGCCGTAGTCCCATTCCACGAGCAGAGGATCGACCTCGGCCGCGAGGCCCGCGAGCTGCGCCGTGCGGCGAGCGCGCTGGAGCGGAGAGGTGAGCACCAGCCGGAAGTCGTAGCCCGTGACCAGGGCGCCGGCCAGGCGCGCGAGCTCTTCGCCGCGGGGCGTGAGCGGCACGTCGGTGCGACCGGTGTGCCGCCCGTCGCGCGACCACTCGGTCTCACCGTGACGCAGCAGCACGAGCTTGCCCTGCGGGTTGTCGGGGGCCGGGTGATCGGGCAGCGGGTCGAGAGTCTCCACGCCGCCACCGTACGCCCTCGCGCCCGGCATCGGCGGAGTCGGCCCCGCGACGTCAGCCGCGTACGAGCACGAACAGCAGGCAGAGCAGGCCGACGAGCAGCGTGGCGGCGCTGAGCGCAGCCACGGGCCACCCGGAGCGCAGCACCACCGGCTCCGCCGATGTGAGGGCCCGGTGCTGGCGGCGATAGCGGCGGTGCGAACCCACGAGCACGACCAGGGCGAGCACCAGGCCCGCGAACCCGATCGCAAGCGCCGCCCCGCCGATGACGGGCGGCAGGATCCGCATGATGACCACCGATCCCCCGGCGAGCGCGAGCGCGGTGCGACGCCAGGCCAGGGCGGTGCGCTCGGGCTGCAGCCCCGGGTCGAAGACCCGCTCGGATTCGCCGGTCACGCCAGGAGCACCCCCAGCAGCACCAGCACCCCGGTCGCGACGACGACGAGCACCAGCGGGATCGCGATCCAGGGCGGTCCGAGCGGCGTCGACTCCCGCAGCGCCCGCTCGGTGCGCATCCAGCCCACCCAGGCCTGCACGGGCGTGAGCAGGCCCGCCACGATCAGCAGGATGGACGCGGAGTGGCGGAAGCCCGGATGCATGCCCAGGCCGAGGGCCTCGAGTGCGACCCCGCCGGCGAGCAGCGCGAGCGCGGTGCGGATCCATGCCAGGAAGGTGCGCTCGTTGGCGAGCGTGAACCGCGCATCCGGCTCCTCGCCGCGGTCGTAGACGCGGCGGGGGAAGCGACTGGTGCTCATGCGTTCTCCGTTCGGAGCGTGACGGTGCGGAAGCCCGCATTCCCTATCGAGGAGTCGGGGGTGTTCGAGCTGCGCGCAGAGTTGCGGTAGCGGTTGCAGTACGAGATGTGGCACAGGTAGCTGCCGCCGCGCAGCACGCGGGCCGTGCCGGACAGGGGCCCGCGCGGATCCGACGCCTCGGCATGAATGTAGGCACCGGGATCGAACCAGTCCGCGCACCACTCCCAGACGTTCCCCACCGGCTGGAAGAGCCCGTAGCCGTTGGGAGCGAACGCCCGCACGGGCGCGGTCGTCAGCCAGCCGTCCTCGAGGCTGTTCTCGTTCCAGCTCACGTGCACGACCGGGTGGTCGGCGAGTCCGTCCAGATCCGACCGCGATCCCCCCGGATGCGCCCAGTCGGCGCCGCGGACGCCGAACCACCACGGGGTGCCCGCGGCCGGCCCCATGATGTCGGCATCGGGCGCGGCGATCGCGAGGTGGAACACCGCGGAGGACCCGAACGTCTCGGCCTCGGTGCGGTATCCGGTCGCATCGACGAACCGGGCGAAGTCGGCGTTGCGGACCGTCGTCGCGTCGATCTCGAAGCCCTCGAGCGTCACGCGGTGCCGCGGCGTCTCACCGTCGCCGCGGTTGCCGTCGCCCGAGGAGTCACCCATGACGAAGGATCCGGCGGGGACCCGCGCCTGGGTGATCATATGCCGCCCTGCGCCGCACGCGCACCCGGGGCCGCAGGGCTCGCCCAGGGATCCATCATCCTCACTCAGTGGCATCATCGTCTTGAGCGTACGTCAGCGGGGAGGTGCGAGATGGCCCGATGGGAGACGAGCGCGCTGCCCGAGGCCGAGCAGTTCGAGTTCTACGAACAGGTCATCTGCCGTGCCTTCGTCCCGCTGCGCCCGATCGCGCACGTGCGCGGCGGCGGTTTCGCCTCGACCGTCGAGACCCGGCCGCTCGGTGCGCTCAACCGTGCGAGCGTCGCTTCGCGCCGGCAGGCGACCCACCATGGTCCGGGTGAGGTGTCCGACACCGATGAGGCCTACTACTTCGTCAACCTCCAGCTCGAGGGCCGCTGCCTCGCCCGCCAGGGGAACACGGAGTCGCTGATCGCGCCGGGCCAGCTCACGGTGCTCGACACGACGCGGCCGTTCTACCTCGACTTCGACCAGGACTGGCGCATGCTCTCGTTCCGGGTGCCGCACTCCTTCCTCGACGGCCGCTTCGCCGGCGGGCGCCTCGCCACGGCCCAGACCATCGACGACCGAGGCGCCGGGGCCGCGGCCGTCGCCTTCACCCGCACGCTGTGGTCGATCGGGGACGACGTCCCCGACTACGCGGCGGAGGACCTCACCCGGGCGTTCGCCGCGGTGGTGACGGCGGCGCTGTCGTCCGCCGCGCCCGACGACGAGCTCCTGCGCCCCTCAGTGAGCCGCGCCCTCGTGGTGCAGTACCTCCACGAGCACCTCGCCGATCCCGCGCTCTCGGTGGGCACGGTGAGTCGCGCCCTCGCCCTCTCGCCGCGCCGCCTGCACACGCTGTTCGAGGGTTCGGATGAGACCTTCGCCGCAGCGCTGCGCACGCTGCGGATGCGCCGCGCGGCCGAGCTCCTCGCCGATCCGGCGCGCACCGTCACCGCCGTCGGCGCGGCCGTCGGATACCCCGATCCCGCCTCCTTCTCCCGGGCGTTCCGGCGCGTCCACGGCGAACCACCGGCGGCGTTCCGGCGCGGCCCGCACGAATTGCAGGCTGCGAGCGCACGAATCGCCTAGCCGCCACCGGGCGCCGACGCGGATGCTGATCCCATGCCACGGCGGATCCAGCCGATCCGTCACCCCCGTCCCGTGCCCGATCACGGGACCGTGCAAAGGAGCGCACCGCATGACCGTCTCATTCACCCTCAGCCCCGAGCAGCAGCAGCTGAAGGAAGGGGCGCGCGCGTTCGCGCGGGGCACCCTGGCCCCGCTCATGGACCGGGTGCGCGCCGAGCGCGACCCGCGGACCCGCGCCGGGCTCATGAAGCCCGCCGTCGAGGCCGCCGTCGAGGCCGGCATGCTCCGCGGTCTGATCCCGGCGCCGTTCGGCGGCACGGCCAGCAGCGGCGTCGATGCGGCGGTGTTCATCGAGGAGATCGCGGCGGAGTCCCCCGATTTCTTCATCACGATGGCGGGCCCGCTCATCGCGCTCGCCCCCGTCTACGAGGCGGGGACCCCCGAGCAGATCCAGCGCTTCGTCGCCCCGTTCCTCGCGGACCGGGGCGCGCCGGTGGCGGCGATGGCGTTCAGCGAACCGGGTGGAAGCGCGAACTTCGGCGCGCCCGCACCCGCCGACGGTGTGCTCACGGTCGCCGTGCCCGACGGCGACGACTGGGTGATCAACGGCCGCAAGGCATGGTCCTCCCTGCTTCCGGGATGGGACGGCGACGGTCCGGACATCATGACCATCGTCTGCCGCACCCCCGGCGGGGTCTCGCTCATCGTCGCCGAGCGGGAGCAGCTCGCCGGACACATCGAGGTCGAGGAGTACTACGACCTCCCCGGCCTCACCGGGTGCATGACGTGCCGCGTGAAGCTGGTGGACGTGCGGGTCCCGCGCTCGCACCTCATCGGCGCCGAGGGCGACGGCGTCCGCCTCACCCTCAACGCCTTCATGGCGAGCGGCGCCTCGATCGGCACGTTCGCGACCGCCGCCGCCCGCAAGGCCTGGGAGGTCGCCTATGCGTTCGCCTCTTCCGAGAAGCGCGGCGGCGCGGCGCCGATCATCGAGCACCAGGCCGTCTCCGATGTCCTCGCGGACACGAAGGGGCGCATCGAGGCGATGCGCCTGCTCGGCTGGCGTGCGCTGGACGCCGTGATCTCCCAGGATCCGGCCGGTGGCGAGCTCGCCCTGCATGCGAAGGTCTTCGGATCCGAGACCGGCCTCGCCGTCGTGAACGATCTCATCAAGATCGTGGGCGTCACGGCGTACGACGTGCGCTTCCCGCTCGTGCGCCACCTCACGGACGCGCTGGCCTACCCGATCATCGAGGGCAGCAACATCGGCGTCCGCCGCCGTCAGCTGCACGACATCATGACGACCGAGGGCTTCGACCCGCTCTCCGCGTCCGGCCTCGCCTGATCGGCGGAGTCGGCCCCGCATCGTTCGCGCCGTCGTCGGCGTCACACCGCGGTCCGGACGGCAGACGCACACAAGGCTCGAACCCCGCTGACGGGGTTCGAGCCTTGTGTTGACGGTGGACCCAAGGGGATTTGAACCCCTGACCTCCTCGATGCGAACGAGGCGCGCTACCAACTGCGCCATGGGCCCGTGAACCTGATCAGCCTAGCACGCCGATCCCGCCGGTCCTCCCATCGGGCGGCGCTGCCGCGTCCGCCGGGCGTGTCGGCTCGGCTCAGCCGGCGGCGCGCTCGGCCAGGAGCCGGCGCACGTGCGCCTCGATCTCGGCGTCGTCGACGTACCCCATCCGCGCGAAAGGCGACTCCTGGGCGGCAGGCAGGTCCACCGGAGCCGGGGGCGCGATCTCCTCCGCCTTGCGCTGCAGCTCCGCAGCGCGAGCGGCCTCGCGGGCGAGGGTCTGGGCGTCGATCGTGGCGCGGGCGGCGTGCGCGCGGGATCCCGCGACGGAGACCAGCGGCTCGGGCAGCGTGCGGGGCGTCCACGTGCGCGGGCCCTGGTCGTGCAGTGCGACCTCCGGGGCGGGCGCGACCTCGGCGACCGGCACGGCGGCGGCCGCGGCGGCGGACCGCCGGGCGGCCCGACGGGCGACGGCGGCCATCCGCTGCAGCAGGGCGAAGGCGAGGACCGCGACGGCCCCGCCCGCCCACAGCAGCACCGTGGGCCCCCCGATCACGACCTGCCACGCGCCGGTGCCGACCGCGGCGAGCGCGAGCACGAGGAGCACCGTCGCGACGATGCGCGTCCTGCGGCGGGCGTGGGCGCGGCGGAACGCCGGATCCGCATGCGTGGCGGCGAGCTGTTCGCGCAGACGCTGCAGATCCGCCTGCTCCCGATCCGACTGCAGCCGCCGGGCGAGCCTCTGCTGGGCCAGCGCGGTGCGCGCGTTCAGCTCCAGCTGCACCTCGCGCGGCGCCTCACTGGTCTCCGCCAGCACCCGCAGCGCGCGGTTGAGCCGCAGCGCGTTGCGCTCCGCGGCGTCGAACTGGTGCTGCCCCCGCCACGACGGCAGGAAGTAGAGCAGCCACAGCAGCGCCGCGACCAGGACGATCACGCCCCCGCTCAGCACCGGCCCGTTCATGCCCTCCACGGTATGCGAAGCCCCGCCCAGGACCTCCCCGACACGCGCACTCCTGTGCCATGGCGATGCCCGCGCACGGATCGGCCCTCGTGTCCGCACCGGCGAGTAGGGTCGGCACGTGACCTCGTTCACCCCCCTGCACCGGCTCGTCATCGCGGTCGCGGTGCTCGCGTCGTTCGTGACGTTCCTCGACGGCACGGTCGTGACGGTCGCCCTCCCGGCGATCAGCCGGGAACTCGGCGGCGGCATCACCACCCAGCAGTGGGCGGTCGACGCGTACCTGATCACGCTCAGCGCACTCATCCTGCTGGCCGGATCCGTCTCCGACGCCTACGGCCGCGTGCTGGTGATGCGGATCGGGCTGATCGCGTTCGGCATCGCATCGATCGCCGTGGCGGCCGCCCCCACCCCGGTCGTGCTGATCATCGCCCGCGCCGCGCAGGGTGCCGCCGGGGCGCTCCTCGTCCCGAGCTCGCTGGCGCTCATCACGGCGGTCATGCGGGGCGAGGTGCAGTCCCGGGCGATCGGGGTGTGGACCGCCTTCACCACGGCCGCGCAGCTGGTCGGCCCGCTCCTCGGCGGCCTGTTCGTCGATCTGCTGTCCTGGCGCTTCGTGTTCCTCATCAACGTGCTGCCGATCGGCGTCACGCTCGTGCTGCTCACGCGCCTGTATCTGCCCGAGTCCGCGCGCACCGCGCGGGTGGACTGGCTCAGCGGTGCGCTCTGCGCGGTCGGTCTCGGCGGCGTCGTGTACGCACTCATCGAACAGCCGCATCAGGGCTGGGCCTCCCCCGTGATCCTCGTCGCGGCGATCGGCGGCGCGCTGCTGCTGGCGCTCTTCCTGGTCCGCCAGCAGCGGTCGAACCCGCTGATGCCGCTGTCGCTGTTCCGCGTGCGCAATTTCGCCTGGGGCAACCTGTCCACACTGTTCGTGTACGCCGCGCTGTCGTTGAACGGCTTCGTGATCGGCGTGTACCTGCAGCAGGGCGCGGGTCTCAAGGCCACGGAGGCAGGTCTTGCGAGCCTGCCCGTCACGATCCTGATGATCCTGCTCAGCTCCCGGGTGGGCCGCCTCGCCGGCCGCCTCGGACCACGGCTGTTCATGTCGGCGGGACCGCTGGTCATGGCCGCGGGTGCGCTGCTGCTGCTCCTGGTGTCGGAGCAGTTCGACTACTGGTGGCAGGTGCTGCCCGCGATGATCGTGCTGGGCCTCGGGCTGTCCCTGACGGTGGCGCCGCTCACCTCGGCGATCCTCGGGTCGATCGATGAGAGCCGCTCCGGCATCGCCTCCGCCGTGAACAACGCGGTGTCGCGCGTGGCCGGCCTGCTTGTCGTGGCGATGCTGTCCACGATCGTCGGCGGCACCCTGAACCTCGCCGGATTCCACAGCGCCGCCCTCGTCACGGCGACGCTGTTCGCGATCGGCGGCGTGGTGTCGTGGATCGGGATCCGTCGCCCCGCAGCCGATCCCGCGCCCTCGCACCGTGCCGCGCCCGACCCGGCCGCGCCCGATCCCGCGGCGTGAGCCTCCGCGCTCAGAGCGGGTGGTCGGTGTGCGGCAGGTCGGCCGGAGGGACCGCCGCCCAGTCGGCGGGCACACGCCCCTCGGCCCAGCGATTGAGCACGCCGCCGGGCACGTCCTCCCGCACCAGGGAGAACGCGAGGTGGTCGCGCCAGTCGCCGTCGATATGGATGAACCGGCGCCGCAGCCCCTCGTAGCGGAAGCCGAGCTTCTGCACGACGCGCAGGCTCGGACCGTTCTCGGGGCGCAGGCAGATCTCGATGCGATGCAGTCCGAGATCGGCGAACGCCAGATCCGTCGCCATCGCGACCGCCGCGGGGGTGATCCCGTGCCCCGCGAAACGCTCGCTCACCCAGTAGCCGATCGTCGCCGAGCACAGCGAGCCGCGCATGACGCCCCAGATGTTGAGCTGCCCGGCGATCGCACCGTCGTACTCCATCACGAACGGATACCCGCTGCCGTCGCGGTACTGCTGGAGCAGTCGGCGGATGCTCACCCGCATGTCGATGCCGGTCTGCAGGCCCGGCAGGGTCGCCTCCCAGGGCTCCAGCCAGCGCCGGTTGGTGAGCAGCTCATGCTGCAGCGGGCGCGCATCCTTGGGCCGGATGAGTCGCAGCTCCACCGGCCCGTGCCGCAGGGATCCCGAGATGTCCACGAGCCGATCAGATCCCCTCTGCGAACTCCTTGAGCCAGACCCGCAGGTCCGGCCCGAGGTCGTCGCGGTCGGTGGCGAGCTGCACGATCGCCTTGATGTACTCCAGTCGGTCGCCCGTGTCATAGCGGCGGCCGTCGAAGATCACGCCGTGCACGCCCGGTCCGTTGGGGTCCGCGGCGAGCTCCTGCAGCGCATCCGTGAGCTGGATCTCGCCGCCCTTGCCTGGCGGGGTGCGCTCGAGGACGTCGAAGACGGCCGGGGGCAGCACGTACCGTCCGATCACCGCGAGGTTCGACGGCGCCTCCGCGCGGACCGGCTTCTCGACCAGTCCCGTGACGCGGCGCACGTTCGCCGCCGCCCCCTCGGGCACGCCGTCCACCGCGGCCGTGCCGTAGAGGTGGATCTGCTCGATGTCGACCTCCATGAGCGCGATCACGGCCGCGCCGGTGCGCTCGTGCTCGGCGATCATGGCCGTGAGCAGCGGATCGCGCTCGTCTATGAGGTCGTCGCCCAGCAGCACGGCGAAGGGGCTCTCCCCCACATGCGTGCGCGCGCGCAGCACCGCGTGCCCCAGCCCCTTCGGCTCGCCCTGGCGCAGATAGTGGATGTCGGCCATGTCGCTGGAAGCGACGACGCGCGCGAGCCGGCCGTGATCACCCTTCTCGCTCAGCTTGCCCTCGAGCTCCGGCATCTGGTCGAAGTGATCCGAGATCGCGTTCTTGTTCCGCCCGATGATGACGAGGATGTCGTCGATGCCGGCAGCCACCGCCTCTTCGACGACGTACTGGATCGCGGGCTTGTCGACGACGGGCAGCATCTCCTTGGGCATCGCCTTGGTCGCAGGCAGGAAACGCGTGCCCAGGCCGGCGGCGGGGATGACGGCCTTGATGCGTGCCTTCGTCATCTGCTCAGCTTAGGGGCGGGCGGCCGCAACCGGCCTGCAGCAGACACGCATGGGCCCCCGGTAGAATCGAGGCCATGCCGGGCGGGATCGACCATGCGAAACGCGCGCTGCGCGCCGACCTGCGCGAGCGCCGGGCACTGCTGTCCGATGCGCAGCGTGCGGCCGCCGAGTCCGCCCTCACCACTCGCCTGCACGACCTCGTCGCCGCGACCGGGGCCCGGTCGATCTCCTGCTTCCTGTCGACCACGACCGAGCCGGGAACGCGCACGTTCATCCGGGAGGCCGTCGCACGCGGCATCCGGGTGCTGCTGCCGATCACGCGCGAGGACGGCCTGCTGGACTGGGCCGTGGCGGGGGCGGAGGACGAGGTCACGACCGGACTGCACGGGCTTCCCGAGCCGACCGGCGAGATCCTGAACCCCCTGGCGCTGGACGAGGTCGACCTGCTGCTCATCCCGGCGGCGGCCGTGGATCGCTCCGGCATGCGCCTCGGGTGGGGACGCGGCTATTTCGACCGGACGCTCGGCTCGATGCAGAAGTGCCCTCCCGTGTACGCCGTCGTCTACGACTCCGAGATCCTCGACGAGGTGCCGCGCGATCTGCACGACCAGCCGGTCACCGGGGCGGTCACGCCCCTGCGCACCGTCGCCTTCCCCCTGACCTGACCCTTCCGATCCGAACCTGCGAGGCCCCATGCCCACCTACTCCTATGCCTGCACCATCTGCGGCCACCGCTTCGATGCCGTGCAGTCGTTCTCCGATTCCGCGCTCAGCGAGTGCCCGGCATGCCACGGCCGGCTGCGCAAGGAGTACGGATCCATCGGCGTGACGTTCAACGGTTCCGGCTTCTATCGCACGGACTCGCGGGCAGGATCCGGCTCCGGGTCGGCCTCGGGTGCATCATCGAAGACGCAATCGACGGCGAGCGCCGCACCGGCGCCCGCCTCCGCACCGGCCTCGGGAGCCTGAGGCCGACCTTCAGGGAGTGAAAAAAGCATGATCAAGGGGTTCAAGGAGTTCATCCTCCGCGGCAATGTCATCGATCTGGCCGTCGCCGTCGTCATCGGCGCCGCGTTCTCGGCCATCGTCAACGTGGTCGTCGAGTCGCTCGTCAACCCGCTCATCAGCCTGTTCTTCAAGGCCGACAGCCTGGACAGCGCGCTCAAGTTCACCCTCACCGGCCCGATGGGCGGCACGGGGACGTTCGCCCTCGGCGCGATCATCGGCGCGATCATCAACTTCCTCGCGGTCGCGCTCGTCGTGTACTTCGCGTTCGTGATGCCGATGAACCACTTCAACGAGCGTCGCGCGGCCAAGGCCGGCGTGACCGAGGAGCCCGAGGAGCTGCCGAGCGAGCAGGAGCTGCTCATCCAGATCCGCGATCTGCTGGAGAAGCAGAAGTCGGCCTGACGGGGTGCCACCGGGGCGTCCTGCGCCCCGGTGCGTGCTCTTCGGACGATGCCCCGGCGCCCTCCGGCGCGGCGGGGCTTCGTCGTCCCCGGGGGTCCTGCGCCCCGCCGCGCCCGCTCGGGAGCCGGGCTCAGTAGTGCGGGGGGACCTCGCGGCGCATGCGCTCGTCGTTGGGGCCGGTGTCCTCGGACCGTGCGGCGGCGGACGCATCCCGATCGCGCTCATCGGGCTCGGGATGCGTACCGGGCGCCGGCGTCAGCCGGGCCCGGCGGGATCCCCGTGCGCGCACGACGCGCTGGCGGGGTCCGGGACCCCCCGTCGCCGGGTCCTCCGCGGCGGACGGATCCTCAGGCATCGCCGACGTCGAGCGGCTGGGTGTCGCCGTCCACACGCGGTGCGTCCTGCGGCACGCCGAGCACCTCGCCGATGCGACGCGCGACGCCGGCCGGGTCGCTGTACAGGTCGAAGGCGTGCACGCGGATGTAGTGCCAGCCCAGTCGCCGCAGCACCTGCGGACGCAGCCGCAGCGTCTCGCGCAGCGATTCGGGCCGCGACTCCGGGTCCGGTTCGATCACCACGGCCTTGCCCTCGTGCTGCGCCACCAGGGGCAGCAGCCCGCGGTAGTCGACGTCGACCGCGACCCCGATGCGGCGCAGCTCCCGCGCGAGGGCGAGCGTGAGCGGATCCGCCTGATCCTCCGCGCGCTCCTCGCGCGCATGCCCGGCCAAGTCGCCCAGGATCGACATGAGGGTGGCCGCGCCGTGCCCGAGACGGCCCTCGTCGAACGAAGACGGGCGGATCGAGGAGACGATCACCATCGACCGGCGTGCGCGGGTCATGCCGATCGTGAGCAGCCGGTCGCCGTCGGGCGAGGACAGGTCGCCGAAATCGCTGAGCACGCGCCCGTGCTTGGTGACGCCGAAGCCGAGCGAGAGGATCACGCGGTCGCGGCTCTCCGCCGCCGCCTCCTCGAGCGTGAGCACGATGAACGGCTCCTGCGTGTCCCTGCCCACGAAGTCGGCCACGTCGCTGCGCCCCGCGAAGGCGACGGACACGGCGGCGAACACGCGCTCGGCGTGCAGTCGACTGGCCGTGACCACCATGAGCGACTCGGACGGGCGGTGCACGGCGTGCTCGACGACGAGCGTGACCACCCGCGCGACCTCCGCCTCCGGGCTCTCCATCGCCCCGGTCTCCGGGTTCGGGGTCGCCACACCGCCCTCGACGTAGTCGACGGCGAGCGATCCGCGTCCGAGATAGGAGCCTGCCCAGGGCAGTGAGACGATCTCGCCGCCGTAGAAGGCGTCGTTGATGAGCGAGGCGAGGTCCTCTCCCCCGGCGCGGTAGCTGCGCGTGAGCGTGACCACGGGAAGCAGCTCGGAGAGCCGCTCGAACACCGACACCTCATCGAAGGGCGTCTCCTCGTCCCGGCCCTCGGCCGGGACGGTCGCGACCTGAAACGGCGTCGGCTTCTGCAGCACCGGATCGCCGAACGCCACGATCTGACGGGCTCGACGGATCGCGGGCGTCGCCTCCGCCAGGTTGATGGCGGCGGCGTCGACGAGGATCACCGTGTCGAACTCGGCCGCGTCGGGCATGTCGGGCACCTGATACGGCGAGGCGATCCACACCGGCGCGAGCACGCGCAGGAGCGTCGGCGCGGCGGCGACCAGCTCTGCCACCGTGGTGCGCGGCTGGGTGAGGGCGCGCCGGAGGTTCTGCGCCTCCTCGACCTCGTCCACGATGCCGATCTTCCACTGCCCGCTGAGCTGCCAGGCCAGGAGCGGACCCGCGGCGCCGGCGTGCGCCTCGTCGACCAGGCGGAAGTCGCGCTCCAGCTGATCCACGACCGAGGTGTTCGCCCCCAGCAGCGAGCGGTTCTGCCGCAGCGCCTGCTCGAGCAGCGACTGCCACCAGGCGTACTCGAGCTCGTCACCCACCCGGTCCTCCGCGACGTGCCGGGTGGACAGGTCCAGCAGCAGCGGCTCGAGGCCGAGCGTCGCGAGCTCGTCGCGGATGCGCGCCCGTTCGATGAGGTTCTCGAACACGTCGGACTTCGCGGCCAGCCCCGCCAGCGTGCGCAGCAGGCGCGCCACCGGCAGCGCGGCGAGCGGCTCGCCCCGGCCCAGGGCGGTGTCGAGCTCGACGAGCTGCGCGTCCACCTCGTGCCACGCCGCCGAGGCGTCGGCGAGACCCAGCGGGACCTCGGGGGCGACGCCGGCCTCGACGTAGCGCTGCCATTCGGCGCGCTGCGCCTGGATGCGCGAGAGCGCGTCATGCATGTCGCCCACGTGCGCGCCGGGGCGGACGTACTCCTTGGCGAGCTGGCGGAGCCTGCGGCGGTTCGCGCCCGTCATCGCGGGGGCGTCGCGACGGCTGCCGTGCGCCTTGATGAGCTCCCCGAGCGGGCGCTCGAACACCGCGGGGGTGAAGTGGTCCAGGGAGTCGCGGACGCCGCGCAGCAGCCGCAGGTACTCGCCGAGTTCGGCGATCGTCGCGAACGGGCGCATCCGCGTCTGCGCGATGAGCTCATAGCCCTGCTCCAGCAGCTCCGGCACGGTGCGCGCGTGCAGCTCCTCGGCGAGCGCGTGCACCCGGTGCGCCTCGTCGGTGGAGGAGAACACCACGCCGTACCAGGGGGAATCGTCCGGCCCGAACCGGAACTCGCCCAGACGCGCGGCCTGCGCGAGTGCCTGGGCGGCACGGGTGCGGTCGTGGGCGAGGCTCTCCAGTGCCGGGCGCGCGAGCCGCGCCGTCGTGGTCGGCGGCGTGCGCAGCAGGGCGAGCCGGGTGAGCATCCGGGTGGCGTCGAGCACGCTGGCGCCCAGGGCCGGATCCTGCTCGGTCACGGCCCGGCGGTAGTCCCGCAGCACGTCGCGCAGCCGCAGCAGGGCGTCGTCGATCTCGGCGAGCTTGGGGGCCGCGGCCTTCTCGTTGCGGCCGATCGCGCGCACCAGATCCCGGCGCACCGACGCCGGCGAGACCGCGAAGCCGTCCAGTCCGATGTCGCGCAGCCGGTGACGCACGCCGTCGAGCGTGGAGCGGCGCGGCGAGACCACCAGCACGCGCTTGCCGGCGCGCACGAGCTCGCCGATCGCGTTGATCACGGTCTGCGTGCCACCGGTGCCGGGCAGCGTCGCCACGGTGAGCGAGTGCCCGGCTGCGATGCGGGCGAGCACCTGCTCCTGCTCGTGGTCGGCGTCGAGCAGCAGATTGTCCGAGGCGGGGGCGCGGTCGTCCGGCCCGGTCGACGAGGGCACGGCACCGGGGGCGGTGACCCGTTCGCGATCGGCGGCGTGTCCGGCCAGGGCGTTCAGCATGGTGTGGTCGAGGTCGTGCGCATCGCGCGCCATCGCGGTGCCGACGTCGGCGAACGTCGACACGACCATGCGCGGCTGCACCGAGAAGGTGTCGACCGAGGCGGTCGCGGCGCGCAGCATGTCGATCGCGGGCTGGGGCGCGAACACGCCGTTCTGATAGGCGAGCGCGGCGAGGCGGACATCGTCGATCGTGATGCCGAAGTGGTCGCGGGCGATGCGCACCAGCTCGGGGTTCAGGAAGAACTGCCCGTGCAGCTTCAGCTCGTAGTCGGCGAAGTGCCGGCGGATGGCGAGCGGGCGCAGCAGCATGGGAGCCGCGTACTCGACGCCGCCGATGCGCCAGGTGCACAGGCCGACGGCGAGGTGCACGGTATCGAGGCCGCGCACGGTGCGCAGCTCGGTGTTCTTCGCCGTGATCCGGTCGGCGGCCAGCCGCGCGTTGCGCAGCCCCACCTCGTCGCGGAACAGGTTCGACAGCAGGGTGGAGCGGCCGGTGATGAACTGCGGCAGGCTGCCGGGGTGCGCGCGGGAGATGTCGATCCCGCCGGCGGCCACATCGCTGTAGGCGATGAGCGGCGAGGGGCCGCCGAGCTCCGCGGCTTCGGCCCGCAGCCGTTCCCGCTCCGCGGTCGCGGCATGCGCGACCCGGACGCCCGGTTCCGCCACGTCGACGTCGCTGGGCGTCACGGACCTCTCCTCCGCGTTCTTCCCATCACGTCGCCACACACGACAAAGACTAGGCGTGTCGGACGGGCGGAGCCGTCAGATCCGCTGGGTTTTGCCGGATTCAGCCGCTTTCTCCCTCCACAGCGGGCCTTTTCCGTGGACTTCGCACGGTTCGCGTCGTCCGCCGCGCCCGGGTCGGCGCCGGGGCGGAGGATGGGGTCATGAGCTACCGCTACGACTTCGCCGACACTCCGTTCGGAGACGCGCTGCTGGTCTTCTCGGAGGTGGGACTGGTCGCCTTCGACCTCCCGGAGGGCATGCACCGCGGCTCCCCGTGGGCGCTCGAGGCCACCGCGCGCCGGCTGCACGCCCTGCCGGAGCGGGACCCGGGGGCGGGAGCGGAGGTGGATGCGCTGCTACGGGCCTACTTCGACGGCGAGCCGATCCGCTTCGACCAGGAGCTGACGCTCGACTGGCGGCTCGCGCACGGGTTCACCCGCGCGGCGCTGCAGGCCGTGTGCGAGATCCCGTGGGGCGAGACCGCGAGCTACGGCGAGGTGGCCGCGCTCGCCGGCAGCCCCGGGGCGGCGCGGGCGGTGGGTACGGCGTGCCGGAGCACCCCGTTCTCGATCGTGGTGCCGGTGCACCGCGTGGTGCGCGCCGACGGCTCCCCCGGGCAGTACGGCGCGCATCCCGAGCGCAAGCACTACCTGCTCGATCACGAGGCGGACGCCGCCGCGCACCGCCCGTCCAGGGACGGCGTCCGCCCCGGCGTGTAGGCCGCCGGGGCGGACGCGGCTCAGTGCTCGACCGCCTTCTCGGCGCCGTAGCCGGTGAGCGAGCGCACCTCCATCTCGGCGGCGAGCTGTCGATCCTCGGTACGGCGATCGAGGACGGATCCGAGCCAGCCCAGGAAGAATCCGAGCGGGATCGACAGGATCCCCGGGTTCTCCAGCGGCCAGATCGCGAAGTTCGCCCCGGGGATGAACGAGGTCGGCTTGCCGGAGAACACCGGCGACAGCACGATCAGGATGACCGCCGCGGCGAGGCCGCCGTACATGCTCCAGACGGCGCCCTGGGTCGTGAAGCGCTTCCAGAACAGCGAGTACAGGATCGTCGGCAGGTTCGCCGACGCCGCGACCGCGAAGGCGAGCGCGACGAGGAAGGCGATGTTCTGCCCCTGCGCGCCGATGCCGCCGAGGATCGCCAGCACGCCGATGACGATCACGGTCCGGCGCGCGACCCGCACCTCGCCGTTCGGGTCGGCCTCGCCGTCGCTGTTCTTGCCCTTCTTGACCACGTTCGCGTAGATGTCGTGCGCGAACGAGGCCGCGGCCGTGATGGTGAGCCCCGCGACGACCGCGAGGATGGTCGCGAACGCCACCGCGGAGATGAAGCCCATCAGCACCGGGCCGCCGAGGTAGAGCGCGAGCAGCGGCGCCGCGGAGTTCACCCCGCCGGGAGCGCTGGTGATCGTGTCGGCCCCGACCAGGGCGCCCGCGCCGTAGCCGAGCACGAGGGTGAGCAGGTAGAAGATGCCGATCAGCCAGATCGCCCAGACCACGGAGCGACGGGCCTCCTTGGCCGTCGGCACGGTGTAGAAGCGCATCAGCACGTGCGGCAGGCCGGCCGTCCCCAGCACGAGGGCGAGGGCGAGCGAGATGAAGTCCCACGGGTTGGCGCCGTACTTCAGCCCCGGGCCGAGGATCGCATCCTTGGGGTCGGTCGTCGAGGCGGCGACCGCGCTCTCCAGCAGCGTGTTGAGGCTGAAGCCGTTCAGCGCGAGCACCCAGACGGTCATCGCGACCGCGCCGGCGATCAGCAGACCCGCCTTGACGATCTGCACCCAGGTGGTGCCCTTCATCCCGCCGATCAGCACGTACACGATCATCAGCACGCCGACGACGGCGATGATGAGCGACTGCCCGAGCTTGTCGCTGATGCCCAGCAGCAGCGACACCAGGCCGCCCGCGCCGGCCATCTGCGCGAGCAGGTAGAAGAAGCACACGGCCAGCGTCGTGAGAGCCGCCGCCATCCGCACCGGGCGCTGCTTGAGCCGGAACGACAGCACATCGGCCATCGTGAACTTGCCGGTGTTGCGCATGAGCTCGGCGACGAGCAGCAGCGCGACCAGCCAGGCGACGAGGAAGCCGATCGAGTAGAGGAAGCCGTCGTAGCCGTTCACCGCGATCGCGCCGCAGATGCCGAGGAACGACGCCGCCGACAGGTAGTCGCCGGCGATCGCGAATCCGTTCTGCGGGCCGGAGAAGCTGCGTCCCGCCGCATAGTAGTCGGCGGCGGTCTTGTTGTTGCGGCTGGCCCGGATCACGATGAACAGCGTCACCGCGACGAAGGCGAGGAAGACGGAGATGTTCAGGACGGGGTTGCTGTGCTCGAGCGTCGAGCCCGCGGCGGAATGCACGATCATGCGCCGGCCTCCGCGTTCTCCAGCGTCTCGCGAATGCCTGCGGACTGCGGATCCAGTCGGCGGTTCGCGAATGCGACATATCCCATCGTGATGGCGAACGTGGTCACGAACTGGCCGAGTCCCAGCAGCAGACCGACGGTGATGTCGCCCCAGACGCGCTGCGCCATGAACGCCGGAGCGAACGCCGCGAGCAGGACATATGCGAAATACCAGACCAGGAACAGCACGGCGAGCGGGAACACGAATGATCTGTGATCCTTGCGCAGCGTGCGGAACGGCGGTGATTCCTGCACCTGCAGGTAGTCGACGGCGGACGTTGTGCGCGCGTCAGTGGATTCGGACATGGGGCCTCCTTGCCTCAAGTCAGTCTTCCCGCGGCGCGCCCCGATGCGCGCCGAAGTGATAACGTCGACGCTACGAAACGCGGGGACGCAGAGGTCACCCCCGGAAGTTGGTAGTCGGTGAACACCTTCGAGGCCGTCGGATCCGATGCGGATCTCGTCGCACAGGCCGTGCGGGCGCTGATCCAGCGCACCCGTTTCCCTGTCGCGTTCGGGGGGCTGCTGTCCCGCGGCGAGGTGCCGGTGACGTCGATCGTCGGCACGCGCACCCGGAGCCTGGAGGGGCTGCGCGTGCAGCCGCAGCGCGGGCTCGGCGGCCGCGCGATGACCGAGCTGCGCCCCCGGATGACGCACGACTACGGCGCCTCGCAGCAGATCACGCACGACTACGACGGTTTCGTGCTGGGCGAGGGCCTGCGCACCCTGCTCGCGATCCCGGTCGTCGTGGCGGGGCGTCCGCGCGGCGTGCTCTACGTCGGCGCCTGGGACGGGCCGCCGACCGGCGGCGTGTCCACCGCCCCGGCGATGCAGATCGCGGACGCGCTGGCCGGAGAGCTGCGCATCCGCGAGGAGGTCGAGCGCCGCGTGCGCGCTGCGGCCGCGCCGGCCCCGCAGCCGTCGCTGAGCCCCGCGCACCGCGAGGAGCTGCGGGAGAGCTTCGCCGAACTCCGCTCCCTCGGCGCCCTGGTGCAGGATCAGGTCGTGCGCGCGCGGCTCAGCGATATCGAGCGTCGGCTGCTCGCGCTGTCCTCGCCCGAGCCGCTGCCGAGCACCGCCGAGGTGCACCTCTCCCCGCGGGAGATGGACGTGCTGGCGTGCGCGGCGCTCGGACTGACCAACGCCCAGGTCGCGGAGGAGCTGGGGCTGCGCGAGTCCACCGTGAAGGCGTACCTGGGGGCGACGATGGCCAAGCTCGACGCGCCGACCCGGCACGCGGCCGTGGCCCGGGCGCGGCGCGAGGGCCTGATCCCCTGACCCGATCCGCCGTGCGCTCCGGTGCGCGGCCCGCCGCGCCGCCGCTGCCCTGTCGATGCCCAGGTGCGCTCGATATCATCGGCACAGCGCACTGCGCACCCGGACGAGGCGGGCCAGTACCCGGACAGCGAAAAGACTGGCTCACAGGAGGCCCGCCATGGCGTGGATCGTGCTCATCATCTCGGGAATGTGCGAAGCCGTCTGGGCGACCGCGCTCGGCAAGTCCGAGGGCTTCACGAAACTGTGGCCGAGCGTCCTCTTCGTCGTCGGCCTGGTGGCGTCCATGTTCGGGCTGGGCTGGGCGATGCGGGAGATCCCGACCGCGACCGCCTACGCCGTGTGGGTCGGGATCGGCGCCGCCCTCACCGTGGTCTGGGCGATGATCACGGGCGATTCCGATGTGTCCTGGATCCGCATCCTGCTCATCCTCGGATTGGTCGGATGCATTGTCGGTCTGAAGCTCATCGATCCGGGACATGCGTGACATTCCGCATTCCAATGATTGCGATGCGCATTTCCTGGCTCTAGGTTTGGCTCCATGGCACGCAAAATCGTTCATCAGCTCGTCGACGATATCGACGATTCCGTTCTCGAGGTCGGGGAAGGCGAGACCGTGCATTTCTCGCTCGACGGATCCGCCTATGAGATCGACCTGACCAGCGCGCACGCGGCAGACCTGCGTGCGGCGCTCGCGCCGTACATCTCGGCCGGGCGGCGCACCCAGCGCGCCGGGGCCGCGCGTCCGGCCGCAGCGTCCAAGCGCCCGAATCGCAACCCCGAGACCGCCCTGATCCGCGCCTGGGCCGGTGAGAACGGCCACAAGCTCTCCGAGCGCGGCCGCATCCCGTCCGAGGTGATCGAGGCGTATCGCGCCGCGCACTGACGGCACGCACGGAGGGAGGGCACGTCCTGGCGGCTGCCCTCCCTCTGTGCTCGCTAGAATCGTCTTGCGCCTTCGTAGCTCAGCCGGATAGAGCAGCCCTCTCCTAAAGGGCAGGTCGCAGGTTCGAATCCTGTCGAGGGCACGAATCCCATCGACGACGCACGGTCACGCCGCCATCGGCAGATACGGCTCCCAGCGCGGATCGCCGCGCTCGGTCCCGCGCACCGTCCACCCCGTCCCGCGCGGCGGGCCCGGGGTGAGCCGGAGCTGCCAGCCCATCTCCTGCGGGGTGCGGTCGCTCTTGACGTTGTTGCAGCGCAGACAGCACGCGACGAGGTTCTCCCACGAGTTCTTGCCGCCCCGTGAGCGCGGCACGACGTGGTCGATCGTGGAGGCGGACTGTCCGCAGTAGCCGCAGCGGTTGCCGTCCCGGCGCAGCACCCCGCGTCTCGTCACCGGCGCGTATCGGGCTCTCGGCATCCGCACGTACCGGCTGAGCACGATCACGGCGGGGCGGTCGAAACGTCCGCTCGCCGCCCAGACAGGATCGTCGTCGACGCACGCGACGACGGAGGCCTTCTTGTTCATCACCAGCACGAGAGCGCGTCGGAACGACACGATCGCGAGCGGTTCGTATCCTGCGTTGAGCACCAGTGTGCGCATCCTGCATCCCTTCGATTCGCCCGGGACGGCTTCCCGGGCTCTCGACCGTGCGCAGGCGGAGGGTCCGCTGGATACGAGAACGGCGCTGTCTAGGAGAGACAGCGCCGTGAGCGCACGGGCGATCCGTGCAGATCCAGCGGGCAATGCCGAAGGACGAGGCGACCGAGTGCATCCGTGGTTCGGATGGCCGGTATTCGTCCCATCGTGTTCCTCCGCCCTTGCGACGACGGAATCAGGGTAACCCATGCAGCCCGGACGACACGGAGAACTTCGGGTGAACGCCCCGTGTCGGATCAGAACACGTTCGACTGGAGCCAGGCGAGCGGATCGATCTCGGTGTTGTTGATGAGCACCTCGAAGTGCAGGCAGGATCCGGACACCCATCCGGTGTTGCCGACGTCGCCGAGGTACTGGCCCGCGGTCACGCACTGGCCGACGGAGACGGCGCGGTAGCTCATGTGGCCGTACAGCGAGGCGAGCGCTCCCGCACCGCTGAGCGCGGGGTGGGAGATCTGGACCGTGTCGCCGTACCCGCCGTAGTCGGACTGCGAGATCGAGACGCAGCCGTCGGCGATCGCGTAGATCGGAGTGCCGATCGGCGCCGCGAAGTCCTGGCCCATGTGGCTGCGACCGGTGCGGGCCGCGCCGAAGCCGTCGCTGAGCGTGTAGCTGCCCGCCGCCATGGGGTAGATGACCTGGCCGGGCTGCGCGATGGAGGGCATGCTGCTGTGCACGGACGCCGTCATCGCGGACGACGTCGCCGCGAGCGCCGCGGCCTTCGCCGCCTCCAGGGCGCGCGCCTCGTCCGCCGCCTTCTTCGTCGCGATCTCTTCCGGGGTCGTGGCGGTGAACTGCTCGCGCGCGCTCGGCGCCTGCATGGCCTCCGATGCGACGACGATCGACTGCGCGTGATGTGCGGCCAGCTGCTGCGACGTCATGGCGGCGGTTCCCGCGGAGGCGGGCGCACCGGTCGCCAGGGCGGGAAGCGCGATCGCGACGACCAGGGTGCCCACGGCGGCGAGGATCGCCACCGTGCGGATGGGCCGCACCACGGATCGTCCGCCCGAGGACCGGGCAGCGCGTCGCGTCGGGCGCACCACGCTGTCGGACGTCGAGGTCTGTTCGAGTTCTCCAGCCACGGGGCTTTCCTCCAGGCCTCGGCGCCATGCGCCGGCTCGTCCGCATCGCGCACGACGTCCTGCGCCGCGCTCAGGGTAACCAGGACGGTGACGAACCGGGAGGCTGCCGTCATGGTGATCGCCGGCGGGCTTCTCGTCGGCGACTTCCCCGACGTTACCCGATCGTGATGAGGGTGTCACCCCCCTCTTTCACAGGAAAGGCCTCCCCGCATGCGCGGGGAGGCCTTCGGGGTGTGCGAGCGGGATCAGCCCGCGTTCGCCGCGAGCCAGGGCTCCGGGTCGATGACCGAGCCGCCGATGCGCACCTCGAAGTGCAGGTGGGATCCGTAGGAGTTGCCGGTGTTGCCGACCAGGCCGATGAGCTGGCCCGCGGCGACCTGCTCCCCCGCCTCGACCATCCGGCTCCCGTAGACCATGTGGCCGTAGCGAGTCTCCACCATCGTCCCGTTGATGTTGCTCATGATCATGATCGAGACGCCGTACCCGCCGATGCTCTCGGCCGAGGCGGTCACCGTGCCGGCGGCCGCGGCGTAGATCGGCGTGCCCTCCGGGGCGATCATGTCCCAGCCCTCGTGTCCGCGGCCGGATCCGGGACCCTCCCCCGCGGTGAAGCTGGTCACCGGGTAGCGCACGGCGCCCGCGCCCGAGGCGACCAGCGCCAGGCCGGCGACGGAGGGGCGGGAGGCGGACGACGAGACGGTCGCCGCGGCCGCGGCGGCGCGTGCGGCGGCAGCCTCCTCGGCCTTCTGCTGCTCGATCTCGTCCGGCGTCGTGGCGGTGAACTGCTCCCGTGCGCTCGCGACCTGCGTGGCCTCGGACGCGACCACGATGGACTGCGCGTTGTCGGCCGCCAGCTGCTCCGTGGTCACGGGGCCCGCATCGGCGGGTCCGCTGGCCGACGCGAACGCGGGGAGCGCGATGGCGGCCACCAGCGCACCGACCGCACCGAGGATGGCGACGGTGCGCACCGGGCGCACCAGTGCCGCGGATCGGGTCCCCTCCTGCTTCCGGGTCGCGTCGGGGCTGGTCGTCTCGATCGTGGTCTCAGGCAAAGTCTGTCCTCCGGCCTCTGCGCGCTGCGGCGCCGGTCCGTCGTCGTCGGGTCGGTCCGCACAGGGCGCGGACGCATTTCCGCCCACGGCGGCGACGGACCGATGAGGCGAGCGCCGTGGACGCCGTCGGCGGGTACGGACGACGGCCCTTCGACGCTACCGGAAAGTCACGAACGTGTCACACCGGTCTAAGGATCCGCTGAACGTTGATTTCCCGCGGAACCGGCGCGTCGCGTTCAGCCGATGTCCAGGCTGCGACGCGCATCCGGCAGCGGCTCAGGCCACGAGGAAGATGTGCGACGCCAGTTCGACGGGCAGTTCGAGTCCCTCGTCCTGCCCGTCCACCTCGATGAGCACGTAGCCCTCGTTGAAGCGGAACCGGCCGCGCGCCCCGGGGATGACACCGGCATCGCGCAGCTGCTCCAGCAGCTCGGGGTCCACCTGGGCCGGTTCGGCGAGACGGCGCACCGTGCCCTCGGTCGGGGTGCCCGCCGTGTTCATGTGCTCGACCAGACCGATCACACCCTCGTCGAAGGTGCGCGCCGGCGTGCCGCCGAGCTGGTCCAGACCCGGGATCGGGTTGCCGTAGGGCGACTCGGTGGGGTGACCGAGGAGCTCGACGAGGCGGCGCTCCACCTGCTCGCTCATGACGTGCTCCCAGCGGCAGGCCTCCTCGTGCACGTACGCCCAGTCGAGTCCGATCACGTCGGACAGCAGGCGCTCGGCGAGGCGGTGCTTGCGCATCACGTCCACCGCCTTGCGGCGTCCGGCCTCGGTCAGCTCCAGGCGGCGGTCCTCCGAGACGATGACGAGTCCGTCGCGCTCCATGCGGCCGACCGTCTGCGACACCGTGGGACCGGAATGCCCGAGACGCTCCGAGATGCGGGCGCGCAGCGGCACGATGTTCTCCTCCTCGAGTTCGAGGATGGTGCGGAGGTACATCTCCGTGGTGTCGATCAGATCGGCCATGGATCCCCCTGAGTCGTCGTACCGCGAGTGCGGCGCATGCTGTTAGGCAAGCCTACCTTCTGCGGATGAGCGCCGGCTCTGCTCCGCGGCGCAGAGCGCTTGCGCCCCCGCGCACGGACCGTCGCGCGGCGTCACACGGGACGGGAGCGACCCGACTCGACGCCTAGAATCTGTGCATGGCGATCGAGATCCCCCGCGAACTTCTGCCCGTCGACGGCCGCTTCGGCTGCGGTCCGTCCAAGATCCGCCCGGAGCAGGTGAGCGCCCTCGCGGCCGTGGGATCGAGCCTGCTGGGGACCTCGCACCGCCAGGCGCCGGTGAAGAACCTCGTCCGCAGCGTGCGCGAGGGCCTGTCGTCGCTGTTCCGCCTCCCCGAGGGATACGAGATCATCGTCGGCAACGGCGGATCCACGGCGTTCTGGGACGCGGCCGCGTTGGGGCTCATCGAGAACCGCAGCCAGAACCTAGTCTCGGGCGAGTTCGGCGGCAAGTTCGCCAAGGCCGCGAAGACGCCCTGGCTGCAGGCCCCCGACGTGCGCGAGGCGGAGCCCGGCGGCCGCGCGGACTGGGAGGTCGTGGACGGCGTGGACGTCTACGCCTGGCCACACAACGAGACCTCGACGGGTGTCGCCTCGCCGATCCGGCGCGTGCCCGCCGAGGGCGCGCTGACCGTGATCGATGCGACCAGCGCCGCCGGCGGCATCGACTTCGACGTGACGCAGACCGACGTCTACTACTTCGCGCCGCAGAAGAACCTGGGCTCCGACGGCGGCCTCTGGTTCGCCGCGGTCTCCCCCGCCGCGATCGAGCGGATCGAGCGGATCGCCGCCTCCGGCCGGTACATCCCGGAATTCCTCAGCCTGAAGAACGCACTCGACAACTCGCGCCTCGAGCAGACCCTGAACACCCCGGCGCTCACGACCCTGCACCTGCTCGACTCGCAGCTGCAGTGGATCAACGGCAACGGCGGCCTCGCCTGGGCGGCCGCCCGCACGGGTGAGTCCTCGCAGGAGCTCTACCGCTGGGCCGAGGCGAGCGCCGTCGCGACGCCGTTCGTCGCGAACCCGGAGGACCGCTCCCCCGTGGTCGCCACGATCGACTTCGACGACTCGGTCGACGCCGCCGCGGTCGCGAAGACGCTGCGCGCCAACGGCATCGTCGACACCGAGCCGTACCGGAAGCTCGGGCGGAACCAGCTCCGCATCGCGACGTTCGTGTCCATCGAGCCGGACGACGTGCGTCAGCTGATCCGCGCGATCGACTACGTCCTGGAGCACCGCGACGCCTGAGCCGCTCGGGATGACGAAGGGCGCCTCCACACGGGGCGCCCTTCGTCGATGTCGGGGATCCGGGCTGCTCGGCCCGGGGCCGGAGGACTCACTCCTCGTCGTCGGCCGGATCCGCTTCGTCGTCATCCTCGGAATCCACGTCGAGATCGTCCTCGTCGTCGTCCGTCTGCGCGGACTCGTCGAGCTCGTCGATGTCCACGCCGTCCAGATCACCGGAGTGCAGGCGGGGCACGGCGAGCTCGTCGTCGTCGAGTTCGTCCTCGTCGAGGTCCTCGGCATCGAGGTCCTCGGCGTCCGCGTCGTCCCCGAGGTCCTCGTCGAGATCCTCCTCGGCGGCCTCGTCCGCCGCATCGTCGGCCTCGGCGGAGGCGGCGAGCTCGGCCTGGTGGGCGCGGTACTCGGCAAGACGCTCGGCCCACGGCACCCACTCGGGCGCGAGCAGCGCGCCGTCGCCGGGCAGCAGCTCCGCCTCGAGCACGGTGGGCTCCTCGTCGTCGACCTGGGCGATGGACACGGTCCAGTACCACCCGGGGTAGCCGCCCAGGCGGTTCTCGAAGCGCAGCGAGATCACGCCGTCGGCCTCGGGCAGATAGCCGGCGGCCGGGCCCACCGTCGCGGCAGGAGTGATCTCATGCAGCGCGGCGAGGGCCAGATCGCGCGCACCCAGCAGGCGCGCGTTCGGCACCGGCACCGCGAGGGGCTCGTCCACTCCGAAGCGCTGCTCGACCGCCGGAGCGACCGGCTGCACGCCGTCGGACTCGGTCTCAGGCATCGAAGTCCTCGGCGATGTTGCGCAGCATGGCGGCGATCTTGCGACCGTGGCTGGACGAGGGGTAGCGGCCGCGGCGCAGGTCGCCGCCGACGCCGTCGAGGAGCTTGACCAGGTCCTCCACGATCACGGCCATGTCGTCCGCGGGCTTGCGCTTGGACTTCGCGAGGCTGACCGGTGCCTCCAGCACGCGCACGGAGAGGGCCTGCAGCCCGCGCTTGCCGTCGGCGACGCCGAACTCGAGACGGGTGCCGGCCTTGACCGTCGACCCGGCGGGGAGGGACGTGGCGTGCAGGAAGACGTCCTGGCCGTCATCGGTGGTGATGAAGCCGAACCCCTTCTCGTCGTCGTAGAACCTGACCTTGCCGGTGGGCATGGGAGAAACCTCGCTGCATCATTCGGGACGAAAGGACCCGACCGGATCCGATCGGGTCGTGTGCGGAGGCCCGCACCCCTCCAGCCTACCGGTCGCCGAGCGGGTAGGCTGGGACGGATGAGCACACGGCAGCCTGCCCCCGAACCGGAGATCCGCGGGATCGATCGGTTCCTGACCTTCGGCGCACTCGCGCTGGCCGCGCTCTCGGTGATCTGCTTCTTCGCGATCATCATCGGCACCGCGGTCGGCATGAAGCAGGCCGACTTCACGCACGGCCTGTGGCCGGTGGTCGGCCAGTTCCCGTTCTGGGGCCTGCCGATCGCATTCCTCATGATCATCGTGCTGCTCGTCATGAGCTTCGTGCGGAGAGGCCGCGCAGCCCGGCGTTCCTGACGCCCGTCGAGCTGTTCTCCCATGAGCACCCACGCGCGCCTTCTCGCCGAGGCGCTGTCCGCGCGCACGGATGCGGATCTCGCGACGCTGTTCGGCCGGCGCGACGTGCGCCCCGACGCCCAGTGGAACGACTTCTTCGACGCCGCGGAAGCCCTGTTGGACCCGGCCTCCGTGGCGAAGGCGCTGCCCCGGCTCACCCGCACCGAGGCCGCGGGGCTCGCCGCAGCGGCGACCGGGGGCGACGCCGGCGCCGCCGCCGAGCACCTGCGCGCTCTCGCGCTGCTGCCCGCCGAGGGACCGCTGCCGCCGTCGATCGCCGCCGCCGCCGTCGCGGGACGCGCCGTTCCGGAGGAGCCCGAGCCCGGCGCGCCGGCGCAGGCCGACGAAGCCGCCGCCGCCCGCGCGGCAGAGCGCGCCTTCACCACGGTCGCGACCCTGGCCGATGCCCTGCTGCTGGCCGAGGAGGGACCGCTCGCCCTGCTCGCCGGAGGCACGGTCGGGCTGTTCGAGAAGCGCCGGCTCATCGAGCGCGGACTTCCCGACGATCCGGAGCTGCTGGACGAGGTGCTCGCCCTCGGCACCGAGGCGGGGCTGCTCCGCCCGATCGAGCGCACGCTGCGTCTGTCCGAGGACGGCGCCGCCTGGCTCCGCCTCGCCGGGCCGGAGCGCTGGACCCGCCTGGTGGAGGGCTTCCGTGCCGCCCTGCCCGACGCGCTGCGCACCCCCGACGGCGGCTGGATCCCGCTCCCCTCCTGGCCGCAGGAGCACCCGTGGAACCCGGCCTGGCCCGAACGCGCCGACGCGCTGCTGCGGCAGGCCCGTCTGCTCGGCCTCGTCGCCGACGGCGCGGACGACGCCCCGGGTGCGGAGACGCCCTGGGCCCAGGCGCCGCGGCGCGGAGCGGCCCCGGACCCGCAGGGCCTGAGCGCCTTTGTGCCGGCGGAGGTCGACCGGATCTTCCTGCAGAACGACCTGACCGCAATCGCGCCCGGGCCGCTGCTGCCCGCGCTGGATCTCCGCCTGCGCGGGATGGCCGCACGCGAGTCGGCGAGTCAGGCCTCGTCCTACCGGTTCACGGCGGACTCGCTCAGCGCGGCGCTGTCCTCCGGAGAGACCGAGGAGTCGGCGCTGGCCTTCCTCGAGGCGCTGTCCCTCACCGGCGTGCCGCAGCCGCTGCGCTACCTGCTCGCGCAGAGCGCCAGCCGGCACGGACAGGTGCAGGTCGGGACGGATCCCGCGACCGGGCGCACCCGGGTGCGCAGCGCCGACGCGCACCTGCTGCAGGCGATCGGCGTCGACCAGGCGCTGCGTCCGCTCGGGCTCGTACCGGAGACCTCGCCGCAGGGCGATCCGGTGCTGACCACCCGCGTGAACCGGGACACCGTGTTCTGGGCGCTCACGGACGAGCACTATCCCGCCGCGCTCGTGGACGCCGGCGGCGCCGTGGAGCGCCCCGTGCGCGCCACCGCGGCGAGCGCCCCCGTCCCGCCCGATGACGCCGTGCGCTACGCCGCGCTCATCGCGCGGCTGCGCGACGCCCGCGAGGAGAATGCCGAGGCCGCCTGGCTCGAGCGCGAGCTCGAGCACGCGGCGAAGCAGCGCGCGGTGCTCGCGGTGACGGTGGCCATGCCCGACGGCACGGCCCGCGAGCTGGTGCTCGAGGTGACCGGCTTCGGCGGCGGGCGCCTGCGCGGACGCGACCGTGCGAGCGATGTCGAGCGCACCCTGCCGATCCGCTCGATCCTGTCCACCCATGCGATCGAGGATCCGGCATCCTGAGCCGCCGCCCCGATCCCGTCGCCGGGCTCGGCCCCGCATGTGCAACCGGTAGACTGGTCCGCTATGTCTGATGGCCCGCTGATCGTCCAGAGCGACCGCACCGTGCTGCTCGAGGTCGCGCACGCCGACGCCGAGAGCGCGCGCCACGAGCTCGCGATCTTCGCAGAGCTCGAACGCGCACCCGAACACATCCACACGTACCGGATCACCCGGCTGGGTCTGTGGAACGCCCGCGCCGCGGGTCACAGCGCCGACGACATGCTGGAGACGCTGGACCGCTGGTCGCGCTTCCCGGTGCCGCCGTCGGTGTCGGTCGACATCCGCGAGACCGTGAACCGCTACGGCCGGCTCGTGATCGAGCGCGACGACGAGGGCGCGCTGATCCTGCACTCCATGGATCCCGCCGTGCTGACCCAGGTCGCGGGGAACAAGCGCATCCAGCCGCTGCTCGTCGGACACCCGTCCCCCGACACCTACGTCGTGGATGCCTGGGCGCGCGGACAGATCAAGCAGGAGCTGCTGAAGATCGGCTGGCCGGCGGAGGACCTCGCCGGCTACACCCCCGGCACCCCGCACGAGATCGGGCTCGTCGAGGACGGCTGGGAGATGCGCCCCTATCAGCACCAGGCCGTCAACGCCTACGCCAAGGACGGGTCCGGGGTCATCGTGCTGCCCTGCGGCGCGGGCAAGACGATCGTGGGAGCCGGCGCGATGGCGGCGACCAAGACCACCACCCTCATCCTCGTCACGAACGCCGTCTCCGCGCGGCAGTGGCGCGACGAGCTCATCAAGCGCACCACGCTCACCGCCGAGGAGATCGGCGAGTACTCCGGGCAGGTGAAGGAGGTCAAGCCGGTCACGATCGCGACCTACCAGATCCTCACCGCGAAGCGGAAGGGCCAGTACGCGCACCTGAGCCTGCTCGACGAGATGGACTGGGGCCTCGTCGTCTACGACGAGGTGCACCTGCTGCCCGCACCCGTGTTCAAGCTCACGGCCGACCTGCAGGCCCGTCGCCGGATCGGCCTCACCGCGACCCTGGTCCGCGAGGACGGCCGCGAGGGCGACGTGTTCAGCCTGATCGGGCCGAAGCGCTTCGACGCCCCGTGGAAGCAGATCGAGGCGCAGGGGTTCATCTCCCCCGCCGCCTGCTACGAGGTGCGCGTCGACCTGCCGCCGGACGAGCGGCTCGAGTACGCGGCCGCGACCGACGACGAGCGCTACCGGCTCGCGGCCTCGGCGCCGGCGAAGATCGACGCCGTGCGCGAGCTCATCGCGCGGCATCCGGGCGAGCGGATCCTCGTGATCGGGCAGTACCTCGACCAGCTCGAGGAGCTGTCCCAGGCGCTGGACGCGCCCTCCATCACCGGTGCGACGCCGGTGGATGACCGCGAGGAGCTGTACCGGCAGTTCCGCGAGGGCGAGATCGAGCTGCTCGTCGTGTCGAAGGTCGCGAACTTCTCGATCGACCTGCCCGAGGCCTCGGTCGCGATCCAGGTCTCCGGATCCTTCGGGTCCCGGCAGGAGGAGGCGCAGCGCCTCGGGCGCCTGCTCCGTCCGAAGCAGTCGGGCCACACGGCGAGCTTCTACACGCTGATCGCGCGGGACACGGTGGATCAGGACTACGCGCAGAACCGGCAGCGCTTCCTCGCGGAGCAGGGCTACAGCTACACGATCATGGACGCGCACGAGCTCGAGGCGGCCTGAGCGCGACGACGGTCAGGGCTGGGGCTCCTCCCCCGGAGTCAGGCCGCAGCGCCAGCATGGCGCGGCGAGATCCTCGAGCAGCGCCCCGCACTCCGGGCACACCCGCCAGAGCCAGCACGCCGCGTCGCCGCCGACCTCGTCGTCGTCCATGCTCGACCGCCCCGTGCCGCGGCTCAGGTCTGCGGGATGACCGTGAGCACGCGCACCGTGAACTCGGCGAACGCCGTCATGAACTGCCGCAGGAACTCCTCCGTGCCGGGGGTGGTGACCCGGCCGCTGTCATCGATGAGTCCCGGCGAGTAGTGGATGTACGCCTCGGGCGAGGTCATCTGGCGGGCGTTGAGGAAGCCCAGGGTGCCGCGCAGCGACTGCTGGCCGACCGCCGTGCCGATCGCGCCGATCGAGGCGCCCACGACGCCGGTCGGCTTGTGCGCCCAGACGTTCTGCCCCCACGGCCGGCTGCCCCAGTCGATCGCGTTCTTCAGCGGACCCGGCAGCGAGCGGTTGTACTCGGGCGTGACGAACAGGAGCGCGTCCGCACTCGCGACCTCGGCCTTGAAATCCAGCGCGACTTGGGGATAGTCGGCGTCGAAGTCCCGGTTGTACAGCGGGAGATCCGCGTAGGAGATCTCGAAGAACTCGAAGCCCTCGGGTGCCAGATGGGGCAGAGCGCTCGCGAGACGGCGGTTGATGGAATCCTTGGAGAGACTGCCGATGATCACGCCCACACGGTACGGACCCTCGTGCTCGATGATGTCGATCTTCATGGCTTCACTCTGCACCCGGCTCCTCTGCTTCACCAGGGAAAAGCACGCAATCAGCGCGAACACCGATCCGGTCACCATAATGGGGGCATGACTGAAGCGCGCATCCTGGTCGTCGACGACGAGCCCAACATCCGCGACGTGCTCTCCACGGGGCTGAGCTTCGCCGGATTCTCGGTGAAGACCGTGGCCAACGGCGCGGCCACCATCTCGGCCGTCCTGGAGGAGGAGCCGGACCTCATCATCCTCGATGTGATGCTGCCGGACATGAACGGATTCAGCGTCACCAAGCGCCTGCGCGGGGCGGGATTCACGGCGCCGATCCTGTTCCTCACCGCGAAGGACGACACCGAGGACAAGATCGAGGGACTGAACGCCGGCGGCGACGACTACGTCACCAAGCCCTTCGCGCTCGACGAGATCGTGGCCCGGGCCCAGGCGATCCTGCGTCGCACCATGCAGGCCGATGAGGAGTCGGTGATCCGCGCGGGCGAGCTCTCGATGGATCAGGACACGCACGACGTGTTCGTCGGATCCAGCCCCATCGAGCTGAGCCCGACCGAGTTCAAGCTGCTGCGCTACCTCATGCTCAACCCCAACCGCGTGCTGTCGAAGGCGCAGATCCTCGACCACGTCTGGGAGTACGACTTCAACGGGGACGCCGGCATCGTGGAGAGCTACATCTCCTACCTGCGCCGCAAGATCGATCCGCACACCGAGGAGCCGGTCATCCAGACCAAGCGCGGCTTCGGCTACATGCTCAAGGTGGGGAAGACCGCCTAGCCCATGGCCGAGCCCGACGCGATCACGCGGTGGTGGCGCCGGATCAGCCTTCGGGCGAAGGTCACCGGCGTCACGGTCGGCGTGCTCGCGCTCGGACTCGTGGTGACCGGCGTCGGCACGATGCCCATCCTGCGCAACCTCCTCATCGACAACGTCGAGTCGCAGCTGCCGGCGCTCGTCACCAGCGATCTCGTCACGATCACCCCGGGCAAGGACGGCACCGGGTTCAGCGCCGCGCTGAAGGACGAGGGCCTGGGCCTGTCGGAGTACTTCGTGGCGGTCTACGACACCCAGGGCGATCCGGTGTTCTCCGGCGGCGGGGCGCCCAAGGCCGTCAAGCCGGAGTTCCCCGCGTCGTTCCCTCTGGCCAGCGCGACCCTCGAGGCCGGGCGCGGCGACCCGCTCGTGCTGCGCGGGGCGGACGGATCCGAGTTCCGCGCGGCGGTCGCCGTCCGCGAGGATCCGAAGTCGAACATCACCTTCATCCAGGTCGTGGCGCTGTCGCTGGACGAGCCGGATCACATCATCGGGACGTTCTTCGGGGTGTTCACGTCGGTCGCGCTCGTCACGATCGTCATCGCGGCGCTCGCCACGCGCGGTCTGGTCACGCTCACGTTCCGCCGGCTCGGCCGGGTGGAGTCCACCGCGATGGCGATCGCCGCCGGGGATTTCAGCCAGCGCCTCACGGATCTCGAGCCGACCACCGAGGTCGGGCGTCTGAACGGCGCGATCAACACGATGCTGGACCGCCTCGATGCGTCGATCGCACAGCGGGACCGCTCGGTGCAGCAGATGCGCCGGTTCGTCGGCGATGCCAGCCATGAGCTGCGCACCCCCCTGGTCAGTGTCCGCGGCTACGCCGAGCTGTACCGGATGGGTGCGATCAAGGGGGATGAGGACACCGCGCGGGCGATGGACCGGATCGAGAAGGAGGCGCTGCGGATGGGGGTGCTCGTCGAGGATCTGCTCGCGCTCGCGCGCCTGGACGAGCAGCGGGAGCTGACCATCGAACCGCTGGATCTGCGGCCGCTCGCACAGGACGCGGCGCTCGACCTGCGCGCCGCGGCCCCCGGGCGTACCGTCACCGTCGTCGACATGACCGCGGAGGCGTCCGAGGCCCGCCCCGAGAACTCGGACCCGGCGATCACCCGGCCCGCCCCGACGACGCGCACGGTGCCCGCCCGGGGCCGCATCCCCGCGATCCTGCGCCGACGGCCGCGGGAGGGTGCCGCCGTGCCGGAGATCGACTTCTCCGAGGCCGTCGTCGCCCCGGTCTCCACACCGCCGATCGTGCTCGGCGAGGAGAACAAGGTGCGCCAGGTGATCGCGAACCTGCTCGGCAACGCCCGGCGCTTCTCCACCGGGGACTCGCCCATCGAGGTCGTGGTGGGAGCCGACCGGCACCGCGGGGTGGGCTGGTTCTCCATCGTCGACCACGGCGAGGGCGTGCCGGAGCAGATCCGGGAGCAGATCTTCCAGCGCTTCTGGCGCGCCGACTCCTCCCGCACCCGCGACACCGGCGGTGCGGGCCTGGGACTCGCCATCGTGGCGTCGATCGTGCACGCGCTGAACGGATCCGTGGAGGTGACCGAGACCGCGGGCGGTGGCGCGACGTTCACGGTGGCGCTGCCGCTGGCGCCGTCGCGCGCGACCCCCGAGCACCTGCTGCAGGACACGCAGCCCATCGAGCCGCTCGACCTGCGCTGAGCCGCCGCTCGGTCCGCACAGACGACCGTCGTGGCACCGGTCCCCCGGGTTGCGCGCTCGCGCCGCCGCGGGGTCCCGCCGGTGTCTACCGTCGAACGCATCCGATGCACCCCGACGAAAGGCTCCCCATGTCCGTCTTCACCGTCGACACCGACGCCGTCGCCACCACGAGGCTCTCCGTGGGCGCCACCGCGGAGCGGCTGCAGGCCGACGCCGCGGCCATGATGGCGCAGCTCACCCAGCTGCAGTCGTCCTGGACCGGGGCCGCCTCCGTCGCCTGCCAGGATGCGACGGAGCAGTGGCGCAGCGCCCAGATGCACGTGGAGCAGGCGCTCGCGGCGATCGCGCAGGCGCTCGGATCCGCGGCGCAGCTCTACGCCCAGGCCGAAAGCGACTCTCTGTCGCTGTTCCGCTGAGGGGTGCGGTGCCGTGCGGTGCCGTGCGGGGCCCGGGGACGGAGAAGGCCCCCGGGACGGATCCCGGGGGCCTTCTCTATGGTCGTCTGGACTCAGAAGTCCATGCCGCCGGTCGGGTCGGCCGACATGGCCGGGGCCTTCTCCGGCTTGTCCGCCACGACCGCCTCGGTGGTGAGGAACAGTCCGGCGATCGACGCCGCGTTCTGCAGCGCCGAACGGGTGACCTTGGCCGGGTCGATGATGCCCGCCGCGAACATGTCGACGTACTCACCGGTGGCCGCGTTCAGGCCGTGGCCCGCCGAGAGCTCGGAGACCTTGTTCGCCACGACGCCCGGCTCGAGACCGGCGTTGAGGGCGATCTGCTTGAGCGGAGCCTCGATCGCGACGCGCACGATGTTCGCACCGGTCGCCTCGTCGCCCGACAGCTCGAGACCGTCGAGGGCCTTCGCACCGGACTGGATCAGCGCGACGCCACCACCGGGGACGATGCCCTCCTCGACGGCCGCCTTCGCGTTGCGGACGGCGTCCTCGATGCGGTGCTTGCGCTCCTTGAGCTCGACCTCGGTGGCCGCGCCCGCCTTGATGACGGCCACGCCGCCGGCGAGCTTGGCGAGGCGCTCCTGCAGCTTCTCGCGGTCGTAGTCGCTGTCGGTGTTCTCGATCTCACGACGGATCTGGGTCACGCGACCGGCGATCTGCTCGGCGTCGCCGGCACCCTCGACGATCGTGGTCTCGTCCTTGGTGACGATGACCTTGCGCGCACGGCCCAGCTCGGCGAGCGTGGTGTTCTCGAGCTTGAGACCGACCTCTTCGGTGATCACGGTGCCGCCGGTGAGGATCGCGATGTCCTGCAGCTGCGCCTTGCGACGGTCACCGAAGCCCGGAGCCTTGACGGCGACGGACTTGAAGATGCCCTTGAGCTTGTTCAGCACGAGCGTCGCGAGAGCCTCGCCCTCGACGTCCTCGGCGATGATGACGAGCTCCTTGCCGTCCTGGATCACCTTGTCGACGACGGGCAGAAGGTCCTTGATGTTGGAGATCTTCTGGTTCGCGATGAGGATGTACGGGTCCTCGAAGACCGCCTCCTGGCGGTCGGGGTCCGTGACGAAGTACGGGTTCAGGTAGCCCTTGTCGAAGCGCATGCCCTCGGTGAGCTCGAGCTCGGTGCCGAAGGTCTGCGACTCCTCGACGGTGACCACGCCCTCCTTGCCGACCTTGTCGATCGCCTCGGCGATGAGCTCGCCGATGGCCTGGTCGGCGGCCGAGATCGACGCGGTGGCGGCGATCTCCTCCTTCGACTCGATCTCCTTGGCGCTGGCGAGCAGCTCGGCGGTGATGGCGGCGACGGCCTTCTCGATGCCCTTCTTCAGGCTGATCGGGTCGGCACCGGCGGCCACGTTGCGCAGGCCCTCGCGGACGAGCGCCTGGGCGAGCACGGTCGCGGTGGTGGTGCCGTCTCCGGCGACGTCGTCGGTCTTCTTCGCGACCTCCTTGACGAGCTCCGCGCCGATCTTCTCGTACGGGTCGTCGAGCTCGATCTCCTTGGCGATGGACACGCCGTCGTTCGTGATGGTGGGGGCGCCCCACTTCTTCTCGAGCACGACGTTGCGGCCGCGCGGGCCGAGCGTCACCTTGACCGCGTCGGCCAGGATGTTCAGGCCGCGCTCGAGACCGCGACGGGCCTCCTCATCGAAAGCGATGATCTTTGCCATGAGTTCTGTCGTCCCTCCTGGACGTAGACATTGGGTTTAGCACTCAGATCTATCGAGTGCTAAACCCAGTCTGGCACTCGACCCCTGTGAGTGCAAGCCGCGGAGGTGCGGGCGCGGTCAGCCCGCCGAACCGTCGCCGGAGGTGTCGCCGCCGCCGTCCGCGGGGGTCGGCTCCGTCGTCGGAGCATCCTTCGCGAGGTCGTGGCCCAGCACCACCGTGAGCTGCTTCTGCCCCGGCACGACGTCATCGCCGTAGCGGTCGCTCAGTGCGACCTTCGTGGCGCCGATGAGATGCGCGAGGGCCTCGGCCGCCGTCTTGTCCGCGTCGGTCTTGTAGTAGACCGTCGTGGTCGGGAAGTCCGTCGAGTCGGCGTCGCCGGCCACCACGGCCCCCGCCGCGAACCCGGCGTTCACGATGGTGTCCCGCGTGGTCGCGGCCAGGCCGTTCACGCCCGTGGCGTTGAGCACGAACACGGCATAGCTCGTGTCCAGGGCGGGAGGTGCGACGGTGGGCGAGTGCGTCGCGGTCGGCATCGGAGTGGCCTGGTCGAAGCTGATCCGGCCCATCGCGAGCATGGCTGCGAAGATGCCCACGGCGATGAGCACGGCCGTGGCGACCGCCGCCCACAGCAGCACGAACCAGCCGTGCATACCGGGGTTCTCGGCACGATGGGCGCCGACGCGCCCCTGCGCGTGCGGGATCACGTCGAATCGATCGCGGGCGGATTCAGGCATTCCCCGATGTTATCCGGCGCGCTCCTGCGGAACTCGTGAACGACGGGCCGACCCGCCGTCCGGCCGGCCTCAGCCCCCGGAGAGCACGGTACGCCGGGCTCGACGCGCCGCGGCGTCGTCGCGGATGCGCCGCAGCCGCCGCACGAGCATCGGCTCCGCCGCCAGCGCCTGCTCGGAGTCGATGACCCGGTCGAGCAACTGGTAGTAGCGGGCCGGCGTCAGCTGCAGCTCGCCGCGGATGGCCTCCTCCTTGGCGCTCGAGTGCCCCGGGCGTTCCGCCTCGAACGCGAGAATCACGCGCTCGCGGTCGCTGAGGAGATCGGTCACGTGCCCAGGCTACGTCCGCACCGCCCGTGCCGCAGGACGGCGCGCCCGATCGACGGCCCGCACGACGGCCGGACGCGCGAGAATGGATCCGACCCCGGGAGGATCCATGTCGCACCGCGTGACCAAGACCGACGCCGAATGGCGCGCCGAGCTCGCCCCGCAGCAGTACTCCGTGCTGCGTGAGGCTGCGACCGAGCGCCCGTGGACCGGCGAGCTGCTGGACGAGCACCGTGCGGGCCTGTACACGTGCGGGGCGTGCGGGGCGGAGCTGTTCCGCAGCGGCACGAAGTTCGACTCCGGCTGCGGCTGGCCGAGCTTCTACGAGTCCGTGCGCCCGGAGGCCGTCGAGCTCATCGAGGACAGCAGCCTCGGCATGGTGCGCACGGAGGTGCGCTGCGCGAGCTGCGGCTCGCATCTCGGCCACGTGTTCCCGGACGGGTTCGGCACCCCGACCGGCGACCGCTACTGCATGAACTCGATCGCGCTGTCGTTCCAGCCGGACGAGGGCGCCGCCGGCGCATGAGCGCGCTCGAGGCCGCCCGTCGCCGGCAGTCCTGGTCGAAGGTCACCCCGGAGGCGCCGACGCGGGAGCAGCTGCTCCCGCTCGTCGCGGCGGCCGGGCGCGTCGCCGACCACTCCTCGCTGCAGCCGTGGCGCCTCATCGAGCTGCGCGGCGAGGACCGGATCCGGCTCGGCCAGGTCATCTCGCGGGTGCGCGGGGACCGCGATCCGTCGACCAAGCCGCTGCGGGCGTCGCTGCTGATCGCCGTGGTCGCGAGCTTCCGCCCCAGCCGCAAGGTGCCCCGGTGGGAGCAGGAGGCGGTGGCCTCCGGCGTCGCGCACATGCTCAGCCTGCTGCTCGACGAGGCCGGCTGGGGCGTGATCTGGCGCACCGGCGATTACACCCGCTCCCCCGAGGTCGCCGCCCTGCACGGACTCGGCGAGGACGAGGCGCTGCTGGGCTGGCTGTACGTCGGCGGCAAGCCCGACCGCTCCCCCGGGTCGCGCCGCACGGTGGATCCCGGACCGCTGCTCCGCCGTCTCCCGGCCGCGGGCGGGGCGGCGCACTAGCCGCGCGAGCGCACGGCCCCGGCGGACGCATCGGATCGGGCGCATCCGCGGGACGCGCCTGCGGGCCCCAGCCCGCGAAACCGAGCCGCGAGAACAGGCGAACGCGCGGAATCAGGCGGATCCGGTCCGCGAGCGCCTGTTCTCGCGTGATCGCCTGTCCCGGCGCGGTGACCGGGTGCGCGCGCGGCTCCGCCAGGGCAGCGCGACGAGGACCGAGAGCACCGCGGCGCACACCATCCCCACGACCTGCCACGCTGCGGGACCCGCCGCGGGCGGCCAGATCGCGTCGATCAGCACCGACACGACGAGCTGGCCGAGCACCGCCCCCAGCCCCATCAGCAGCACTCCGGTGCGCGCCACGATGACGACGCCGAGCAGGATGTACGCCGCGCCGAGCAGCCCGCCCAGGTACAGCCAGAGATCGCCCGGGAACGCCGTGGGCAGCGGCTCCGGGGCACCGCCGACCAGCAGGCTCACGCCCACCGACACCGAGAGCACGAGCACACCGCCGACGAAGCTCACGTATGTCGCGCCGAGCGGCGACGCGATGCGCTGACCGAGCCGGCCGTTCACCGCGGACTGGAAGGCGATGCCCGCGCCGGTGAGCAGCGGCAGCACCAGCATCCACCACGGTGCCTGCGCGAGCACGTCCCCACCCAGCGAGAACCCGACCGCGACCAGGGCGCACAGCCCGCCGAGCAGGCGTCCGGGGGTGACCGCGACCACTCCGGCCGGTCCGAAGCCGACCCGGTCCAGCAGCAGGCCGTGCAGGGTCTGGCCGGCCACCACGCCGACCGTGAACAGCGCGACCCCGAGGATGCCGGCGACGAGCCCCTGCGTCGAGACGGTCAGCGCGCCGCACGCCCCGCCCACGAGCATCCACCACGGCACGTGCCCCGACCGCACGCCGGTGCCGACGCGGCTCAGCGCGGCCCGGCCGGCGCGGCTGAGCAGCACGGGCACGCTCAGCAGCACGAGCCCCACGGCGAACGACACCCAGCCGGCGAGGATGCCGTTGTCGAGCCGCACCCCGAGCTGGCCGTTCACGCGGGCCTGGATCGCCGTCATCGCGCCGATCGCCACCGCACCGCCGAGCGCCAGCGCCGTGCGCCCGCGCGGCGGCGGCGTCGGGCGGGCGTTCACCGTTCCGACACTACTCGGCGGCTGCCGCTGCCGACCCCGCGCCGATGTCGGCTCCCCGCGGTACGCTCCAGCCATGTGCGCGAGTTACGGTCTGGATCCCCGATTCAGCGATCAGCAGCTGATCGACGAGGCCGACGACGACCTCATGGAGGGCATCCGCGCGTGGGCGCGGCGCAACGCGGGCGAGGCCGTGCGACCGACCGGTCGGCTGCTGCGCAACCTCAACCCGGTCCTGGTGCCGGCGGACTCCGGTCCCGCCCTCGAGGAGGCGTGGTGGGGTTTCCTCATCGACGGCAGGCCGTCGCGGTTCCCGTCGATCAACACCCGCTCCGAACGGTTGCAGGAGCGCCCCGGCGGTCTGCGCACCCGCGCGCTCGTCCCGGCGACGCGATGGTTCGAGATGCAGAAGCCGTCGAAGACGTGGCACGAGTTCGGACGGGACGGCGCCCTGTTCGGCATGGCGGCGGTGACGCAGCGCGGCCGCACCGAGGACGGCACCTGGTACACGTGCTATTCGATCGTGATGCAGCCCGCGCCCGAGCGACTGGCCGGGATCCACGACCGCATGCCGGTGCTGATCCCGCCGGGTTTCGCGGCCGACTGGCTGTCCGGGGAGCCGACGCGCGAGCTCATGGACGAGGCGCTGCTGGCATCCGCCGATGCGACCGGAGCAGTGCAGGCCGCCGCGATGACGGCGGCGCCCTGAGCGCACGGCGGACCGGATCGGAGCCTCCTGCCGGACTCGAACCGGCCACCTGCGGTTTACAAGGCCGCTGCTCTACCAGATGAGCTAAGGAGGCGAGGAGTGGTCGGCGCCGCACGGCGCGACCGCTCCACAGCGTAGCAAGACGGCTCCGGGTCGGAGGCCTTCCGCCGCATCGGGCCGGGCGTCAGGGTGTCGCGGTCGGGCTCGGCGTGACGGTCGGGCTGGGCGAGCCGTAGTACGAGTCGCTCGCCACCGACAGCACGAACTGGCTGAACTCGGCGGCATCGGTGAGGGAGCCGGCGTAGACCTGGCCGTTCACCACGATCGTCGGGGCGCCGCTCAGCGCCTCCTTCTTCGAGCCCGGCAGCGGACCGTCGACAGCACGCTGCGTGACGTCCTTCACCCAGGAGTCGTAGGTGCCGTCCTCGACGCATCCCTGCATGCCCTCGGCATCCTTGACGCCGCTGTCCACGGCGAGCTGGATGAGCTCCTTGTCGCTCTTGCCGTCGGTGTCCTGCTTGGGCTGGTCGATGAGCAGCGCGTGGTTGAAGGCGTAGAACACGCCGGGCTGACGCGACGCGACGCACGCGGCGGCGGATGCCGCCCGCAGCGAGTACTTGGTGCCGTTCGAGTTCGCCGTGAGCAGCGCCACCGGGTGGTACGTCACGGTGGCCGCGTCCCCGTCGACCCAGGTGGCGAGCTGCTTCGCGTTGGCGCGCTCGAAGTCGCCGGCGCCCGGGGAGAGGTAGTCCACGTACACGTGGATGTCGACGGGGCCGGAGCTGGAGGTCGGGTCCGGAGTCGGCGAGGCGGACTCCCCGGCCGCCGTGGGGCTCGGGGTCGACGATCCGGCGCGCGCGGAGGCCAGATCCGCCTTCGTCACGATCACGCCGCCGTCGTTCAGGTTCGACGGGCTGAGCGACGGCTTCGACACGGCGGAGCCCACGGTCCAGGCCACGGCACCGCCGGCCGCGCCGACCACGACGATCGCGGCGACCGCGATGATCACGCGTCGCATGATCCGGCTTCGGGACTGCTGGGCGTTCACCTGCTGGGCCTTCTCCCGCACGGCCGCACGCGAGTGCGAGGTCGTGGGGACGTTCGGCGTTTCGTCGCTCGACATCGTTCCTCTTGGTTCCTGGGGATGGGCATCCCGGTGTCCGACCGCCAACGGGCGCGGCTCAGGCACGGTCCGATGCTAGCCAGGCAGGCTGAGAAATGCCCAGACGAGCACTGACCGCTCCCTGCGAGAGCGACCTCAGCAAGCGCTCACCGGTCCGGTGGACCTCTCCGGAAGACTCATGTCATACTGAACGCGGCCCGATGGCGGGCCACGGCGGGTTCACCCTCGTCGCTTTTTCACTACGGATCGTCCGGCACGTACCTGCCGGTGAAGGAGAAGACAATGGCAACCGTGACCTTCGACGAGGCCACCCGGCTCTACCCCGGCGGCAACCGCCCCGCGGTCGACAAGCTGAACATCGAGATCGCCGACGGCGAGTTCCTGGTTCTGGTCGGCCCCTCCGGCTGCGGAAAGTCCACCTCCCTGCGTATGCTCGCCGGCCTCGAAGAGGTCAACTCGGGCCGCATCCTCATCGGCGACCGCGACGTGACCGACGTCCCGCCGAAGGACCGCGACATCGCGATGGTGTTCCAGAACTACGCGCTGTACCCGCACATGACCGTCGCCGAGAACATGGGCTTCGCGCTCAAGATCGCCGGCGTCGGCAAGGAGGAGCGCGCCGCCCGCGTGCTCGAGGCCGCGAAGCTGCTCGACCTCGAGCAGTACCTCACCCGCAAGCCGAAGGCCCTCTCGGGTGGCCAGCGCCAGCGCGTCGCCATGGGCCGCGCGATCGTGCGTCAGCCGCAGGTGTTCCTCATGGACGAGCCGCTGTCGAACCTCGACGCGAAGCTTCGCGTGCAGACCCGCACCCAGATCGCCTCGCTGCAGCGCCGCCTCGGCGTCACCACGGTCTACGTGACGCACGACCAGACCGAGGCCCTCACCATGGGCGACCGCATCGCCGTGCTCAAGGACGGCCTGCTGCAGCAGGTGGGCTCCCCGCGTGACCTGTACGAGAACCCGCAGAACGTCTTCGTGGCCGGCTTCATCGGCTCCCCCGCGATGAACCTGTTCACCTCCGACCTCGCCGACGGCGGCGTGCAGTTCGGCACCGAGGTCGTCCCGCTCGAGCGCGAGACCGTCGCCGGCGCGACCGGCGCGCAGATCACGGTCGGCGTGCGCCCCGAGGACATCACGGTCGGCCCGGCCGACGGCAAGGGCCTGTCGGTCACGGTCGACCTGGTCGAGGAGCTCGGTGCGGACGGCTACCTCTACGGTCACACCGACATCAACGGCAAGCGCACCGACCTGGTCGCGCGCGTCGACGGCCGCAACCACCCGAACGCGGGCGAGACCGTCACCCTGGCCGCGAACCCGGGTCACGTGCACGCCTTCGACATCGAGTCGGGCGAGCGCCTGAACAAGAAGCCGATCGCGGCTTCCTGACCATCCGATCGCGCGACGCGGCACGGGGGACATCCCTCGTGCCGCGTCGTCGTCTTCCCGTGGATCCGGGCAGGATCCCCGTGGCCACGAGCGCCGAGGAGCAGGCATGAACGATGCGCTGAGCATCACCGCGAGCGCCGTGGATCCGGGGCTGCTGTCGCTGCCGTGGGCGCAGCCCCTGGCGAAATGGCCGTCCGAAGTGATCGTCTCGCTGCCGAAGGGGCTGTCCCGTCACCTGGTGCGCTTCGCCGACCTGAGCGGATCGGTCGTCGCCGTGAAGGAGACCACGGAGGAGATGGCCAGGCGCGAGTACGAGATGCTCGGCAACCTGGCGCGCCTGGACGTGCCGTGCGTGTCCCGGGTCGCGGTGATCGCGGGACGCACCGACGCGCGCGGCGCCGCCCTGCCCGCCGCCCTGGTCACCTCGCACCTGCGCTTCTCGATGCCCTATCGCGCGCTGTTCACCCGGGTGCTGCGCCCGGACACCGCCACGCGGCTCGTGGACGCCCTCGCACTGCTGCTGGTGCGCCTGCACAACGTCGGCTTCTACTGGGGCGACGTGTCGCTGTCGAATGCGCTGTTCCGACGGGACGCCGGGGCGTTCGCCGCGTACCTCGTCGACGCCGAGACCGGCGAGCTGCACGAGGAGGGGCTGACCGACGGGCAGCGCGCCTACGACCTCGACCTCGCTCGCACGAACATCGCCGGGGAGATCCTCGACCTCGCCGCCGGCGGTCGGCTCGAGAACGGCGTGGACGCCGTCGCGATCGCCGACGGCATCGTGTCGTCGTACCGCTCGCTGTGGGCGGCGCTGACCGAGCACGAGTCCTTCGCGGCCGGCGAGGCCTGGCGCATCACGGAGCGGGTGGAGCGCCTGAACGCGCTCGGCTTCGACATCGGCGAGATGTCGATCCAGACCACCGACGACGGCACCCGGGTCGAGATCGAACCCAAGGTGGTCGACGCGGGTCATCATCAGCGCCGCCTCATCCGGCTGACCGGGCTCGACGTCGAGGAGAACCAGGCACGGCGGCTGCTGAACGACCTGGACGAGTTCCGCGCCCGCTCCACCAAGCAGTGGGCCGACGAGGAGATGTACGCGCACGAGTGGCTGACGCGGGTGTTCGAGCCGGTGGTGCGCGCGATCCCCTACGACCTGCGCGCGAAGCTCGAGCCGGCCGAGGTGTTCCACCAGGTGCTGGAGCACCGCTGGTACATCTCGCAGGCGCAGGGCCGCTCGGTGCCGCTGGCCGAGGTGCTCACCTCGTACATCAACGACGTGCTGCGGCACCGCCGCGACGAGGCGACCATCATGGGTCCGCCGACCGAGACCATGTCGCTTCCGATCATCACCGGAGCGGTCCCGGTCGGCGACGAGGATCCCGACGTCGACTGGCGGGATCTGGTCTGAGTCGGCGGGAGAGCCGCGGCGGATCAGTAGCCGACCGTGAAACGCTCCCGGTGGTGGTTGCCCTGCTCGATCTCGTCGACGATCGCGATCGCGTAGTCGGCCCCGGAGATGTACGACTTCCCCTCGGCATCCTCGACCACGACCTCGCCGCCGTCGCGGTAGGCGCCGGTGCGCTCACCGGCGACCCAGGCGCCGAACTCCTTCGGCGGGTGCACGTAGAACCAGTCCAGGTCCGCCGGGGAGTCCTGCAGGATCTCCAGCGAGTCCAGGCCGAACTTCGCCTCGTGGCGGTACTCCTCCGGCACGCCCAGGTCCCACAGCCGGGGACCGCCGGGAGCGCTGAGGCTGCCCATCGCGCCGCCCACGACGCCCAGCCGGGTCGGCGCGCCGGTCAGCACGCTCACCAGCCCGCGCAGCGCGTCGAGCCCGGCGTCGGCCATGTCACCGCGGGGCGCGATGGCCGAGACCACCACGTCGGCGCCCGCGAACGTCGCCGCCAGGGTCGCCGCGTCGCGCACGTCCCCCTGCACGTAGTCGACGCCCGCGATGCCCTCCGCGGGCACCGAGCGGGACACCGAGACCACCTCGTGTCCGCGCGATGCGGCCTCCGCGGCGATGTGACCGCCGGCGTAGCCGGTGCCTCCGATGACGATGATGCGAGCCATGTGCGTTCCTTCCGTGCGCTGTCACAGGGGCACAAGGATCCACCGGGCACGGCTATTCCCCAACCCCCGGCACCGTGCACGCACCGCGGCCTCCCGTGCGCTGTGCGTCATGAGGCGCCCGCGGAGATCCGCACGAGTGCGACGATCTGCACACCGTGCGACGATCCGCACACGGATCCGGACGAATCGTGTGCGGATCGTCGCGACCTGTGCGGATCGTCGCGAGACCGGGATGGCTCTCAGGCCTGGGCGGCGCGGATGGTCGACACCTGGTACAGCGCGACGGATGCGGCGATCCCGGCGTTGAGCGACTCGGTCGCCGCGCTGATCGGGATGGACACGATCTGATCGCAGGTCTCGGTGACCAGGCGGGAGAGGCCCTTGCCCTCGGATCCGACCACGATCACGACCGGGCGGTCGGCGAGCTCCAGCGCGGGCAGTGACACGTCGCCGCCGCCGTCCAGGCCGAGCACGAACACGCCCTGCTTCTTGAACTCCTTGAGCATGGTGGTGAGGTTCGCGGCGAGCGCGACCGGCAGGCGCGCGGCCGCCCCGGCGCTGGTCTTCCAGGCCGCGGAGTTCACGCTCGCCGAGCGGCGCTGCGGCAGGATCACGCCGTGCCCGCCGAACGCAGCCGTGGAGCGGATGATCGCACCGAGGTTGCGCGGGTCGGTGATGCCGTCGAGCGCGATGAACAGCGGGGTCTCGCCGCGATCGATCACCTGCTCCAGGAGGTCCTGCGGATGGGCGTACTCGTACGGCGGCACCTTGAGCGCCACACCCTGGTGCACGCCGTCGAAGCCGGCCATGCGGTCCAGCTCCTGCCGGGTGACCTCGAGCACCGGGATCTCCCGGTGCCGGGCGATCGCGAGCATCTCCTTGACGCGGTCGTCCATCTCCACGCGCTGTGCGACGTACATCGTGGTGGCGGGGATCTTCGTGCGCAGCGCCTCGAGCACGGAGTTGCGCCCGGTCACGGTCTCGGTGTCGTTCGAGGCCGACGACGATGACACGCGGCGGTTCGGGTTGGAACCTCCCGGCGTCCGCTGCCCCGGCTTCTGGCCGACGCGACCCTTCCCGCCCGCCGCGGCGTAGCGCTCCTGCGCCGCCTTGCGCTTGCCTGCGACGTGCCAGGCGCGATCCTCGGCCTTGGGGGTGTTGCCGCGCCCCTCGAGCGCCTTGCGGCCGTTGCCGCCGGTGCCCTTGGTGGCACCCTTCTTCTTGCTGTTGCCCGCTCCGGGGCGGCTCGGCTTAGCCATCGATGCTCCAATGAGTTCCGTCTGGAGTGTCCTCCAGGGTGATGCCCGCCGCACCGATCGCATCACGGATGCGGTCGGCGGCGGGCCAGTCCTTGTCGGCGCGCGCCTGCGCACGTTGGGTGATCATCGCGTGGACAAGGGCGTCCAGCGCGGCGCTGGTCTTGGTGTCGGATCCGGTCGCCTGCCACTCGGGCGAGAGCGGGTCGATGCCGAGCACCTCGGTCATCGCGCGCACCTCGAGCAGCGCCCGCTCGGCGGTCGCGTCGTCGCCGTCGTCGAGCGCCTGGTTGCCGCGCCGCACCCGGTCGTGCAGCACCGCGAGCGCCTGCGGCACTCCGAGGTCGTCGTCCATCGCACGCGCGAAGGCCTCGGGGATGAGCGGGATGTACTGGACCTCGTCGGCGGACGACGCGGCGTCCGCCGACCGACGCGCCGCGTTCCGGTCGGCGGCGATCCGCGCGCGCTCCAGGAAGTTCCGGATCCGGCCCAGCGCCGCCTCCGCCTCGGTCCACGACGAGTCGGAGAGGTCGAGGCTCGACCGGTAGTGCGCGGCGGCGAGCGCGTAGCGCACGACGAGCGGGTCGTGCCGGGCGAGCACGTCCGCGGCGAGGGTGAAGTTGCCGAGCGACTTCGACATCTTCTGCCCGTCCACGGTGACCAGGCCGTTGTGCACCCAGTACCGCGCGAAGCCGTCTCCGGCCGCGGTGGACTGGGCGAGCTCGTTCTCGTGATGCGGGAACCGCAGATCCAGGCCGCCGCCGTGGATGTCGAAGTCCGGTCCCAGGTAGCGGCGTGCCATGGCGGAGCACTCGATGTGCCAGCCCGGCCGCCCGGCGCCCCAGGGCGAGTCCCAGGTCGCGTCCGCCGGCTCCTCCGGCTTGGCGCCCTTCCACAGCGCGAAGTCCTGCGGCGAGCGCTTGCCGCGCGGATCCGCGTCCTCCGCGGCCTCCATGGCGTCGACGGACTGGTGCGTGAGGTCGCCGTACCCCGACCACGACCGCACATCGAAGTACACGTCGCCGGAGCCGTCGGCCGCCGGATACGCGTGCCCGCGCTCGATGAGGGCAGCGATCAGCTCCTGCATCTGCGGGATGGAGGCCGTCGCCCGGGGCTCGTAGCTGGGCGGCAGGATCCCCACCGCGGCATAGGCGGCGGAGAACTCCTGCTCCATGCGGTACGCGAGAGCCCACCACGGCTCGGCGGCGGTCGCGTTGGCGAGCACCTTGTCATCGATGTCGGTGACGTTGCGCACGAAGGTGACGCGCTCGTATCGGCGCTGCAGCCAGCGCCGCAGCAGATCGAAGCTCAGGGCCGCGCGGACGTGCCCGATGTGCGGGCCGGACTGCACGGTGGGTCCGCACACGTACATCGTCACGTTCGAGGGGTCGAGCGGGACGAAGTCGCGCAGTTCCTGCGCGCGCGTGTCATGGAGGCGGATCGTCACCGCACAAGCCTACCGGGGCGGATCTGACAGTTTCGGGGCGGCAGTTCAGGGGCGGAGCAGGATCTTCCCCTCACGCCCGGCGCGCAGGGTGCGCTCCGACGCCTCGCCGATCTGCTCGAACGGCAGGACCGCGTCCACCGGCAGGGTGAGCGCGCCGTCGCGCAGGTGTTGCAGCAGCTCGCCGAACAGGGCTCCGCGCTGCTCGGCTGGCATGGCGGCGGCGACCTTGGAGCCCCAGAAGCCGCGCACGGTGAGCTGCTGGAAGATCACGTCGCCCGAGGAGATCCGCATGGTCGGCGACGCCATCGCCCCGAACACGACCATCAGGCCGCGCTCGCCCAGCATCGCGGCGATCTGACCGCTGCCGTCACCGCCGACGGAGTCGATCCCGGCGCGGATCGCGGCGTCCCCCACGAGCGCCCCGACCTGCTGCTGCCAGTCGTCGGCGTCGGTCGCCACGACGTTCGCGACGCCCTGCGCAGCGAGCTCCGCGACGCCCTCGGCACGGCGCACCAGGCTGACCACGTGCACGCCGCGCGCGGCGGCGAGCTGGGCCACCATGCGGCCGACCGCGCCGTTCGCGGCGTTCTGGATCATCCAGTCACCGGGGCTCAGCTCCAGCGAGTCCAGCACGCTGATGGCGCTGAACGGCATGGATCCGAGCTGCGCGGCCTGCTCGTCGGACACGTCGTCGGGAACGGGGATGAGGCCCGCGGCCCGTGCGAGCACGTACTCCGCCCAGGCGCCGAACGCACCCGCGACGGTCACCCGGCGGCCGAGCAGCGCCTCGTCCACCCCGGCGCCGACGGCATCGACAACGCCCACCGCCTCCGTGCCGGAGCGGGCGGGCAGCTCGGGCTTGTAGCCGTAGAGGCCGCGCACGGTGAGCAGGTCGTGGTTGTGCACGGTCGCGAGCAGCACCCGCAGGCGCACCTGCCCTGGCCCGGGGTCGGGCAGCGGAACGTCCTGGACGGACATGACCTCGGCGGGATCCCCGAAGGAGGAGTGGACGAGTGCGCGCATGACGAGACCCTCTCTGCAGCGACGGCGATGCGGCGGATCGCCGCGTCCCCAGCGTAAGCACGTGCGCGCGGCGGCGGACCGGAATCCGGACGATCCCGTGACCGCGGATTCAGCGGCGGGCGATGCGATGCACGAGCGCGACCGCCGTGACCGCGATCCCCTCGCCGCGCCCCGGGAAGCCCAGCCCGTCGGTCGTCGTCGCCGACACCGCGACCGGAGCGCCGCCGAGGGCCGTCGACAGCGCCTGCTCCGCCTCCGCCCGGCGCGCGCTGAACCGCGGCCGGTTGCCCTGGAACTGCACCGAGACGTTGCCCACGGCGAAACCGGCCTCGGCGAGGATCTGGGCGGTGCGGGCGAGGAAGACGTCCCCGTGCGCGCCCGAGTACTCGGGGTGGGCGGTGCCGAAGTGCTGCCCGATGTCGCCGAGACCCGCCGCGCCCAGCAGCGCGTCGACGATCGCGTGCGCCACGGCGTCGCCGTCGGAGTGCCCCTCCAGCGCGGGCTCGCCGGGCCAGTCCAGGCCGGCGAGGCGCAGCGTGCCCCCCGCGGCGAAGGCGTGCACGTCGGTGCCGATGCCGATGCGCGGGACGACCGGTCCCTCGACGTGTTCGGGGAGCGGGATCGCGGATCCGGTCCGGGGAGCCGAGGCGGAGAGGATCATGCGGGCGCGCTCCAGGTCGTGCGGGGTCGTGATCTTGAAGGCCTCGTCGGATCCGGGGACGTGGCGCACCGCTCCCCCGGCGGCGGCGAACAGCGCGGCGTCGTCGGTGTGATCGGCGCCCTCCTGCTCGGCACGCGCGTAGGCGGCCTCGAGCGCGGCGCGCGGGAAGCCCTGCGGCGTCTGCGCCGCGGCGAGCTCCGCGCGGTCCACCGGGGCGACGACGGCGCCGCCCTGCACGCGCTTGAGGGTGTCCACGACCGGCAGCGCCGGGATCACTCCGCGGCCGGAGACGACGGACTGCGCGACCGCGGCGATCTGCGCGGACGGTGTCAGCGCACGGGCCGCGTCGTGCACGAGCACCACGTCGATGCCGTCGTCGAGCGCCGCAAGGCCCGCGGCCACGGAGCGCTGCCGGGTGTCGCCGCCGGCCACCACGCGCGCCGCACGCCCGGCGGCCATCGCCGCGGCCTCCGTCTCGCGTCCGGCGGGCACGACGAGGATCACCTGCGCCGGCCCCGCGGCGAAGACGCCGTCGAGGGCGTGCTGCAGGATCGTGCGCTCGTCCAGCCGCACGAACGCCTTCGGCGCACCGGCGGCGAGTCGGGTGCCGGACCCCGCGGCCACCACGATCACGGCGGTGCGTGCCAGCGGCGGGAGGGGGCTGGTCCCCGAGGGCTCTCGAACGGCGGTCACGCTCTCACGTTAGCGCCGGATCCTGCGCCGGGTCGGCCCGGATCCTGGCCGTCCGGCCCCCGACGCGGACGCCCCCGAGCACGACGAAGGGGTGGACGCCCTGCGGCGCCCACCCCTTCGTCGACAGAGCTCAGGAGGCGAGGACCTCGTCGAGCAGCGAGCCGGCCTTCTCCTCGTCGACCTTCTCCGCGAGCGCGAGCTCGGAGGTGAGGATCTGACGGGCCTTCGCCAGCATGCGCTTCTCGCCGGCCGACAGCCCGCGGTCCTGGTCGCGGCGCCACAGGTCGCGGACGACCTCGCTGACCTTGATCACATCGCCCGAGGCGAGCTTCTCCAGGTTCGCCTTGTAGCGGCGCGACCAGTTGGTCGGCTCCTCGGTGAACGGGGCGCGGAGCACCTCGAAGACCCGGTCCAGGCCTTCCTGGCCGATCACGTCGCGCACGCCGACCAGGTCGACGTTCTCCGCAGGCACCTCGATGATGAGGTCTCCCTGCGTGACGTTCAGCTTCAGGTACTTCTTGGTCTCACCCTTGATCACGCGGTCCTTGACCTCGATGATCGTTGCGGCGCCGTGGTGCGGATAGACCACGGTCTCACCAACCTCAAAAAGCATAAAGTCGTGTCCTTTCGGCAACCTCCAGGATACCACAGCGCGCATGCGCTAAGGTTCGCGCCCCCTCTCCGCCGTGCTCTCCCCCGCTCGAGCGAGGCGAGCCGTGGGATGACCCCGCGTTCCCCTAGAATGGTGCTGGATCATCACGTGAATTGTTGGAGGACCCGTGAAAACGCGCCTTGCTGCGTCCCTCGCCATCAGCGCGCTCGTCATCGTCGGTGCCAGCGGGTGCTCGATGATCGCGCCGCAGGCGACCACGATCGACTACTCCGCCTCCGACGGCGCGAACGTGCCCAAGAGCGGACCGATCGAGGTCCGCAACGCCTTCTTCGTCGTCGACGAGGCGGGCACCACCGGCAACCTCATCGCCGGCCTGGTGAACACCACCTCAGACTCCGCGACGATCCACATCTCGGTTGGTGACGGTCCCGGTCAGAGCGTGCGCATCCCGGGCCAGAAGTCAGTGAGCCTCGGCGGCGACGAGTCCCTGCCGCTGACCTTCGAGGGCCTCGACACCAAGGCGGGCAAGACCGTCGACGTCTACTTCCAGTCCGGCGATGCGGAGGGTGTCAAGTACGCGATCCCCGTGCTCGACGGCACGCTCCCCTACTACTCGACGCTGGTGCCCACGCCGCCGGCGAGCCCGAGCCCGGCCTCGACCCCGGTCGCGCCGGCCGTCGAGCCGACCCCGACCGCGAGCGAGACGCCGGTCGGCTGAGTCGACAGCGCTTTTCGCGGAAGGCCCCCGGATCCCTCGGATCCGGGGGCCTTCCGCATCGGCCGATCAGCCCTCGAAGCGATAGCCGAGGCCGCGCACGGTCACCAGCATGACCGGTTCGGACGGGCTCTGCTCGATGCGCGAGCGGATGCGCTTGATGTGGACATCGAGCGTCTTCGTGTCGCCGAAGTAGTCGCTGCCCCACACCCGGTCGATCAGCTGACCGCGCGTGAGCACCCGTCCGGAGTTGCGCATCAGCACCTCGAGCAGCTCGAATTCCTTGAGCGGCATGTTGATCACCGCCCCGTCGACGGCGACCGTGTGCCGGTCGATGTCGATGGTGACGCGACCGCCCTCGAGCACGCGCTCGTCGAGGTCGTTCTCGGACTGCACCGCGCGGCGCAGCACGGCCCGCATCCGGGCGAGCAGCTCGCGGGACGAGTAGGGCTTCGTGATGTAGTCGTCCGCGCCCAGTTCGAGGCCGACCACGATGTCGACCTCGGAGTCCTTCGCGGTGAGCATGATGATCGGCACCGCCGAGGACGCGCGGATCTGCCGGCACACCTCGGTGCCGGGCATCCCCGGCAGCATCAGGTCGAGCAGCACGATGTCCGCCCCGCCCGCGCGGAACAGCGCGAGCGCGGTGGGTCCGTCTTCGGCGATCTCGACCTCGTAGCCCTCCCGGCGCAGCAGATAGGCGAGCGGGTCGGCGAGATCGGGCTCGTCTTCGACGAGGAGGATGCGGGTCATGCGAGTTCTCCGGTATCGGTGCGGGGCGGGTCCGCGTCCATCGCGGTCGGCGAGGCCGGGCGGGCGGCCGCGCTCGCGGTGCGCTTCTCGGCGTTCTGGGACGTGGTGTTCTTGGCCTTCTTGGATGTGGACTTCTTGGCCTTCGTGGCCTTCTTGGCCTTGCCCGGCTTCCTGCGTCCGCCCGCGGCCTCGTCGACATCGGGTGCCGGGATCTGCGGCAGGCGCATGGTGAAGGTGGAGCCGCGACCCGGCCGCGACCACAGCCGCACCTCGCCGCCGTGACGCTGCGTCGCGTGCTTCACGATCGACAGGCCGAGCCCGGTGCCGCCGGTGCGACGCGAACGCGCCTCATCGGCGCGGTAGAACCGTTCGAAGATCCGGTCGCGGTCGGCCTCGTCGATGCCGATGCCCTGGTCCGAGACCGAGATCTCGACCACACCGTCGTCGACGCGCACCCCGACGCCCACCCGGGATCCGCGCGGGGAGTACACGATCGCGTTGGCGATGAGGTTGCCGACCGCCTCGATGAGCACCTGCGCGTCGCCCTGCACCCAGGCGCCGCGGTCGCCGCCCCGGCTGAGCTCGACCCCCGCGGAGCTCGCCTGCACCGCATGCCCCTCGACGCTGCTCGCGATGACCTCGTCGATCGCGACCGCGCCGAACTCGCCGACGCCGTCGGCGGACTGCAGCCGGGACAGGCTCATGATCCGCCCGGTGAGCTGGCCCAGCCGCGCGGCCTCCGCCTGGATGCGGGTCGCGAACGCGCGCACCTGGGCGGGGTCGTCCGCGGCGGACTCGATGGCCTCGGCGAGCAGGCTCACCGCGCCGACCGGCGTCTTCAACTCATGGCTGGTGTTGGCGACGAAGTCGGTGCGCATCTGCTCGAGGCGCTCCTGCTCCGTGACGTCGCGGAGGATGAGGAGGCTCAGACGCGGGCCGATGCGGCTGGCCCGCGCCGCGACCAGGCGCGGATCCAGGTTGCGGCCGCCGCGCGCCAGACGCAGCGTCGCCTGCTCGCTGCCGCCCTCGCGCACCGCCCGCACGATCCGGCGCAGCCCGGGGTTCTCGAGCGTCGCGCCGACGCCGATGCCGAACCGCGCGGCGGCCGCGCTCGCGGCGGTCACGAGGCCGGAGGGATCCACGGCGCAGGCGGCGTCGTCCATGGCGGACAGCACATCGGTCAGGCCGTCCGGAAGCTCACTGGACGCCTGCTGATCCGCGGCGGTGCGTGCCCGCATCGCGGCCACGATCATCGCGACGATGCCCGCGCCGATCACGACCCCCAGCCCGAGGGCCAGCAGGGCGAGCAGGGTGCTGTCCATGCTCTCCAGCGTAGAGGTCGTTCACCCCCCTGATCGGCGGGTTCCCCCCTGCCGCACCGCCTCGCACGCTACTGTTCACGAGCACGGCACCAACCGTTAACCTTCGCCGAACAGAATCGGCACGTGCGCGTCACGACCCGTGACGCACACCGCCCCGTGCCCGCGTCGCGGGCCCGCCGTGCGACCCCGACCGTGCCGGAGCCGAGGGGTCACCGAACGAAAGGTGCGCAGCCATGCGCGAAGTCTTCCACCAGTCTCTCGAGGACCTTCAGGCGCAGCTCGTCGAGATCGCCGAGCTCGTGGCCGTGTCGATCGAGAAGGCCACGCGCTCGTTCGCCACCAGCGACGTGGCCCTGGCCGAGGAGGTCATCGCCGATGACGCGCGCATCGACGAGCTCGCGGTCGCCCTCGACGAGCAGGCCATCGAGATCCTCGCCCGCCAGCAGCCGGTCGCCCGCGACCTGCGCATCGTGGTCACCGCCCTGCGGGTGAGCGCCTCCCTCGAGCGCATGGGCGACATGTCCGAGCACATCGCCCAGCTCGCCCGGCTGCGCTTCCCCGAGCGGGCCATCCCGAAGGGCCTGAAGAGCACGTTCACCCGCATGGGCGAGCTGGACGTCGAGATCGCCCGTACCCTGGCCGCACTGCTGCGCACGCAGGATCTGCGCCTGGCCGACACGATCCGCAACGCCGACGACGACGTGGACGAGCTGCACGCCAGCGTCTTCGAGAAGGTGCTCAGCGACACCTGGAAGGGCGAGGCCGGCGCGACCGTCGACGCGACCCTGGCCAGCCGCTACCACGAGCGCTTCGCCGACCACGCCGTGGCCGTCGCGAAGAAGGTCGTCTACCTGGCGACCGGCGACTGGGCCGTCGACGAGGAGGACATCGCCCTCGCCGTCGAGGCGCAGGCCGAGGCCGAGGCCGGATCCGGTCTCGCCTGACGCCCGCCGGCGGGACTCCTCCCGCGTCCGCGCGGTGAGCGCCCCCGGCCCCGCGCCCTGCACGCGCCCTGCACGCGCCCCGCACGCCGATACCCCCTCAGCGCGCCGAAACCCCCCTCCGCCAGCGCGGCGAGAGGGGGGTTTCGGCGTTCCGAGGGGGTCTCGGCGCAGCCGGATCCGGGTTACTTCTTGCCCTGGTTCGCCACGGCGGCGGCGCCGGCGGCGGCGGCCTCCGGGTCGAGGTAGCGGCCCGGTCCGGTGGGCACGTTGATCTCGTCGAGCTCGTAGACCAGCGGGATGCCGGTGGGGATGTTCAGCTCGGCGATGTCGTCGTCGCTGATGCCCTCGAGGTGCTTCACGAGGCCGCGCAGCGAGTTGCCGTGCGCCGTCACGAGCACGGTCCTGCCGGCCTCGAGGTCGGGGACGATCGCGGACTCCCAGTAC
>JAFDWP010000284.1 GCA_018268435.1 Actinomycetota bacterium
CGAACCGAAACCTAGCCGTGGGGCTCTGGGGTGTCGTAATACGGCCGCAGCGATGTTCCGATCGTGTTGCTGAACCAGTAAAGGCTGGCCTGCGTGAGCCGCGTCGGCGTTTCGCTGCATTCAGTGCAACGACAAACAGAGGCCAGTGCAACGAAACGACCCCAAGTGCAACGAGAACCCGTTCCCGACAACGACGAGAGGGGTGGAAGCGAGATCTGGGCGAAAGACCCGCTCCATGCTGGCGTAGCAGCTGTTGATGTCAACGTGCGCGAGGTGCACCGGCTCACCTGATCCAGAGCTTGTGCAAGCAGTAGGTGACCGTGCCCCAGATGGTCAGTTCTGAGAGTTCGGGGACGACAATGTCGGGATGCTCCGAGTTGTCTGCTTGGAGGACGACGCCGGCTGGGGTGAGCCGGAGCCGTTTCACCGTGAGCTCCCCATCGAGCACGGCGACGACCACGTCGCCGTCGCGGGGAGTCTTGGACCGGTCGACCAACAGCTCGTCGCCGTTGCTGATGCCCGCGTTCATCATCGATTCGCCGGCAACGCGCACAATGAAGGTGGCCGCTTGATCGTCGACGAGCATCTCCGTGAGATCGATGTCTCCCTCGAAGTAGTCCTGCGCAGGCGACGGAAACCCTGCTGCGACAGCGACAGGGGCGACCCGAATGCCCGGGCGTACGGATATGGCACGCACGTCGATCGCGGCCGCGACTCGTACATCCACAGCGCGCATGAGGGACCTCCTAGAACATGTTGACGATTTCGAGTATGCGCGTGCGGATCGACATTAGGAAGTTAGGCCGAATCCGTCGAAGGTGGTAGCGAATCGCGGAGACAGTATCGTATGGTGTAACTGAGTTACACAACGGACTTACATATTGGAAGGTCGGTCATGAGTCGGACGGTTGCTGCTCAGATCCAGCTCGGCTCGAAGCTCGCGCTTCCGGTAGATCTCGCGACAGAGGCCATCGCAGTGCTGGGGCGCCGCGGCAAGGGGAAAACAAACACCGCGGGCGTGATCGTCGAGGAACTGATCGGCCTGGGCGTTCCTGTGTGTGTCGTCGACACCGTCGGTGTGTGGTGGGGCCTGCGCTCCAGCAAGTCCGGCAAGGGACCGGGACTTCCTGTGGTCGTGTTCGGTGGAACTCATGCTGACGTGCCGCTCGAGGAGACCGCGGGCAAGGTGATCGCGGAGGTCATCGTCGAGCGCCGCATCCCCGCTGTGATCGACACGTCGTTGCTCAGTAAGGGTGCGGCTCGGCGGTTCCTGACGGATTTCGTGACGGAGGTGTACCACCGCAACCGGGATCCGCTTCATGTCGTTTTCGATGAGGCTGACGAGCTCGCGCCCCAGAATCCACGTGCGGAGGGTGCCCGGCTCTTGGGCGCAATGGAGGACTTCGTGAGACGCGGCCGCGCACGCGGCTTGGGCGTGACGTTGGTCACACAACGGCCGGCTGTGCTCAACAAGGACGTGCTCACACAGATCGAAGTCCTCATCACTCACGGTCTCACCGGACCGCGTGACGTCGCCGCGATCGACGAGTGGGTGCGCCTGCATGCCGACCAGGCGGAGGCGTTGCGAGTGAAGTCGACACTTGCGAGCCTTCCCACCGGCACGGCATGGGTGTGGTCTCCCTCTTGGTTGGGCATCTTGCAGATGGTCGATGTCCGGGCACGGAAGACGTTCGATTCCTCGGCCACCCCAAAAGTCGGTGTTGCTACTGCTGTCCCGCAGGCCCGCGCCTCGATCGATCTGGACGAGCTCGGCTCCGTCATCCGCGCCACGATCGATAAGGCTGCGGCAGAGGATCCCCGCCGACTGCGAGCTCGCGTCACGGAGCTGGAGCGGCAGCTCGCTTCACGGTCGGCTGCCGCGCCGGCCGTCACTCCGCCGATCGAAGTACGCGTGGAGGTGCCCACTCTCACGCAAGAGGACCGACGTCGCTTCGATCAGGCGACGGAGACTCTCTCGCGCGTCGACGAGATGCTCGCCACGGTGCAGGGCGATGTCGCCGCGGCGTGGGCGCTGCTGAGCCAGATCGAAACCGCTGCCACTCCGTCGCACACGAAGGTGCCACCGCCTTCAATCCCACGGACCGAGCATCCGCAGCCGGTAGCCCCTCTCGCCCCGCCAGCCCGGACGACGACCACCCAGGCGACTCACGAGCGCGGTTCGTTGGGTAAGGCGGAAAGGCTGATTCTGTCTGCCCTCGCCACCTACGGACCGAGAACGCACTCGCAGATCGCACAGCTCACCGGCTACAGCGGCAAGGGAGGTGCGTTCGCCAACGCGCTCGGCCGCCTTCGCAGCGCAGGCCGTATCGTCGGTGGTCGTGATCACATCTCGATCACCGAGCAGGGCATCGCCGATCTCGGCGACTTCGAGCCTCTGCCGTCCGGGCAGGCCCTCGTGGACCACTGGCTTGCCCGGCTGGCGAAAGCGGAGCGGGCCATCCTTTCCACGTTGCTCGAGGCATGGCCGAATGCGCTGTCGAACGATGAGATTGCCGAGCGGACGGGATACGCCGCCGCGGGCGGAGGGTTTGCCAATGCTCTCGGGCGGCTCCGCACCCTGGAACTGATCCGAGGTTCCCGGGCCGCGAACATCGCGTCAGACGAACTTGGCGCGGCAGCCCAAGGTGGTTCGTCATGACCAGCCCCGCTGAGGACTCACATGAGCTCATGGCGGAATTGGAGCAGCTCGCGCAGCGACAGAGAGCTCTTCGCGAAGAGCTCGTGGAAGTTGTGGATGCTCGCACTCGCCTGATCTCCGAAGCGCGACGTCGCAATGTCGCCACTTGGCGGCAGCTCGCGTTGATGTTCGGCATGACTGAGCACGGCCTGATCAAAGCTGACACGGTCGCGCGAGCGCAGACTGCGGAGCAGGCAGACGAGCAAGATCAGTAGGGGCGGGCCGGTCAGCGTTATGGATCAGCGGCGCTTCTTGCTGCCTTTGCCTGTCGGCAGCTTCTCGCCCAGCAGCTGCTCAAGTGCGGGCACCTCTGCCGTGCGCCACCGCGCCTGACCTGACATCCGGGAGCGCAGCGGGCCGGCGCCGATCCCGACTGCCCGCGCGACTTCTGCCTTGCTGATGGAACGCTCTGACAAGAGCTTCTCCAGCCACTCGCTGACTCCATGGCTCGCGTCCTGGTCAAGGCGGTCGGCAGCGTTGCGAGGTGGCCGGCCCGTGATGCTGTCCCCTCGGTTCTGCTGCTCGGCGATGTACGCCTCGATGTCCGCTCGCCGAAAGACCGCGCTGGCGCGCATACCCTCGATCCGCATCGGAGTAGGGAACAGTGGCAGCCCAGTCTTGTTGCCCTCCTTCTCGATCCGACGCGATCTCGTCTGGTACACCCGGACGGTGTCGTGCTTGACGCCGATCATCTTGGCGGCTTGCTTGTAGGTGACGTACTCCGGGCGGACGACGTCCTCGAGCGCAATCGTCTGCGCTGAAACCATGCCGAGTCTCCGATCGATGCGGTAGAAGGTTTGTCAATGCAGGAGTGTACCAACCTTGCGTGACAGTGGTGCGTATCTTCGCCGGCGTCTACTGGAGTTCGTCGACGGAGATCGCGCGGCGCTGCGTGAGGCTGGGGCGGTACATCTGGATTCCGTACGGTACGGCCGGACCGATCATGAGCAATCCGGGCAGCTTGTGGGCATAGCGGTCGGCGAGCTTGGGTGCCGCCGCGGTGAGGCGGACGCCGACGTCGGCGCGATCGGCGGCGACCGACACGGTGGGCAGCAGTTGATCCTGTAGCCGCTCCCCCGCGCCTGGCGCCTTTCGGCTGCGGTTGTGGCCGGCGATAGTCCAGTAGTCGCCGTTGGAGGTCATCGTCAGGGTCGCGGTGTGGTCATCGAGCACGTAGACCCGTGTCTGCGTGCCCCGCTGTTGCCGGCGCAGGAGCCCCGCACACAACGCAAGTACGGCCAGCAGGACGAGCGCGGCGATGATGAGGCCGCGGATGCCGTCCCGCCAGCCGATGTACCAGAGAGTTCCGAGAGGGATGAGGACGATCGCGAGGGAGAAGATGCGCTGGCCGCTCGTGCTTCGCCGAGTGAAAATACGCTCCCAGAGGAGCGAGCGGAAGACCCAACCGGCCTCACGGATTCTGTCGGAGCGGGTGGCGAGGTGGACGCCGGCAGGAGGGTCTGGCAGCGGTGCGGTCATTCGCCTTCTTCTCGTCGAGTGCGCCGCTCGGCGCGCAGCTGCTCGACCTGGAGATTGGCGTCGCTGGTTTCTATCCCGAGCGTGGAGGAGATCCGTTCTCGCTCGTCTGCGGTCCAGGCCGTCCGGCCCCGCATTCGCTCGCCAAAGGTGACATTGTTCAGCTGCAGCGTCTCGGCGAGCTGCTTGAGAGTGGTGATACGGGGCGCTCCGGCGCCGGCGGCTATGGCCTCGCGGATCCGGTCCGGGAAGGGTGCAGTCGGGCCGGTACGGCGCGGCGCGGTCCGCGGAGGGCGACCGGCCCGGCCTTGGGTGTCCGAGCGGGCACGGATGTATGCGTCGATCGCGTTCTCATCGAACAGGACGGTTCGCCCCTCGAAGCCGACGGGATCGGGAAACCGGGAGGGGCCCGGCGACTTGTCGCGATCGCTGCTGCGGTACACGTACACCGTGTTGAGGGAGACGCCCATCTTCTCGGCGATTTCCGCGCTGCTTATCCGACGCCCGGCAGCGTTGGTGTCTTTCATTGCGGGAGGCCCTCTTCTCGATCGAGCATGCGTGACTGCGCGCTTCCTTCATAAATGTAACGAGCCGTGGCGACAGGTACTTACTCGAGGCGGCGACACTCCCCATCCGGTATCTGGTTTCGCATCCCTGTTCCGTAACATGGTTGTCATGGCGAACATCGATGACATCCGCCGGCAGATCTCTCAGGTCGGCGTAGAGATCTCCCGCACCGACGAATTGCTGGAGCGTCGTGGGCATCTGGTTGAGGAAGCGCGCGCAGCTGGCATGACCTATCGGGAAGTTGCCCAGCTGCTGGGTATGACCGAGACCGGGCTTCGGAAGACGCAGAAGGCGTTTCGCGCGCGCTCGTCTCATCTCGAGGCACGCGCATCCTGAGCTTCGGGACCCTCAGAAGCCGTCATCGATTCGTGAAATATGCTTGCAAATTGCAATATCCTTTTACTAATATAAGCACATGGAGGTGACGGGCATGGAGGACTTCGACTACCGCCCGAAGCCTTGGGTGCCGAAGGACGTTCCGACCATCTGGGTCGATCACACGTCCGGGCAGGGTGTGACGCAGGACGGCGTAGCTGTCCGGCCGGTTGTTGGCGATCGCCGGAAGAACCCGAACCTCACCGACTTGCTCGATACAGCCGCCAGCTACGGCGCCAATCGGATCATGCTGACGGGAAAGCGCCCCGAGCCCGAGCCGGGCATTCGCCACTGGCTGTACGTGCAGACGCCGCGGTGGAAGCCTGGTACTCACTGGATCAACAACGGCCCGCCTACGGGCAGGTTCGAGCACGAGACCACCGGCTTCAAGATCGAGATCCGCACGGCCGAAGAGTGGTTCGGTGAGATTCCCCTCACCCCTGCGCAGGCGCGGAGCGCGTGGGACACCACAGCCGCGATTCTCAAGGCCGCCGATGAACGCGCGCGGATGTTCAACTCCCCCGCTGCGACCGGAACGAACCTCTGGGCTCTGTCGCTGCCCAAGAACGTCAATCCCGTGCCGGTGTCCTCTGACATCGCCGAGGAGATCCACGCCACCAGTGGCCAGCACCATATCGAGCATCTCGTTGCCGGCCCGGACTTCTCGACCCACGAGGACTGCGTCCCGCTGGTTGATCCGGCCAAACAGAAGAAGATGGCCGAGTTCGCGTATGTCGACGGTCGCTTCATGTACGCCGCGCTCGGCCGCGAGCTCGGGTTGGGTCCAGCGCGTCGGCTGAATCGTGCGGCCGCATATCAGCTGATGGATGAGGATCCGTACGCACGCGCGAGATTCAACGTGCGCTTCCAGGTGCCCTCGACGTGGAACCACGTCGGACTCCTCGGCGTCCGCCACCAGCGGGTGGAAGAAGGTTGGTACTACCCGAACCGTCCGGGGGCGCGTGGTGAGACGTGGGCGGATGCAGCCGAGATACAGGTGGCGCGCGCAGCGGGGTGGGTGATTGACCCGCTCGAGGCTGTCGTCTTCCGCAAGGCGCGTCCGTTGGACACCTTTTTCGAACGGATCATGCGCGCCCGAGACCGGGTCAACGAGCACCCCGATATGCACCCTCTGCTGCGCAAGGCGGTGATGGCTGCGCTTCGAGCGATCGTGCTGCACAGTGTGGGCGCATTCGCGTCGTCGGGTCGCGATCAGACCCGTGTCGCGACAAGCGCCCTCGATGTTCCTCCGCAGTTCCAAGCTCGCATGCAGCGACAAGGGAAGCTGTTCGTCTACCACGTTCCCAGCGAACGCAACTCCCGGACGGAGTCCTTCTATCACCCGGAGCTCGCTGCTCAGGTGTGGGGACGAGCTCGCGCTCGAGTACTCGACGGACCAAGCGCTCTCGGGCTGCACACTGCCGGGGCTCTCGCAGTCGATCCGTCCACACTGCTGGGCATCCAGGGTGACGCCATCTACACCAGCACGCTGCCGACCTGGTCGTTGCCGGTCGCGAACGGCGGCGGCGACGACGGCAAGCCTGGCCGGCTGCGTCTGCAGGGCTATCTGAGCGGGTCGTTCCTGACGCCGGAGCGACTGCAGCAGCGCCTGTCGTTGCGTGGCCGCGCAGAAAAGGCCGGCGTCGAGTCGGCGCTCGAGCACGAGGTGGTGATGTCGTGAGCGACAACAGCAGCAACTCCCGGTCCGCGCAGGACTTGGTGCGCTTCCTCCGCGGGCGCGGGATCTCGACGGCGGAGATCGCGGCCGAGTTGCACCGCTCCCCCAGGATGGTGCGGAAGATCCTCAACGGCGAGACCAGCGGCGCGTTGTATCGGTCGACACTTGAGGAGCTGGCCAACACCGGTCGCACCTCCAGCGTTCCCCCTCGCCGGCGCCTGAAGTCGGGTGGTCTGGTTCCCGTCCGGGCCAAGGCGGGTGCAAAGCAGAAGACCGTGGTGCCTGAAGATCCAGGTGGCAGGTACACCTCTGCCCGCCAGGGTGGTGCCATGCAGGCGTCGACGACGTACATGGCCGAGGGTGGTCGGCAGGTCGAGCTCCGCCTCCCCAAGGGGAAGACTGCGAAGGGCCGCACTTCGGCCGACGCTGAACTCGTCCGCCAGATCCGGAACGCGGCCAAGGGTCAGGCCCGCGACAATCAGAAGAAGATCCGCGCCACTTTGACGTTCGCGAACGGGCGCGTCATGGAGGTCAACACTTACAACGCCTCGACGATGCTGCAGCGCGTCAACGAGTCCGGCGGCAGTGCGCTGGAGTGGATGCGCGGTGAGTCCAAGAACAGGTACCTCAACCTCGACGTGTCCCGAGAACCCATCACAGGGGTCACCCTGACGGTGTTTGCCGACACGAAGACACCCGAGTACGAGGACTTCAAGGCTCAGGGCAGGCCGCGGCGATCGCGTGCACTGAACCCTGCCGAGATTCGGCGCCGAGAAGAAAAGGCACGTCTCGAGCAGGGGCGACGCCGCGGCGGCCGAAGGTCGTGACGAGGAGTAGACGATGACTGACAAGCAGACGCCGCTGGAGAACCCCCTGAGGCTCACCGTCGGCAACCTCAAGGGTGGCGTGGCCCGGTCGACGACGTCGATTATGCTCGCCCTCGCTCTGGTGAAGCGCACCGGCCAGCGCGTGCTTCTGGTCGACGCGGATGCCGCGAACGGCACGAGCTTCGAGTGGTCAGAGTACGCCGGCGAGGTGTGGCCGGCCGAGGTCAACGTCGTGTACCTGCCGTCACAGATGCTCGGCAAGCGCGTCCGCGAGATGTGGCCCGAGGGTCACCTGATCATCGATACCGGCAATGACTCGACGACCCTGCGGCAGGCGCTCATGGTCACCGACCACCTGGTGATGCCGATCGGTGCCACCCCCTCGGAGGCCACGCGGCTCACCCCGACGCTGCAGGCGGCTGCCGAGGTCGCAAGCATCAAGCCGATCCAGCTGTCCATACTCTTCACACGCACCAAGCCGAACACCATCAGCTTCCGTGAAGCGTGGGAGCAGCTCAAAGCGATGGAAGGCGATGTCGAGGGTCTTCACGTTCTCGATGTCAATGTGCCGTTCCAGCTGCTCTACTCTCAGGCGTTCGGCACCGTACCCACGAACCTCGGCGTCTACCCCGACGTGCTCGAGGAGATCCTGGCGGGAGGCGACAGATGACCCAGCCGCAGAGGAAGTCCAAGACGGACTGGAGCGCAGCGTTCAGCAAGCCCGAGACGGCTTCGCGATCCCTTGAGCCGGTGACGAAAGTCGACGTCGACGACGCCGAGCAGGATCTCGCTAAGCCGGCCCCGCGTCGACGTGGGCCCTACAACGTGAAGAAGGTCGACAAGAAGCCGGCCACGTTCCGGCTGCCGCCCGATGTTCATGAGCTGATCGATCGTGCTCGCCAGGAGGCTGCCGACAACGGCATCCGGCTGACGAAGGACGACGCGGTTACGGCGGCGGTACGTCATCTCTACGGACGCAAGCGACGCTGAGTCAGATCGTCTTGGAGGCCACCGATACTTCATCGGTGGCCTCTTCTCTTTCTCGTGAACGTCGCATCACATCGACCGGGAGCTCACGCGGAAGGCTCCAGAACGCATGACATTTCGACTCGAAAAGTGCTTGCAAATTGCGTGTATTTTGCTTGCAGATTTCGCCGCCCGTGTTAGGCTGAGCCGCAGCGTTGACCCGCGCTATAGCGCGAGGGAGATGCGGAGGCTCAGACCAACAGGCCCTCTCCCCCAGTACACGGAACGCATTGAAGTGCGTCACGTTTCGGACGTCGAGGGCTGCTTGCATTTTTCAAGCACTTTTCGGTTGGCGCTGCTCAGCTCGGCTGATCGATCGGTTCGAGCAGCGTCGAGTCGTGCCGATCGACGGTGCGGGCGTTGTTCATCCGAGGGTCGACAAGATGGGTGCGCATCGTTTCGGCGATCGCGCTCGAGCTGGCATCGAGTTCGTCGAGCAGCTCGAGGCGGTTCCTTTTCGATGCGGCGCTGTCGTTCTGAATGGTGAGCGAGGTGGTGTTGAGCCAGTCGTCGCGGAGGTCGTCGGAGATGAACGCCGGCATCCGGTCGTGGATCTCTCCAGATGCGTCTCGTGCCTCTCTGGTGATGACGACGAATACCCGCTGCCGCTCTCCTGCGATGTCGGTCGTCCAGGTCAGGCCGGCAGCGGCGAGGATCCCGTCGCCGGCGATCAGGTGCGGCTGCTTGCTTCCCTTCGGCCCCGTCCATTCGAAGTAGCCCGGCGCCATGGGAACGATGCAGCGGCTGTTGGAGAACGCGCCGACCCAGAACCCGGTAGGCAGCTTCTCGATCCTGGCGTTGATAATCGGCCCACCGCCGGAGCGGCTCGCGGGCCTGGGCCAATCCCATCGTGCGAGCGTGAGCTCGCGTTGAACGTCATCGTCAGCGAGACGTTCACGGATGATCGGAACGTTGGTCGTGGGCGCGATCGAGTAGGTGGGTCGCCAATCCTCGGGTTTGCCTCCGCTGACGACGAACTCCGTGATCAGCTCGTTGGTCTTCGACGACAGAGAGAAGCGGCCGCACATGAGCAGAGCGTAGCTCGCCCGTATCCCTGCAGCTCGAGGATGGCTCGGCTCAGACCTTGGTGCGATACACGCACCCGACTGTGTGTATTCAGTCGCGCACGGGGCGGCCGCGTTGCAGTTTTCCCGCGGCCGCGAACTCGTTGCCGGAGTTGTGGAGCTGCTCTCGACGGATGGCCTCGTTCACGAGTGCCGTCTCTACGAAGGCGCTGAACGATTCGTCCCCTTCGAGGTGCGCGGTCGCTTTGTAGGCGGCGACGACCCGTGCTCGCTTGTCCGCGTCGATGTAGGTGTTCACGCGTCCCTGAGTGCCCTGTGCGGGCGGGGCAGGCTTCCGTGGCTGCTTGGCCTTCGGTCGCACGTTTGGCGCCGTGGAGGCCTTCGTGGGCTGCTCCTTGGGCGTTTCCGGCGCGGGTATCCCTGCGGATACTTCTTCCGGCGAGGGTGTCGAGGCTGTCTCGGCGTCGCGATTGGCGGCGAACATCCGCTTGGGATCGACCTTGCGAGGCGCGAGGCCCGTGATGCCCCGGGTGCTATCGGTCATGAGCGGGCTCCTTCCAGAGTCGGCGTCTCTGCCGTGATGATGCGGTCGTTGATCTCCTGTGCGATCGCCTGCAGGTCATCGGCAACGGATCCTGCCGTGGCGCTGGTGAGCTGCTTGTCCTTGAGTTCGCCGCTGCGGATCTTCCACCAGGCGATGCCAGCCTTGGCCTCGGCCTTTGCTCGCTCGTCGAGCTCGTGCGCGAGGAGCCCGGCGCGGCGTGCCTGGCTGGCGACCGCTTCGCTGTGACGAACGGTTCGTTGGAACACGACCTCTCGGCCGATGCCGCCTTCGTCCCCGACTCCGAACATCGCGTCGAGCTCGGCGCGCGCGTCGCGCTCGGCGTTGCGGATCACGACTGTGCCGTCCTTGCGTCCGGTGGCGGTTCCCACGTCGGTGAGGATCACTCCCAGCAAGTCGATCCCCCGGTTGACGTCGAGCACCTGGTCGATGCGCTCGGCCACTTTCGCGACGCCCTTGATGCTCGAGTTGTCGGTCTTGCTCGGCACGAGCACCCAGCGTGCTGCCGACAGGGCTGCCAGTTGCAGTACTCCGTCGCCTGGTGGGCAGTCGAGGAAGATGAAGTCGTAGCCGGAGGCCACGGGCTCGAGGATGCGAGCCAGTGCGAGCTTCGCTGCGGTCGGGTCGTTGCCCATCTTGGCGCTCAGTGCCGCGGTGACGTTCGCGAGGTGTCCCCCGCCGGCCCAGACGTCGAGGTTTTCTCGGACGCCGATGAGCGCGTCCACGTTGCCGCCGAACATCAACGCCTTGGCGAGTGACTCTCCCTGGTCGTTGCGGTCGTCGTCGGCGTAGCCGAGGTCGTCCTCGAGGTTGCCCTGCGGGTCGAGGTCGACCAGGAGTACTCGCGCGCCGGCGAGGGCGAAGTAGCCACCTATGTTTGCTGCGAGTGTCGTCTTACCGACACCGCCCTTGAGGCTCTCGATCGCCATCACTCTGCTGAGCTGGTCATGGTCGATCGTGGCTCGCGCGTTCACCATCGTGGATCCTCTCGCCGTTAGTAACGGGATTCCCGTTTATTGCGTGTTTCACGTCTTTCACGAATATAACGTGTATCCCGTCGTTGACGCAATACACGTCTTATCCGTTATTGACGTTATTAGCGTCGTTGCCGTTTTTTACGTCATTGCCCGATGACGCGAGGTGGCCCACGATGTCGCTCACTGCGGACGGCAGCGGCGCCCGGTGGGGGAGCACGACGCGAACTCGAGCGGCGTCCTCAGCGCCGTCGACGACGGCGACGACGAGTTCTTCGCCATTGTCGCTGTCACGCCACCGCGCAGCCCCAGCTGCGACGTCGTGCTCTGGGTGCCATCCGTGCATGGTCAGGCACTTATCGAGAGCGGAGATCTCGCCCACCAGCTGCTGCGTTCGCACTGGCATGGCGTAGAGGGCCCGCTCGTGGCCGATGAGCGCCATCACGAGCGCCTTCGCAGCGGCTGCCCGCTGTGCTGCGCTTGCTGGCTGCCTCCTCAGGCTGTGACGGCGGAGCTGTTCGATGATCGCTTCACGAGCGCTTTGATCCTGCTCCAGCAGGCTCTGCCGCTCCCTTTCGGCTTGTCGTGTCGCCTCAAGGTCGGAGTGTCGCTTCGTGAGGCGATCTGCGTGCTCTCTGAGTTGCCGCTGCAGGCGTGTCTCGCCTCGAGTGAATGTCTGGAGCTTCGAAAGCATCCAGGCGAAGTGCGCGAGACGGTCGCGCTTTTGCCCGTTCTCCAGCGGGAGGATTTTCGCGGCCGCCATCGCTTCGTCGAGCTCTGCGCGGAGCGTGGCGAGGGTGTACCTGTCGGGCGTGACGTCGTAGCGCTGGAGGATGTTGCTCAGCTGGCCGATGTGGCGGCCGCCGTGCAGTGCACCGGTGGCTGTGGGTGGTCCTCCGGCGTCCAAGCCGTAGTTGCGGGCGACAGCCCAGGTGAATCGCTGGACTTCGATGGGGCGAGGCGATGTCGCTGGGGGGACCCGGCGTGTACTTCTTCGTCTCGGCTTTGGCCGCGAAGCGGCCGTCTCGCGCGCTCCTGCGCGCGTTGGTGACCATTTTTGAACAGGAGATGTCCTAAGAACTGAACCTCTGCGAGGTAGGTGGCAAGTATCCACAGGGCTGGTGGGGCGAGGCATGACGAGAGCGCGCACCGATGCAGCGGCTTCCTGATATCTCCCGTGGAGCCTCTTGGCCTGGCTGCGCTCGGCGGGGGAGAGGTGCCGGCCCATGACGACCGTGACGGCGAGGCCGAGCTTCTCGAGCAGGCGTCGAGCTTCGCCGACGGTGCGCTTGCTCATACCGAGACGCTTCGCGACCGTCTCGTGCGAGGTGCTGACGCCGCGGCCGGTGCGCACGTCGGCCGCGGCCATGTCGGCGCGGGCGACGAGGATCGCACTGCCGACCGAGATCTTCTTTCCGCGGAGCTGCGTAGCCCGCTCAGAGCCCAGGACGCGCTCGACGAGCGCCATCCAGGCGCGTGCAGAAGTCCACGCCGGCAGTGCCGCATAGGCGCCGTCGGCAGGAGTTAGCGACCACGATCCCGAACGCTGCGAGCCAGACTGCGGCTTTCGATCGGATGAAAGGCCTGCGACCCCGGCGTCCACAGGCGAAATCTGCTTGCATTTTTCTTGCAAACTGCTTGCAGATTTCGCGTGGCGAAGCTCGCTAATCCCAGCATTAACGGTTACGATGAGGCCACCTCCTCTACCGCGCAGGTAGGCGTGACAAGACCCCGGGTTGCTGCCCGGGTGACATACACAAGAGCTCCGGCCGCCAAGCCAAGCTTCTTGAGGACTAATTCGGACTGAGCGTCGCCAAACAGATCAGACCGAAACCATTGACACCAGGACCCCTCGCTTCGGCGGGGGGTCCGTCGTTTTATGCCGTATCGATAGGCAGCTCCCCATCCCGTGGAAGTTCGGGCATCCAAACGGGAATGCCCTGGTCCGTCAACTCGATGTGGGCCACGAGCTCGTCGACGAACTCGGAGGTCGAGATGCCCACTCGCGCTGCGATAGCGTCGGCACGCACTTTCGTCTGACGCTCGATGCGCCAGCTGGGCTGGACCGGGTCGAGCAGTGCCCCGCGCCGCCGCTGAATACGTGCCATGCGCGCCACTAAACCACATGTGCACACGCACATGGAAGACATTCGAGTGCGTGTCTACATCTCGGGACGTGAACAGCGGCACGATTATGCACCGGGGCTACGCACGGTGATGGCGCCATCAGAGGGCAGCGAGAGCGTGCCTGGTTCGCCGGTTTCAAAGTCGCGGTACGTGAAAGCGATGTAACCCTCGTCGAACTCGTCGTACTCGGCTGTTTCGACGAGTCCCCAGGTGTTGGTGTCGGGGTCTACGAGGGCGAGCATGCCTTCGCGGGCGAGTGTGCCGTCGTCGGTGAGGACTTCTTCCACGACGAGCTCGTCGGGCTGGGTGTAGCCGGCGAACAGTTCTTCGGCGTCGTCGAGCTCGGGCTCTGCTTCTTCACGCTGGATTCGGTCCAGCTCGGCGACACGGTTGTCGTCTTCGAGGCCGGTGATAAGTCCGCGCGCTTTGTGCTGAAGTTCGTCGATGCGGTCAGCTGCGACGATCCGAGCCGCCATGTAGTCGTTGTAGTCGGGCACCCCGTCGGTGCCCGTGCCGTCGAGGTCGGCTTGGTCTTCCGGATCGACGATCGCCATCAGCTGGTGGATGGTGTGCTTCGGTGTGATTTGCTGGACGAGTTTGAGGTCGTCGGGAAAGACCCAATTCTCGGGGTGTTCGGGTTCGGTCTGGTAGGGGTCGGGCGTCCAGTAGGCCTGGATCTCGACGGGGGTGCCGTGGTCGTCGTAGGCGATGCCGCGGCCCTTGGCGTTCACGGGAACGGTGACGCCGGTCGAGTAGGAGTTCCACATCATCTGTGCTCCGTCGGGGGAGAGGCGTCCGAAGGATGCGCGGAAGCCGAAGTTGTCGCGCATGTCGCCGGTCAGGAACTCGGCGTCAGGGCGCTGGAGACCTAGCAGCGCGTGCATTCGCACCTTGCGGGCCAGGGACATGAAGTCGCTGATTTCCTCGAGCACGGGCGGCTGTGTGCCGGGGCCCTTGGGCTTGACGGTGCGGTACCAGCGGGTGACGGCGTTCTTGAAGGTCTTGAACTCGTCGATGGGGAACAGGACGGGGGTGAAGTCCTCGAGGCGCATCCGTCCGCTCTCGTAGTCCTCGAAGCGTTGCTGCATGGTGCGGAACACCTCGTGTGCGACGCGCGCCTGGTGGTCGATGCGTCCGGCGATGATCCGCACGTTCGGCCAGGAGCGCAGACCGAGCAGCTCGATGCGCTTGCCGTCGATGCCCCAGATCTCCCACCCCTGCGCGGCGAGAAACTGGATGATGCCCAGCATGGCGACCGTCTTACCGGCGCCGGTCTTTCCCGTGATAAGGCCGTGCGGGTCACGCTTGGGACGCCAGTAGATCGTGTTGCCGTCCTCGTCGACGGCGAACGGGACTTTGAGGTCGTCGTAGCTGGCGAGCGGATCGACCGCGGCGGGGGCGCGGTTCGGGTTGAAGATCACGCCCGACATGTCAGGACGCACCTCGAGGCGGACGGTGTCGTTCTGCAGATCCCAGAATGCCCGCCAGCGGCCATCGAGCACCGAGGAGATCTGCGACTCGATGCGGCCGCGCAGCGCGCTCGAGGACAGCCTCGGCGTCACTTCGTAGCGGACGGTGATCTCGCGCAGCTTGTCGTCCACGAACTTCGTTGACGCCTTGGCGTCCCCGCCGAAGGTCTTCGCGATCACGGTGTGCACACGCTCGATCTGCGCGTCCTTGCTGGTGTCGGCCTCTTCGGTGTTCAGCGTGAGTTGGAACCACCCTTTGCGGGGCTTGTGCTTGCCGAGCTTGTATCGAGAATCGAAGGCTCGTTCAACGATGCGCTTGGTCTCTCCCAGGATCTCGGGGAAGGACTCGTCGGCGATGGGGTTGTAACGCACCAGGAGACGCGTGGGCTTGCCGAACCATCCACCACGCCACCGTGTAGCGGTCAGCTGTTCCCGTGCCGGAGCGGGCCATCCCAGGGTTCCGTAGAGGCGCATCAGGCAGAGGTCCAGGGACTCCTGACGACGGGAAGAGCGGATGTGAGTGGCGATGACAGCCGCGGTGAGCGCGACCGTGATGATGCCGATGAGGATCAGGGTGAAGATGGGCAGTTCGAGGAGCATGCCGGCTCCGATTGCCAGCAGCATGCCGGTCAGGAGTGCGCCGACGGCGAGGATTGGCGGGTTGGTGCGGGGGAGTGCGGCGGTTGTGGCGCGGACGGACATCAGCGGGTCGCCTTTTCGTCGCGACGTGCGTGGAGCCGTTTGATTCCGAGGGCGCCCAGGGTCAGCAGTGCGACGAGGAGACCTCCGAGGATGACGATCCTTGCCGTGTCGAGGCCGATTCCGTCTGCGATCGGGATGACGACGTTCTCGTCGACGAGGAGGTGGGCTTCGAGGAGCAGGGCGCGCACGTCGGGGAGGAAGGAGGCGAGCAGTCCGGGGCCCAGTAGGAGCGCAAGGATCGGCAGGGTGAGGATCAGCATGGTGCGGTCGTCGTCGGTGTTCATGAGTCCTCCTGCGTTGGTACGCGTTCACTCCATAAGGGGTTGGGTTGCGATGGTCGAGTCGACAAATCCGCGCTGCGGTTAGAGCCGTCGGCACCAGTCGGTGGGGCATACATCGACGCTCCACAGCTGCATGAACTGCTCGGGGTCGACGAAGTTCTGGTGCTCGGGGAGGGTCGCTGAGCGCATGCGTGTTTCGTTCTGGGAGAGGGTGAGCTTGGCGACTTCGGCGTTGGTGTTGTTGGCGACGTTGATGCGCAGGTCCAGGTGGCAGCCGCCGCTCGGGGGCACGTTGCCGACCATCCCGATCTGCTGCCCTGCGGTCACTTGGTCTCCGACGTCGACGAGGCGGTCGGACTTGTACATGTGCAGGTAAGACACGACGAAGCCGTCGGGGTGCTTGACGGATAGCCACAGGGCGCTGGAGAGGGTTACTTCGCCGGGGAGGATCGCGTAGACGGGCGCGCCGCAGTTGCCGGGCCAGTTCTGCAGGTCGAGCGCAGCGTGCCAGGTGGAGGCGCCGGGTACGTCGATGTCTCGGGGCCCGTAGCCGCTGGTCATTTGGTAGGGCTGGTCCAGGGGCAGCGCCATTTCGCCGATGATCGTGCCCGTGCCGCAGCCGGAGCTGATCTCACCGCCGAGCTGGGTGATCAGGAGCTCTGCGCCGGCTTCCCACTTGTCGTACGCGTCGGGGTAGGCGCTGATCTGCACGGTCTGGGCGGCGACGCCGGGTGTCATGGCTTCCCATCCGGGGATATCGAGCAGGCCGCGGGGTGAACCGCCGTTGGGGCCGTCCTTGCCGCCGAAGAAGGCGCGGATGGAATAGTCCAGGTTCATCCGCTCGGCGACGGTTCCCCAGCCGGCGCGCTGCTGGAAGGGGTTGAGGCTGTCGTGGTCGCTGCCGACGGCGTCGTGGTCGTAGTTGAGCGACTCGGGGACGGTGGAGTTCGCGTACATGCGGAGCACGGATTCCTGCAGGGCTGTCATCAGTGCGACTTTGATGCCCTGGTCGGAGACGCCCAGTTGCCGGCCGACGGTGATGATCGAGGTGGCGATCGTCAGCTGCTTGCTCTGGAGGGTGACCGTGCTGTCTCCGCGGGGGATCTCCAACGTCTCCGGCGCCGCGGCGGCCGTGGAAGCGGTAGCTGCCGAGACGACGGGTTTCGGGGCGGGTGGCGCGCCCGTGGGCGCTCCTGTCGGGGCTGGACCAACGGCGCCCGCCGTAGAGGGGACACATCCGCTTGAGCTCCCAGCTGCGGCTGCAGAAGAGGACAGCGCTCCGAGCGCGACGACAACAAAGCCTCCGGCGCCGATGACGAGCACGACGACGAGGGCCGTAGCGACGAGGAGCAGCTTCTTCATTGGCGCGTCAGTTCCTTCGGCCGGAAGGCTTCCAGCTGTCGGCGGCGCTCGAGAGCGCGCGGTGACGCCGGCGCGGGAGTGGGCGGCAGCGAAGACACGTCGTGGACGACCGTCGGCATACGTCGAGCTGTCGCGACACCGTCCTTGTCGACCTGGATGCGGCTGGGCGTTTCGGAGACGGTGACGACCTTGAGGTCACCGAGGTCGTTGCGCTGCGCTCGTTGCGCTGCTGCACGCGCGGCGCGACCGGCGAGACCTTTCCCTGCCTCGAGCGCAGCGGCTCCGGCGGCTCCAGCAACCCCACCGGCCGCGGCGCCCTTGGCGACGTTGACGACCGTGGTGCCGGCGCCGATCGCCTTGCGCACAACCGCACTGCCGTGCGGGCGAGGGCCACCATCGGGAACCGTTGCGCCGGATCCGCTGCTCCCTTGGCCGCCGCCCGCGGTCAGCGATGCCTGTTGCGGTCGCGGCTGACGTGCGTTGGGCACCTGGTGCAGCTGGATCGGGTCAGGCTCCGGTAGCGCCGCGGGGGTGGGAGCGGCCTGCACCGACTTGGACCCATCACGCTTGAGAAGGTCGTATGCGTTCTTGGCCATGCTGGTGACGGCGCCCATCTTGAGCAGCGCGTTAGCGTCCCGCGGGCTGCCCTTCATGCCCAGGCCGAGCCGGCTCAGGGGCCCGGCCGCCATACGCCCGGCCTTGAGAGTCGCCTTCCGTGCCCGCCAGATGAGCACCACCATGATGATGAGGAGCAGCGAGAGGATGATCATCCGGAAGTTGTGGGGGATGCCACCGCTGGCAGTCATGATCCAGGTCGTCAACTTGAGGTACAGCGAAAGCAGGCAGGTCATCACCACCAGGCTGATCAGTCCCATGAACGTGTCGCTGATGGACCGCCACAACGGCTCCCGGTTGATCGGGAGAATCGCCAGGTAGACCAGGATCATCGACTTCACCGCGGCGACGAGGAAGAAGAAGACAGACACGAGCAGGAGTGCGGCGATCGCCAGAGCGAAGATCAGCAGGGTGGTGACGCCGCCGCTGTTGACGAACGCGAACATGATGTTCAGCGCGCCAGGGTTGTCCGACACCGACTTGGCGAAGTCGGGCAGGCAGCTGGAGAACGCCGCGTAGCTGCCGGAGACGAACCCGGTGATCGGGTCGGCCGTGGTCATCGCCGCGGTGTACGGCTCTTGGCAGTTGTCGGGCAGCACCATTCCGTAGGAGATCACCTGGTGCGGGACCCGGATGAACACGTCGACCAGCTGCGAGCTTACGGCGGCCGACATCGTGTCGACATCGACAGAGGTCTGGGTGTCGTCGACCACGATCGCCGCGGCCAGTGAACCACCCCACTCCTGCGCGTTCTCGAGCATGCCGCCGGTGGCGGTGAGGGTTGCCACCGGGTTGGCCAGCGCACCCACGGCGAGCACTGACATCACCAGGGCGACGACGAGCTCCCACACGCCGGCCGAGGTCTTCCCGAACAGAATCGCGGCGCCACCGGCGAGCGCGGCGATGGTGAGAGCGAATGGGATCCATCCGACGCCGGACAGCACGCTCTGCAGCCACACAGCGAGTGCGTTGAACGGGGTGGCCAGCCAGCCGACCCATTCGAAGGACAGCAGGAAGCTGAACAGCCAGATGATGGCGGTGGTGAGGTAGTACTGCACCATCCAGACCAGCTGGACGACGAAGTTGGCGATCACCTTCCAGGGGGTCCAGATGTCGCCGGCATTCACGTTGATCGTCGCGTACGCCTCGATGGGGACGCCGTGGGTGTCGGTGAATGTGGTTCCTTCGGGGAGGAGCCAGGAGGCGTGTGCTGCTTGGGAAGTGATGACGGTGAAGTACGTGATCAGCAGGAGGACGGCGAGCGTGCGTGCCTTCCACGGGTGGGTGTGCGCCCAGACCCGTGCCCGAAGCGCCCAGCTGCTGAGGGTGTGGAACGAGGTGGTGTAGAAGGTGATCACGGTGTCTCCGCTGCGACGGATGGCGTGGACATGACTGCCTGACGGCGGTCGGGTCGGGCAGGGAGGGTCTTGCGGAACTTGCCGTAGCGGCCGCGGATGTCGCGCATCAGGCCCTCACCCCGTCGGCCTGTGGGGACTTGCCGGTCGGCGCCCATCGGGCTGAGGTTCTGAGTGACCTCACGGACGGTCTCGTTGGTGACGGGGAGGCCCAGCCATTCGATGGCGCGTCGGGCGAGCTTCTCGTCGGTCTGTCGCATCACGAACCGGGTCTTGATGAGACCGCGGGTCACCTCGTCGCCGAAGTCGGCGGGGTCGTGTGATCCGACGCCTGCGGCTGCGCCGTGCTTGCGGCCGTCGCGGAAGAAGGTCTGCAGCTCGGCTTCTCCATCGCGGCTGACGGTGATGTGGTGGGCTTCGTCGAAGATGGCGAGAGCCAGCCGGTAGATGTCCATGAAGCAGGCCTCTCGGGTCAGTTGGGTGAGGACCGCGTACATGGCGCGCCCGAACTTCTTCTCGAGCGGCAGCTGCTTGAACAGGTGTTCCTTCTCCACTTCCGCGCGGTCGGGCAGCGGCAGGCCGCGGGTGGTGAACACGATCGCGTCGGCGTTGAGGTCGAGGGCGGGGATGTTCTCGTCGAACAGGACCGTTCCGAACTCTTTGGTCGCGACGACGCGGATGAGGTGGAGGAGCTCGGTGGCGATGGTGTTGTCGGGGAGGGTTCCGAGGTGGGTCATGAGCGATCCGAGGCTCACGATCTTGTGCTCGGTCATGTATTCCGACTCGAGGAGGCGGGACAGCTCTACTCCGCGGGGCTCGACCGGGTCGACGTTGAGCATGAGCGCGAACAGGGACTGCACCATACGGGCGCCTTTGCGGGGTCCGAGGACGCGCAGCGGGTCAAGAGACCATTCCGGCTCGAGGATGTCCACGACTCGGACGATCTTGCCGCCGCCGGTGGAGTCGTCCTGGTCGTAGGCGAGGGAGCGTGCGAAGGTGGCATACTCACGGGCGTTGGTGCGGTCGATCGCGACGATGCGGCCGCCGCGGTCCAGGACGTCGCCGGCGATCGCCTTGAGCAGCACGCTCTTTCCGGCGCCGAGTTCGGCCACCACACCGAAGGATCCGCTCGAGTCGGCGCGGATGTTGCCGTGCAGGTCGATGAGGATCGGGGTGTGCCGTCCGGTGGTGATGTTGTCGCCGAGGCGGATTCCGCGGTCATCGCCCAGCGAGCAGCTGACGATCGGAAGGCCGGACGCGAACTCCCTTCCGGTGGTGATCTGAGCCAGGTCGCGCACGAGCCGGGATGTCGGGGTGCCTGGTTGCATCGCCCACCACAGCTCCTCTTGGCCGCCGAGAGGGGTTTCCAGAAGGAAGTCGCTTGCCTTGTAGTCGGCCGCGACGTAGCGGGCGCGTGCTTGAGCAATCGCCGGCGTGGGGCCGCCGACGGAGAGGATGACGGTTCCTTCAACCTCGACCTCTTTGTCGGAGACGTTGAGGGATGCGTGATACGCCGCGAGCGTCTCGCCGATCTCGATGAGATCAGCTCCGCTTCCGGTGATCGCGTTGGTCCCCGACTGCTGCTGCACCTGGTCGATCAGCTGCTCCTCGGCGCGCTTGTTGCGACGCTTGACGGCCTCGGCCGAGGTCACGGTCAGGCGAATCGCCCAGTCGACATCGATCTCGTACTGCTCGACACGGCTGATCCACTCGACCCCGGGCATCACCCAGCCACCCTTGGGCCCGCCGACGACGGCTTGCATGACCTGGTAGCTGGGCTCCTCGGAGTGAGGGCTCTGCACCTTGAGGTAGCGGCGGTTGAACGGCAGGAAGCGCTTGAGCTCCGCGGGGGAGAGATCAGACTGGCCACCCTCGTCCAGCCAGGGGCGAGGCATTGCTGTGGGCAGCTGCGTGGCGGGCACCTCGTCGATCCCGGGCGCCTCGTCCGGAGCGGCGCCGTCTAGAACGAGGCCACGGTGCTGGGAGCGCAGCGCGATCCAAATCTGCTCGGCGACGGTGGCGGGGCGGGCCTGGAACCCGGCCGGGATGCGGTGTGCGAGCTGGGTCGCTGCGGCCATGGCGGCGGCGACTTCGCTCTTGGTCGGTGCGGTGCGCGGCAGGGCGAGCTGTTCACGGAACTGGTTGAAACCGGCGCGCCATGCTGCCCGTGACCGGGTGCGCCAGTTGCCTGCCGCGAGCGGGATGGACAACCAGTAGACACGCTCCCCAAGCGCGATCTCTTCGAGGGAGTCCAGAGTGAGTGCGCACTCTTCGGCCCATGCGGGTGCGTCGCGAACGTCGACGCCGGCGAGCATCTTGTCGACGATGTCGACCGGGTCTGTCGCGGCGCAGAAACCGAGCAGGAGCGCTTCGCCCCGAAGCGACTGGAACAGCGCCTGATGCTGCGACAGGACGAGACTGGCCATCTCTTCGGTGCCGAGCCCGTGAGGAAGTCCCTGCAGGCGCCAGGTGGCCCAGATGACGCCGGTGCGCGTCCAGGTGAGATTGCCGGCGAAGGCGGCGGCGGGGATCTGCATGAGCGGCTCCTAGCTGTTGGTGGAGTTGACCTGGGTGAGCAGCCGCTCAAGGCCAGTCGCGGGTCGGTGCGCCGGGGTGGAGATCGGCGCGGGAGGTGTGAGGGAGACCTCGCGGCGGGGCCGCGGTGTCTTCGTCGGGTACGGCGGGAGGTCAGCGCCCACCGGCGGGGGAGGGGGGACCAGCGACACGGGCCGTTCGGGGGGAAGCACACGCGTGCCGCCTCCTGCGCCGTGAGGTGCAGAGAGTCGGATCACCTGCCCCTGGTACTTCCCCCCGAATGGCTTGAACATCGCAGCCGCGGCGTCCAGGAACGCGAACAGCAGATTGCGCCTGGTCATCGGCAGCCGACCCACCAACCAGGTGACAGCGAACGCGAGAACGGCCGTCATCAGGATGTCGAGGAGGATCTCGCCCGTGCTCCACAGCAGGCCGCGCGTGGCGAACATCGCCAGCAACACAGCACCGCCCACCCCTACCTGGGTGAGCGTGTACGGGCCGCCGGGAATGCGCGAGCCGTCGTTCATCCGGCCGATCATCTTGGGGAATCGGCGGGACTTCGTGTAGAAGCGGGCGGTCTCCTGGGGCACGGGTTACACCGCCGGTTCGGCGAGCTCCGGAAGCGCCCAGACCCCCACCTCGTCGAGGGTGAGCTGGATGGTCGGCGCGGCCGGAGCGGCGTTGACCTCAGTGTTGAGGCGGTCGGAGAAGAGCTGGATGCCGCCGTTGACGAGCATCACGACCACCGCGGCCGCGAGGCCGGTGACGATGATCTTGCCCCACTTGAGGTTGGTCATGATCGCGACGCCGATGACGACGACGATCGCGAGGAAGACGACCGCGACCTGCGCGACGGTGGTCCACGACGCGAAGAGACCGATGAGCCAGTCGGAGAGAGATTCCATGAGTGCTGTTCCTTTCAGGGGACCCGCTCAGCGCGAGGGGGTCGGGGTGGGTGTGGATTTGCTGGAGGGTGCTCCGGTGGAGCGCTCCTGTGGTGCGAGATCGACGGTTGTCGTCTCCCATCGGCCATCACGCGCGGTGAGCGTGAGTGCGTAGGTCGTGGTCAGCCGCTGACCGGAGGCGCTGGTCACATCCGCGGTCGCGAACACGTGCACGACGTCGCCGCCGGCGGGCGTCTCGGACGCCTCCTTGTCGCTGCGGACGTCGGTGACTTTGAGCTCCTGGTACGGGGCGGGAAGGACAGCGTTGATCGTGGAACCGGGGGAGATGACTCGGGTGATGTCCCCCGAACCGGCGAGGTAGGCCGCCAGGAATGCTTCGACCGTTGCGCGGGCGGGCGTGTTGGGGGAAACGGTCTTGGTGTACGGCATCTGCACGTTCGCGGAATCGCGGAGCGGTGCGGCGACCGGGGTAGGTAGTGCCACCACGGCCAATCCGGCGTCGGCGATGCGAACGGGAACGGAGAAGTACCGGCGCGGCCAGAACGTCAGGCCGTCGTCGGAGGTCATGTCGTACTCCTCGATATTGGCCGCCACCACCACGCTGACCACGCCGGTCTCATCGACAGGGTCGACGGACACGACGCCGAGGTCTCGGTAGACCCACGCGGATTCACTGAGCATCGACGTGGTCGACTCGTCGATGTAGTCCAGGAGCGTGCCGGGCTGCTGTCGTGTTGCGCTGAGCCAGGCGCCGACGAAACCCGTCGCGTAGGCGCCGGCTTGCTGCTGGACTACCGTCAGCCCGCCCTCGGCGGTCGAGACGGCTGCGGCAGGTTTGACGGGAGGTAGCAGCAGCTGCATTCCGAGAGCGAGCACACCGCAGGCGATGCCGAGATACAGCAGACCCGTGACGGCCTTCTGGCCCAGGCTCCTCCCGTACGACCAACTGGAACCTTCGACCGTCGCCTGAGCGATCGGAGCGGCGGCGTCCGGGCCGGCGGACGCCGCCGCAGTCTTGCGAAGCTTTTTCATGAGGCCTCCTCAGCCGTATCGGGAGAGCCGGTCAGACGGCGGAACTTCGACGCGGCGTCGCGGTAGCGGTCCGAGTTGAGGAACGCCAACGCCCGCTGGTGTGTGGTGGGCGAGAAAAGCCCCTCGTGAAGGTCCAGGGCGATGTCCTGCCCCTCGTCGTAGACGCCCAGTACGGTCGCGTTCTCCCCGAGCTGTGTCAGCAGTTCGGCGCCGATGACCGCATCGTCCTGGCCCTCGCTTGAGCTCATCTCTCGCTCTCCTCGTCGCTTACGGCGGGAGCGTCACGGCTCCCTCACCTACAAGGGGTGGGCGCTGCGAGGCGAAGTGGACAAACTCGCTGAACTTTTTCTGACGCCGGGGATACACGCCCGCGATCGCCGCAAACACGCGGAACAGCACCAGCAGTCACGCAGAGATCTCGCCGCCGCAACCACCCCGGATACACGCAGGGGTACACGCCGCGTGAGGACCGTCGTGTGGGACCACATCCGTCAACCCGGGAGTCCCCATGTCGATCACCAGCACGCGGCCGGCGCCGCTGATGACCCGCCTCAACAGCGAATGGACCGTACAGATCGCCGCGAAGGAGTACGAGTTCGGCAGCCTCGGCTTCCACACCGCCGGCGCCCTGCTCGAGCAGATCCGCACCACCAAAGGAGCCACCCAAGACGCGCTGCTCTACGAGCTCGTCACCCTGGCCCACCAAGGGGACCGCACCGCTGAACGCGTCGTCCTGCAGTCTCTGATTCCCGCAGCGCAGCGCATGGCCCACCGAGTGCGATCACTGGACGACTTCGATCGCCACGACCGCGTCGGGTACGCCATCGGCGCCGCGTGGGAGTCCATCCAGAAGTACAAACTGCACCTGCACGCGCGGGTGATGGCCAATCTGACCATGAACATGCTGGGCATTCTCGCCCCGGAGAAGACCGCCAACGACCGGCTCATCGCCGACAAGACGGCACCGATGGCCGCGGATGTCCTGGAGATCGAAGCCGGCGCTTGGCAGGAGCCGGAGCGCACTCCGGAGGAGCAGCTCGCCAACCTGTTCACCTGGGCTCTCGACATCAAGCTCGTCACCACGGACGAGCTCGCTCTTCTCTCACGCACCGCCCTCAGCGATGAGAAGCACGCCGACATCGCCAGCGAGCTGGGGCTGTCCACAGCCTGCCTCCGCAAACGTGCCGACCGGATCCGCGCCCGCATCGCCACCGCCGTCCAGGAAGGACTGTGACTATGAGCTCGCTGCACGAGAGTCGCTGGGAGCTCGCGTTCACGTACGCGTCCGCACCCGCCTCCGAGATCGACAATCCCGAACGATTCGCCGACGAGTACGAAGCGATGAGTGAAGACCTCGACAACGTGATCTTCTACCCCGATCGGCCGCTCCCTACCCCCGAGGACTTCGCGTATTTTTACGCGTGATCTGCTCACGGCAGCTGCAGTACAGCGTCCCCTCGCTGGCACAATGGCCAGCATGCCCGAAGACTCCCCCGACCTTCTCGCTGATCTGGTCAAGACGATTGGACTATCGTCCTCGCGGGTCGGAATCATTCGCATCGCATATCGAGACGGTCAGGTCACCGCAGACCAACTCATGAACCAACTCGGCATCGCGCGCAGCACCCTCACCTTCCACATCAAGCCCCTCGTCGATGCCGGCATCCTCATCCCCGAGATGGATCCGACCCGCGCTGGGAAGGCATCCGGATTCAACCGCCTGATCTGGCGGGTGAACCGGGAAGCCGTGGATCAACGCCTCCAGATCATGACCGCGTTGATCACTGGCAGCTGATCGACCCGCGCGCGCGTCACAGTAACCCGCGTGCTCGGTACGTCGTGGTTCTGCTGCCACACCCACCTGCCGACGACCCCGAGAAGCGCACAACAACCTTGTCCCCCGTTCGGGGGACAGATTGTTGTTCTTGGTCGACATAGCTTCCCCACCTCAAGCCAAGCGGCTTTCGATGGGATCGAAGGCGGGGTTAGGCTGTCTGCAATTCGCTCCTGGGGGGCAGCGGGCGCGAGCTCGGCATACCCAATATGTCGACTCTCGGTTCCCGCTCCCGCCCCTTGTGGGTAGAGGGCCTAAACGAAAGGACGACGGTGAGCACAGCAACCGACACCGCTCCGGCTGAGAAGAAAGCGGACAAGTCCCGCTCCCGCGGTCAGAGCTCCGCCGACACTGCGGCCGTGCCACCGGTCCGCACACGACGCTCCGGCATCTGGCTCGCCGCTGCCATCGTGCTGATCCTTCTCGGTGCCATCGGAGGCGCCTTCGTGTACACGACTGCCAGCAACACCGAGCAGGTCTTCGTCGCCGCCAGCACCATCGCCCGCGGCGACACGATCGAACGCGACGACCTCACCACGATTGCCTTGGCCGCAGGCCAGACCACACAGGCCATCCCCGTCGCTCGAGCGAACGACGTCATCGGCAAGATCGCCACCGGCAACATCGCCGCCGGCGGGATGATCACAGAGAGCGACCTCACAACCACCCTCCCTGTCCCCTCCGGACAAGCGCTCGTCGGTCTCGAGCTCAAGAGCAGCCAGCTGCCCGCGCAAGCCCTGGTCGGAGGCGATGAGATCGTCATCGTGCCCGTCGCGACCCAATCCGCCACCGGAGTGCCGACCACGGTCGACCCGTCCACCACTGTTCAGGCCACCGTCTCCCAAGTGAGGACCTCCGCAAACACCACCGGCACCGTCGTCGTCGACGTCTACGTCGACGCACGCTCGGCCGCGAACGTGACCAGCCTCGCCGCGGCCGGCGGCGTCGCCATCTACCTCGCCCCGGGGAACTGACCGTGGCAGTTATCGCCCTGACCAGCATCAGCGGATCCCCCGGTGTGAGCACGGCCGCTCTTGCTCTTGGCGTGCACTGGCCGCGACCCGTTGTAGTGATCGAAGCCGACACCAATGCGGTCACCAGCGCGATGCCCGGCTTTTTCCGGTCCAACCTGCTCCCCGAGCTCGGCGGGATCGAGAAAGTTCAGCTCGCCTACAGCCGTGGCATCCTCACCCCCGAAGATCTCCTCGACCCGGACCGCTACCTCGCGATCGCTGTCCACGAACTGCCGCCCATCAAGGCGGCACCGATCCCCGCACTTCCTCCTCAACACAAGATGTGGGTCGTCCCCGGCTTCTTCCACCTGAGCATCGCTGACGGCGTCAGCGGACTTTGGGCCAGACTGCCCGAGCTGCTGCGGTCGCTCTCCGAAGCGGGCATCGACGTCATTCTCGATCTCGGCAGACTTGGCCGTGACGACGTTCGCCTCCCACTGATCGACACTGCCGACCGAGTGCTCCTCTGCGCGCACTCGACCATGGTCGACCTGAACCGCGTGTACCGCCGCCTCGAGATCCCCGACCTTGCCCAGCGGATCGGTGTGGTCGACGACGAGAAGTTCCTCGTACTGCTCACCGAAGCGGTCGCCGAGCAGCTGCCCGCATCCGACTTCACCACCAACGTGCTGCCGGTACTCGGTGTGCTGCCCTTCGACCCGCAAGGTGCCGCCACGTTCTCCGTTGGACGCCCGGACATCAAACCCAATCGGAACAGCTACCGCCAACGGATCCGCAGCGTTATCACCTCCCTGGGCAGCATCATCGGTTACAGCGATCTCGATCGGAGCGCCAGCTGACATGAGCGACGAATCCATTCCCGAGGTCCAGATCAGTACTCGCCCGTTCCTGGGTGACCTGCTCTCAAGCGCCCCAGACGTCACCCCGCGCAGCAGCGGCAACACCGCGGCCGAGAACCCGCACCTGTTCGCCGCGGCAACCGGCCGCGCGCACCTGCACCGGGTCGCCGAAGATGAGCGACCCGCGGTCGCCGCACCCACCGCGGCAGTGCTTCCCGACAATTTCCAGATGCCCGCTCCTGCCTCGCCGGCACCGGCGACCCGACGTAACCCCGCTGTTGCGCCGGTGACCGTCGTCGAGGCACTTCTGGACGACGTCGACTGGAACGCCGTCGACACGCTCACTAAGCAGCTCACCCTCAATGAGGACGGTGCCGGACGCACACGCGCCGAGTTCGATGTGGCCATCGCATCGGCCGGTCCCGAGACCCTGTTCGAGGAGCAGTCCCTCTCAGAGATCACCCGACTGGTCACCCGACACGCCGAATGGCGCGTGGTCAACCTGGGAAGCGACAACGAGTGGTCACCGCGTAAGCGCGCGCAGCACGTGCAAGCCGTCTTCGACAACGCATTCCGCTACGGAAGGCTGCAGCAGTACCTGCGTGAACCCGATGTGGAAGACGTCAGCGTCGTCGGCCACGACAACGTCATGGTCACCAAGTCGAGCGGTCGGCGGGAGCAACGGCCACCGCTCACCGAACACGCCGGCGACCTCGAGCAGATGATCTCCGACATCGCATCCTGGCGCGGCCGCTCCTTCTCCCGGCCCGGCGGCCACCTCGACCTGGACATCGGCGGTGCACGCCTCTCGGCGACCGGCGTGCCGATCACGAGCGTGCCCAACCTCACCATCCGCAAGCACAACCTCGTCGACGTCGACCTCGACGACATGGTCAACATCGGCACCATCACCGACAAGATGAAGACCTTCCTCACCCTCGCCTCACGCGCGAACTGCTCGGCACTGATCGCCGGATTCCCCGGTACCGGAAAGACGACGTTCCTGCGGGCATGGATGGCGACCGTGCCGTGGGACGAGAAGATCGTCACCATCGAAACGGAGCGCGAGCTCTACCTCAACAAGGGCGCCAGGCACGCCCAGGTGCAGGACCTGCAGTACATGCCGGCCATGTTCTCTGGGACGGACGTGACTGCGTCCTACAGCCTGAGCGACGCCTTCTACGAGTCGCTGCGCTCGTCCGCGCAACGAATCCTCTACGGCGAGATGCGTGGCCCAGAGTCCGGCTGGGCGATGAAGGCCATGCAAGCAGGCCGCGGCTCGATCTCCACGATCCACGCCCGCAGCGCCGACGACGCGATCCACCGCTTTGCCGACATGCTCATGAGCGAATACGGTCTGGCAACCGACTCCGTGCCCCTACGCCAGATCCTCCGCAGCATCGACATCATCATCTACCTCGACTTCGTCGAGAACAGCGACGGAACCCGCACCCGCATCGTCTCCGAAATCGCCGAAGTCCGACCGAACGACCGGCTCGAACCCATGGCCGCCAAGCTCTTCCAGTGGGACTGGGACAAGGGCATCTACACCGAACCCGAGCGCCCCACCGAAGACAAGCTGCGCCCAATGCTCGAGCGGGCAAGCCGCACCAGCGGAATCCCCTGGGAGGCGCGATGATCCTGCCCGCAGCAATCGCCGGCGCCATCCTCCTGGCCGGCCTCGTCATGATCGTCGCCTATTTCCGGCCCGCACCACCCAAGCCTCAGAAGCACGTCAAGACGCAGGCCACGCTTATCCAGCGTTGGCGACGAGTGAGCAGAGCAACACGACTGCGCCTGATCATCGGTCTTGTCGTCGGCCTGCTCGCAGCACTCATCACCGCACTCCCGCTTCTGATCATCATCGTCCCCGCCGCGATCGTCGGACTGCCGCTGCTGCTGGGCAAGCAGGACACCCGCGAGCAGCAGCTCATCATCGCCCTCGAGGCGTGGGCGCGATCGCTCGCTTCCACCGCCGACACCGGCAGGTACACCCTCCGCGAAGTCATCGGCATCACCCGCGGCGCCACCCCACCGCTGCTGCGCGGCGCCGTCGACCGGCTCCACGCGCGCATGTCTACCTCCTGGACAGCCGCCGAAGCATTCAAGGCCTTCGCCGACGAGCTCGACAGCGCCTACGTCGACGAGGTCACCGTCTATCTGATCCAGGCCGCCCAGTTCAACGCCGGCGGACTCGCCCGAGCACTCTCCGCCGTCGCCGACACCCTCGCGATTCAGGCCAAGCAGCGGATGGAGATCTTCAACGAGAGGGAGAAGCCGCGCCGCACCATGCAAGTGATGACCGGCATCGTCGCCCTGGTGCTCGTCGGACTCGTCGTGTTCTCCGGCACACCGACGATCGCGTTCTACCGAACCCCCGTCGGTCAGGTCGCACTTCTAGTGATCATCGGCGTGTTCACCGGGATCCTCGCCTGGGCGAAATCCCAGACCCGCTTCCGTCCAGAGTCCCGCATCGTGCTCAGCAAAACCCCGCTGGAGGTCGAGCGATGAACCCCGTGCTCCTGGCCATCATCCCCGGGCTCATCGCCGGCGCCGGCCTGGCCGTCCTGATGCTCACCTACGCGCCGCGCACCATCCGTGCCGGCGACGCGCTCACCCGCCTGGGCGAAGTCTCGATCCCCAGCGCAACGCCCGTCAAAACCCTCGCCGGCTGGGACAAGGCTGGCGCCTGGGTCTCCCGCCGCGCTCCCAGCATCCCCTTCTTCTCCGCGCCCACCGCCGAGCTCGACCTGCTCGAGATCCCCGTTGCTCAGTTCTACGCGGACAAGCTCAAGATGGCGGCGATCGGCTTCGCCATCCCGCTCGGATTCGCTGCCATCCTGCAACTTGGCGGCCTGAGCTTCCCGCTCCCCGTCCTGTTCGCCCCGATCCTCGCCTTCATCTTCTGGATCATCCCGGACTCCAATGTGCGCTCCAAGACGAAGGAGGCGCGACGCGAGTTCACCAGGTTCGTGACCGTCTACCTGCAGCTGGTTGCCGTCGCACTCCTCGGGAACACCACAGCAGACGCAGCTCTCACCTCCGCCGCATCCGTCTCCGACTCCTGGGTGTTTCGTCGCATCCGCCGCGAGTACCAAGCAGCCGAACTCACCCGCACCAGCAAGTGGGACGCTCTCGAGCGGCTCGGAGTCACCGTCGGCGTCCCCGCTCTCGTCGACATGGCGCGCACCATGCGCCTGTCCGAAGCTCGCGTCGGACTGCGTGAGCAGCTCCTCTCGGCCTGCGACATGCTCCGGGCACAAGTCGCAGCATCCGACAAGGATGCTGCCGAGAGGGTCACCAGCAAGATGGACATCCCCGTCTACTGCACCATCATCCCGATCCTCGCCCTGATGATCGTCCCGTCCGTACTTCAACTCGCCAGCATCTGAACCACCTGCACCACCCACCACCGAAAGGAAACCCACATCATGAGCACCATCACAGACAAGGCCACCAAGGTCTCTGACAAGGTCAACCAGGCAGTCATCGCCACGCAGGAACGGGTACGCGAAGGCGTCGGCCGCCTCACCGAGCAGCCCGAGTCCGGCCTGGACGACGCCGCCTGGAAGGCGATCTGGATCACCGTCGGCGGCGCCGCGGCGATCGCCATCGCGACCTTCATCTTCACCTGGGGTCAGGGGTACATCCAGGACCGCCTCAACGGGTTCTGATTCACGCATGCGCACATGGCTCCAGACCACCAGAAGAAGGCTGGCGGGGGAGGAGGGATACGCCTCGACGGCGATCCTCGTCCCCGCCAGCCTGATTCTGCTGTTCTTGGGCCTGCAGGCTGCGACCTGGTACCTGGGCACCGACGCCGCCAACACCGCAGCTCAAGCCGGCTACACGGTCGCGCGTGCCTACGAGTCCGACGGAACCGCCGGCATCGCTACCGCAGACCAGCTGCTCGATGGCACCGGGCTGCTCATCAACCCGCAGGTCGCGGTGAACCGTACAGCCGACACTGTGACCGTGACGGTGACCGGGCAGCCGGTATCCCTCATCCCCGGCGTGACTTTCCCAACCATCACACGAAGCCATACGGGGCCCGTCGAGAGATGGGTGCCGGCACCATGAAGACGATCAGGCGGATCATCCGCAGCGAAGCCGGAGATCTCGATGACCTCCCCGGCTGGACCATCCTCGCCCTCTCCGCGCTCACCCTCATCGGTCTGATCGTCTACGCCGGCCGCGGCGGCGCAGCCGCCAACACCGTGCAAGCAGCCGCGTACGCCGCCGCGCGAGACGCATCCATCTCTCGCACCGTCGAAGATGCCGTTCCCCACGCCCAAGCCGCGGCCGCAGCTGCACTTGGGAGCAACGTCACCTGCATCGACCTCGACATCGAGATCGGAGGCAACGGCCTCAGCACCGGCATCGGGCAGACAGGAACCGTAACAGCGACAGTCGCATGCACGATCGCGACAGCCGACATCTCATTCCCAGGTATGCCCGGATCGATCACGATCACCAAGACCGCCAGCAGCCCCGTAGACCCGTACAGAGAGAGGTGACCAGACAGTGAAGTACATCCCCATGTGGCTCGGATTCTTCGTCGCCCTCATCATCATCGCCGGCATCGTCGTCGACGGTCAGGGCAAGACGCAGACCTTCCAGCAGGCGCTCACCGTCGCCCAATCGGCAGCTCGAGCCGGAACCAACGCCGCCACCGGCAACTCCGTCAACGGCGACGCATTCAATCTCTCCATCCCCGCCGCGGTCAACGCCGCCGAAAACTACATCACCGCAGCCGGTGCCACCGGCACCGTCACCGTCAACGGCAACGAGGTCTTCGTCACCGTCGACATGACCTACACGCCACGTATCCTCGGCTCAATCGGCCTCGGCCCATTGCCTGTTCAGGCAACCGGATCCGCAGTTCTCATCGACGACTAGGAACAAAGCATGAAGACCACCAAGACGACCGCGACGATCACCCTCCTGATCGCCGCTGCTCTCGCGATGGCCGCGTGCACGCCCACCGCGCCGACCGACCCGACAACATCACCCACCAGCTCACCAACCGCGACGCCAACGCCAACACCAACGCCCGGCGCGGTGGCGACACCATCTCCCGCTCCGGTGCCCACGAATCAGCAGGAAGCGATCACAAGCGCTGCCGCGACTATCGAGAGCTATCTCGTGGCGTCCTTCGATCGCGATGCGAATCCGGAGCTCGGCGAGTCCTATGTGGGATCGTTTCTCGTTCAAGGCTCCCAGGCGGCAAAGCTGAACGCTGACACCGTGAAGAACAATCTCGAGAAGGGTTGGCTCAAGGTCGGCACCCCCTCTACCTGGACGACCAACGATGCAATGTCCTACGCGTCCCCAAGCACGAATGCGGCTACCGGGGAAACTCTCGATTTTGGAACAGCTGTGGTCTATGGCTGCTCGGACAACTCCACGTGGGACATCACGGTTCCGGCTGGGCAGGAAGCACCGGCCATTCCCAAGGGTGCCTTTCCTGCTCAGTGGACCCTCATCTATGAGCAGAACGCCCAGGTGTGGCTGATTCAGGAGCAGGTCGATTTGACCGGTCGGGAAGGCGCCCCAACGTGTTGACACAAAGACCGGCGCGGAAGTCAGTCGCATTGCTGACCCTGTTGGCCGCGCTTCTTACATTCCTTGTCGGGATTTCCCCAGCGGCTGCAGCTGAATGTCACATCGACAGTTGGGGAAATCAGGTCTGTGACATCGAGGTAGGTCAGCCGGGCACCCCCGGGACACCCGGGGGCGGGACAGCTCCTGCCGGCTTCACCCCTGGACCTGCCACCTGTCTCTGGGATGGGGTGGAGGGATCGGAAGACCCTGATCTGATCCCACGCGAGATCCCTTGCTCGACCGGCGATGACTACTGGTCGAACGACAGGCAGTGCTATTGGTCCATCGACAGTCCTCAACGACCAGCGCCAAACGGGAAGAGCCTCAACGTCGGCGCCTATTACAGCTGCGATCCGTACGTCACCAACCCCGCTCTCTGTGGCGCGCCCATGAACTGCTACGGCTTCTCCCTGTGGCTTGATGCGCCGCCGCCCGGCATCACTCGTTACACGCCGGCGCAGGCGGCCGGGATGCTCGTGCGTACGTTCGTGCTCCAGCCGATCACGATCGGGATGGCACCGGAGAGCAAGGTCCACACCGACGACCCTGCCGGCACAGCCGCGTACCGACGCACGTGGGTCGGCATCCCGGTCTGGCTATGGGTAGACAGCACCTCAGAGAGCACGTGGGGGCCTCTCACCCGGACGGCGACCTATGGCGGCGTCACCGTTACCGCGACCGCGCAGGTGCAATCTCTGACCTGGTCGTCGGGTGACGGGCAGACGGTCAATTGCGGCGTAGGCACGCCGTTCAACGCAGCGGCCATGGCCGATCAGCTGGCAGTCGACTCCCCAACCTGCGGGTTCCGGTATCAGCGGACATCCGGCTCCGGCACGTTCACCGTTTCGGCGTCGACCACTTGGGTCGTGCAGTGGAACGGCGGCGGGGAGAACGGCACGATCGCGATGCCCACGACCACCTCGAGCGCGCAGGTTCGGGTGGGTGAGCTCCAGTCTGTCAACACCGCCAACTACGGTGACTGAACGGCCTGGCTGATCGGAAGGGCATGGCGTGATCAAACTGCTGCGAGGGTTGGGCTCTCTGATCGTTATCGGTGCGCTGCTCGTCGGCGTACCGCTTGCGCTGGTGACCATCGCCGGGAACCCGCTGCCCTCACCTGAACAGTGGCAGGCGATCTTCACCCTCACCCCCGACTACGGGTGGGTCATCACCACGACGAAGGTTCTTCCGCTCCTCTGCTGGATCGCGTGGGCCGCGTTCGCCGGTCCGCTGCTGGTCGAGATCTTCGCCGGCATCGCTGGACGTCCGACTCGCAAGAGGGTGGGAGTGTTCCGAGGCCAGCAGCGGGTGGCTGCCTCGCTGGTCGCGGCGGTCGCGGTGATGCTCACCGGCTTCGGAACGATCGGGACAACCGCTCCGGCGGCAGCGGCGGACTTCTCCCAGTCCGTTTCTGTCTCCACGGTTGCTACGGCACCCGCGCAGAGCAGCGCAACTCCATCAGTTGCATCGACCACTCCAGAGACGGCCGGACCCGTTGCAGCGGAGTCGCCAGCACCGGCATTCGTGTACACGACCGTGTCCCACGCAGTCGTCAGCGGCGACACGCTGTGGGATCTCGCGGAGAACTACTACGGCGATGGTCAGCGCTACCCGGAGATCTTCGAGGCGAATAGGGGAGTGGTGCAGTCGGATGGTCGCGCCCTCAGCGACCCGGATCTGATCATCACGGGATGGACGCTCGCCGTTCCTAATGTCCAGGTCGAACAGGCTCCGCCGCGGCCGGCGCCCGCGCCTCCCCCCTCGAGCACAGATGACTCCTCGAGCTCTGATTCGCTCGATGAGGGCACGGACACGGGGGCAGATGCAGGCGGAGCTGGTGCGGGTTCTGGCGGCGGTGCCGGCGGTGCGGGAGCAGGTAGTCAGTCAGACTCCTCCGCGAGTGAAACCTCGGCGTCCACTGAGGAGGCCTCCACGTCTAACACCGACGTCGACGAGGCAGATGACGCGGAGTCCTTGATTCCGCTCGCGACCGCTGGTGGTGCTGTGGGGCTGCTTCTGGCGGGTCTACTCGCCGCGCTTGGGGCGAGGCGACTACGGCAGCGTCGTCAGCGGGCAGCTGGCGAGCGTATCGCGATGCCTGAGCAGGCCGCGGCCGACCTCGAGCTCGAGTTGCGACTGGTCGAGAACCCGATCGGTACCGAGGACATCGACAACGCGCTGCGCGGGCTCCAGGAGTGGGCGGAGAACACGGGGTCTGTTCTCCCTGAGCTGCTCGCAGTTCGCCTCGCTGATGATGAGATCGCCGTCTACCTGACACAGCCGGCCGACCTCCCGGAGCCGTTCGAACCTGCCCATCCCGACCGCACGGCCTGGGTGGTCCGCCCGGGACGAGCGACACCGCCGACTCGACCGACCGTCTCCCCATACCCGGCCCTGACGACGATCGGCACCGACGACGCCGGAGGCGTCCTCCTCCTCGACCTAGAGCAGATCGGCTCACTCAACGTCGTCGGTGACGCGGAGACCGCACGTGGAGTGCTCACGGCGATCGCCGTTGAGCTCGCCGTCAATCCGTGGTCCGATCAGATTCAGGTGACCCTGGTGGGGATGCCACACGGACTCGCGCATGAGATCGGCACGTTCCGCATCCAGCACGTCGACGACGTACCGGCGTTGCTCCGCAACCTTCGCGCTGACATGGACGACCGCCGCGCCGCCCTTGACAGCTACGGCGTAGACGACGTACACCAGGCCCGGGTCCGCGCCACGGAGATGGAGTCGTGGGCACCGCACATCGTCATCCTCGGCGAAGAGCCAGCAGAGCATCTTCGCGCCGAGCTCGCCGAACTGGTAGCACGCATGCCCCGCCTCGGCATCGCGACGGTCGCCAGCGGCGATGCGATCGCCGCTGGCTCGACCGTCGTCATCACGGACCGAACCACGGCCGAGTACCGGTCCGGCGGCCAGCTGCCGCCGCTGCCCTTCCACCCGCAGATCCTGGCGGGCGAAGAGCTGGAACTCATCCAGAACCTCTTCGACACCACGACACGCGAGTCGATCCCGGCTGACCTTCCCATCGAGAATCACATCGACGAGCGGCCTGCCCTGGAAGAGCAGACGGCTGCCCCCGAAGCCACGGAGACCGTTGCCGAGCTCGCCGAGGAGACAGAGACACCTGTCGCCGAGATGAGCACCGCGAGCGATCCTGCCGAGGTCTCGGTCGGCGAGACCGCCGAAGAACCTGCTCTCCCCAGCGAGGAACCCGCGTCCGCGCCGACATCTGCCGACGTCGACGAATCGGTAAGCGTTCCCGAGGCAGCTGTGGCCACCGCCGTCGATTCGACCTCCAGTGCCAGCGTGGAGACCGCCACCGAGAAGTTGGACTCTGCGGCGACCGTTCAGGCTCCGGAATGGCCCGCACCATACGTCCGACTGCTCGGCACGATCGACGTGCTCAACGTCGCAGATGCCGACAGCCTCCCGGGCCGCGGCGTCGAGATGATGGCCTATCTGCTGCTGCACAACGGCCAGGTTCCCGGTGCCCAGCTGCAGAAGGCGTTCTGGCCGGATAAGTACGAGCCGTCGAACAACAACGCGCGCCAGCTGGCCAAGCATCTGAGGAACGCTCTCGGCAGCGACCCCGAGGGGCACAAGCTGCTTCCCGAGGGTCGTAACGACGTCGGGTTCCGGATCCACCCGGCCATCCGGAGCGACTGGGATGACTTCCGCGAGCTCATCGGACCGGACCTCAAGGTCACTCCGAACGAGGACCTCATTGCCGCTATCCGTCTCGTCCGCGGCCAGCCCCTGACCCCGGCCCGCAATCGTCGCGGATGGTGGGTGTGGCGCTCGTTGCTCGAGGAGCAGATGATCGCCGCAGTGCTGGATGCTGCCGACGAGCTCGCCCACCGGGCGCTTCGCCACGGAGAGATCGATCAGGCGCGGTTTGCGGCGCGTATCGCCCAATCAGCCGACCCGCTCAACGAAGCCGGATGGCGCCTCGAGCTGGAAGCGGCCATGCGCGCAGGCAGTGCAACAGAGTTCTCCCGTGTCGTCGACGAGCTCTACGCACGTCCCGGGGGTGGCGATCCTGACTACGAGCTCGACGAGGCGACCCAACGACTTATCGACGCCGCACAGACGAAGCTCGCGGGAACCCGATGACCGTCGTGGAGGCGGCTCCCTCGACTCGAGGGCGAGCGGTGGGCGTCTACCTGGCGGCGATCGCCGGCGGGCTCATCCTCGCGTCGATCGCATACCTCAACGTTCAGATCTATACCTGGGTCGCGCTCGCCTGCTTCGGAGCTGCCGCTGCAACCATTGCCGCGGTGGACGTGCGCACCCGCCTCCTGCCCAATCGCTTCACTGGTCCACTCGCCGTCGCCGCCGCTGTACAGGTGACGGCGATGAGCGTGCAGCAAATGGATCTCTGGATCGCCATCGGTGCGGTGATCGCAGCAGCGGTGGTGTTCGCCGCCTACGTAGCGATGGGCATGGTGGGCTGGTTCGGTTTCGGGGACGCCAAGTTCGCGGCGGCGCTGGCGCTCTTCGCGGGGATCTTCGCCGGCTGGTTCGCGATCTACGCCGTGCCGCTGGCTGTACTTCTCAGCGGTGCGGAACGAGCGATCAGAATCGCTCGAGGTGGAGATCGCCGCGCTCACGCGCATGGACCCGCGATCGCGATCGCTGCAATCGCGGTGACGGCGATCGGCATCGTCACCTGAGTTTGTCGAGCGAGGCTGCCGGCTTCCACCCCTTGTAGGGGAAGGGAGTTCCGATGTCCCGCAGCGTAAACCTTATCGAATATAACCCGTCCTGTCGTATGATGGGGCCATGGACATGATGGTTGTGGAGGAGGTGATCAGGATGACCACTACCCCACTCGAGCTCGCTCAGCAGTACAGCGAGGGCGAGATCTCGCGTTCGCAGCTGCTCGAGGTGCTGGCGGTGTTCCCATACGCACCACGAGAGCGCATCGCGCCGCCGTTCGATGACCCGGTGATGACGACGCCCGGCTCGTTCGAGGAGATCGGCTCGGCGCTGGCCTGCGACTTCATCGACGACGAGCTCTATGACGAGATCGCGGATGCCGTGAGGGAGCACAACGGTGGCCGCCTTCCCTGATCACGTCGACTTCGAGGGCCGCAGACGGCTGCTCGAGCAGCTGGGTGCCCCGGGCGGTCCGCTCGCAGATGACACCGCCAGTTCCACGATCCACAACTCGACCTGGTTCGAGGAGGGCATTCAACCCTCTACTCAGCGGAAGGCCGTGCACCGAGAGATCCGCAACACGTTCCGCGCCCAACGTCCCAATGTGAAGCGTGAGCGTCGCGCGATCGTTCTCGCTGGGCCACCCGGCGCCGGCAAGTCCTCCGCCCGAAAAAAGCTCATCGCTGACATGGGTTCCTCAGACGAGGACTGGCGGGATCTGAACGCGGACGACTTCAAGGATCAGCTGCTCCTGCGAGCGGCCAGAGACGGATCGATTGACCGGGAGCTCGCTCCGCCGGGAACGGAGGCTCTGACCCCGCGAGAACGCGCCTCCCTCGTACACGAGGAGTCCTCTTTGCTGATGAAGCAGGAGCGGGATCGTGCGATCCTGCGCGGTGAGAACATCGTCCTCGACGGGACGCTCGCGAACGAGCCCAAAGCCTTCGCGATGCTCGAGGTGCTGCAAAAGCGCGGCTACGCCGTCGACATCATCGTCGTCGACGGGCCGAAGCCCGTCACGAAGGCACGCGCGGAGTACCGGTGGCGCAGCGAACACATCGAGAGCCTCAAGCCCGATGCCACAGCGACGGAGCAGCTCGGAGGTCGGGCCGTTCCTCCCGGCTTCATCGACAAGCTGTACGAAGACGATGAACAGTCGATCTGCTCCGGGATCGCCAAGCGTGTAGCCGAGGCGAACTCGAACGTGATCAGCTTCCAGCGGTACGCCGTCGACAAGCCGGAGGCCGCTCCCGAGCTGGTGGAGAAGTACTCCGGCAAGCGAGACGACGGACGTTGGTCGAGAAAGTGGGCCCTCCGTCGGGCTACACCCGTGCCCGACACGCCGGATGCACGTACCGTCCATTCGCCCTCTACATCTCGTGCCGCCAACGCATCGTTCACCGAAGCCGGAGGGGACGGTCACACCTGGGTCCAGGGGCACACTCGCAACGGCCGCGAGGTCGAGGGCCACTACCGGAAGCCACCGTCACCGCGGCGGTGATCCGCTGCCGGCTACGTGAAATGGGAGGCTGAGCAAGTGAGCGAACTGGAACCGAGCGACTACTCGACGACCCTCGAGGAACTCAAGAGTCGGGTACACGCCGCCCGACTGCGGGTGCAGCGCAGAGCCAACAACGAGTTGCTGCAGCTGTGGTGGCACGTCGGCCAGACAATTCGCACGCGGCGATCCCAGGAGGCCTGGGGCACGAACGTTCTTGACCGGCTGGCAAGAGATCTTCGCACTGAGTTCCCCACGATGAAGGGATTCTCGGCCGCCAATCTGCGGTACATGAGGCGCTTCGCCGAGGCATGGCCCGATCTCGATGCAATTCGCCAACGACCCGTTGGCGAATTGCCGTGGGGACATGTCATCGAGCTGCTCGACAAGCTCGACGACCAAGAGCAGCGGGACTGGTACGCCGCGAAAGACGCCCATCACGGGTGGAGCCGCCCCGTCCTTGCGCATCAGATCACCACGAAGCTGCACGAGCGAGAAGCGGCCGCGCCGACGAACTTCGCCGGCGCCCTCGAGCGGATCGACTCGGACCAGGCGCAGGAGCTCACGAAAGACCCCTACGCGCTGCAATTCCTCGCCGTCGACGGCGATGCCTCTGAACGTGAGCTCGAGCAACGCATGGTCGACCGGATCCTCGACACAATGCAAGAACTCGGACCCGGGTTCGCGTTTGTCGGCCGCCAAGTTCACTTCGACATCGAAGGAGACGACTTCTACGTCGACCTGCTGTTCTTCCACGTCGAGCAACTTCGCTACATCATCATCGAGCTCAAGACCACGAAGTTCGACCCGCGCGACGCCGGCCAGCTCGGGTTCTACGTCGCGGTCGTCGACGACCGCTTGCGGATCCACGACAAGCACCAGCCGACCGTCGGCATCCTGCTCGTCGCCGGCAAGAACGACACGGTCGTCCGCTATGCGCTCGCGTCGACGACGCAGCCGGTCGCCGTGAGCCGATACGAGCTCACCGAGGATGCGCAGAAGGCTCTGCCGGACGAGGAGACCATCGCACGCGCCTTCGCGGACGAGCTCGCGCGCGACGTCGACGAGGGTGACGCGGGGGAGTAGGCGCCGGTGGACGTCGCGAGGAACGCCGCGGGTGATCTCGTCACCCTCGAGCAAGTGCGCGGCCAGGCGGTGATTCCCGCCCTGTGGTGTCCTGGTGAGCTTCCAGGCGGCGAGGAGTGCGGCGCCGAGGTCTGGACGACCGCGCTGCACAGCACGAAGAAGGCGGCCGCGTTCGCAGCGCACCACGGCGAGGACTGCGATGAGGGCTCCATCCGGTCCAAAGACCGCCGCGGCGACGCCGGCCGTCAGCATGAGCAGGGACCACGGCCGACGCGCTGGCGGATGCGGCTCGGTGTCGCCGTGCCGTCGGCAGGACCGGATGGTCGTCGTCGTCCGGATCCGAACCGACCCGGGCAGCTGACACGCCGCTTCCGCACCGAACCGGCACAGCAGGAGACCGACAGCGCCGATCAACGATCGTTCTCCACGATGCTGGTCAATCTGGTCGCCGGCACGATGCCTCCGGGCCTGGAACTTGTCCTCGGTGCCCAGCACCCAGTGGCGGCCGACAGCGTCATCGTCCATGCCCGGGACGCCTCGATCGCGGCATGCCTCAACACCGACCTCATCATCTGGGGACGGGTCGCTGGCTACACCCACACCAGGTGGGAGGGGCTGATGATCCGGCTCAACGGAGCCGCCGATCAGGTTGCGATCCTCGTCGACAAGCAGAACCTCAGCCGGCTCCACATCACCGACGCAGACGCTCTCGTTGGGCGGCACGTCATCGCCTTCGGCCGGTACACCCTCCCTGAGGGGTCGAGCAGACCGCACGTCCGCGCCGCACACGCAACCGTCGCATTCAACCCACGTGTGATCCGCCGGCACTACTGACTTCCAGGCCCGACGTGCGCAGTCGTGCACGTCGCATTCCCGCGCACGCCGGCGTCAGCCGATGAGCAGCAACCGGATATGTCCACTTTCGCTGCCGTAGTCCACCCCTTGTAGGTAGGAGAGCTCCTTCTCCGCTTGCTAACCGACTAACTACCTGCTTACATTTATAAAAGTAAGCATGCCTAGGAGGGATGGATGATGGAACGCACTGCGGTTTGCCCGCCCGACCACAAGCACGGTGCCACGCCGACTTGCTACCGCGTCCACCGATGCAGCTGCGCGCCCTGCTGCGCGGCGAACACCAAGCGGTGCTACGAGCGCAAGAAGCTGATCGCCTACGGCAGGTACGACTCCGGCATGTCGTCGACGGCGCCCGTCAAGCTGCACATCGGGATCCTTCTCAAGCACGGCATGACCGTCACGGCGATCGCCGCGGCCGCCGGCGTCAGCACCGACACCATCCGGGCTATCTGGTTCGGCAGCAAGCGCAAGGACGGTCCTGGACGCGGTGCGCCACCCGCGCGGATCCACCGGACCACCGCCGAGCGGATCACCGGCGTGCAGCCAGACCTCAGCACGCTGCCTCCTGACGTCAAGGTGTCCTCCCGGGGCATGCGGCGGCGCATCCAGGCTCTGGGCGTGCTCGGCTGGGCGCAGACGCGGCTGGCACGTCGCCTCGGGATCACGCAGTCGCGCATGGCACGCATCCTCACCACGGATGGCGAGATCCCCGTAGAGCTCCACATGGCCGCGGCATCGCTCTTCGAGGAGCTGTGGAACGTAAGACCGCCCCACGAGACGCGATACGACCGTGCCGTCTACACGGGAGCGCTCGACTACGCCCGACGGCTGGGATGGCTGCCAGCAATGGCGTGGGACGACATCGACAACGACGACGAGCCGGCCGTCGACGACGCCGAGCCAGTCATCGACGAAGTCGCCGTCGCGCTGGCACTCAACGGTGAGCGCGTCCGCATGACGCGGGAAGAGCGACACCTCGCCATCCATCGCGCGCGCGAGCTCGGCTACAGTCTCGAGGAGACTGCTCAGCTGCTCGGGGTGACATCACGGACCGTCCTGCGGGTGCAGCACGTATCTGACGAGCTCGTCGCCGATCAGAGAATTGCTGCCTGATGAGCCGCACCCTCGACATGATCGAACGCGTCGACCATGGCACGCCCGCGGGGTACAACGACGGATGCAAGAGCCGAGGCGGCTGTCCCAACCACAACTCCCGGAAGCTCCTGACGTGCTACGAGGCTGCCCGAGCGCATGGCCGGTACTACCCCCTTACGAAGCTCGAGCTGACGATCGAGATCACCCGCGCCATGGTCAGACTGGCTCGCCGCTCCGACTCGGTCGGCATCCGTGATCTGCTGGAGGCGCAGTCCCAGGACGTCCCACGCGGCGAATACTCCGTGACGGCCTGGCCCGGTCTTGGCGCGGAGAGTTTCGCTCGGCCCATCGTCGCCGCCGGCGCTGGTAGCGAGGTGCAGCCGTGACTCTGGTCATGAATGCGCATCCGGCAAACCGGCCGGGGACGCCGCGCAGAATCTTCATCGCAGGATGGGGGCTGCACCAGGCGTTCCTGCCGTTGGTCGCTGCGGGCGTGTTTGATCTCTCTGCGGGCAGCTCTCCCTGGCTCTGGCTGGTCGTGCTGGGGGTAGGCGGCAAGATCCTCGGGACACTCCTGCAGCGCCGAGCTTGGACACTCTCTTCGGCTGCTGGTGGGGGGAACCCTCCCATGGGGGACGCGCCCTCCACATTGATGCTCGCCTCCGAGATCCTCGCGCAGGTGGTCATAGCCGTGCTCGTGTTCGCGCTTGCGCTGTGGTCTTCGCTCTTCGGCATGCTGGTGGGCATCCTGTTCGCTGCCGCGCTGCTCGGCCACTTTGCCGCCGATGCAGCCACTCGATTTCTCCGAGTCAGCGGAACGCTTCAACAGTTCATGATTGCTCGCATCGTTGTTGCTGCCGTGCTGGTGGTCGTCAGCTTGACGCCCGCCTTGCTCGCCGCCCAGACAGGGGCAGCCGTGGCATCCGCGGCTCTCGCGGTGGGCACGGTCGTTGGCATCACCGGCATGCTCACCATCTTGAGTCGAGTGGGTCGCTCGAAGTGGGGTTCATGATGCGAGCGCATCCGACCGCGTACACGGTGTACCTCGAGTCCCCGCGGACAGCGATCGTGCCGCTTCCGCCGCTCCTGATCGGCGCAGATCTCATTGTTCGATCCGGGTTGCCGCACCGCTGCCTACCGAAACTTCTCGGCTTCGCTGATCCGGCGACGGGGATCATCAGAGTCTGGGCGCGTGACCTTGCCGAGGCTGGCGCATCCGTTGCGGGAACCCGCCCCGTCTTGCTCGTAGACCGGAGAGTCTGGCGGCATCCCTGTGCAGTGAAGGACGTAACGATCCGGATGCACGCGCCGGCGGTCGCCTCATACTCAGGATCCTCATGACGAGCACCGAACACGCACCAGCGATCGAGCACTTCTACGTGCCCGGCGGCGCCGGCCGCTGGGGCTGTGGGTGCGGCGCCCGCGGGCGGGTAACCAACTCTGCAGGCGATGTCGCCGGCGCATTCGACGCACACATTCAGAAGGTGCTCCGCGCTGCTCGCGCGAACGCAGCCTCCGGTTGACCAAGGAGATCTCGTCCATGCAGTTCACCGTCACCATCACTGGGTCCGAAGGAACGTCCTCCACGATCCTTACGGCTCAAGAGCTCGAGCGGACCGAAACGGTCGGGAGCCTCGTCGCGCGAGCACAGTACGGGTCGATCCTCATCGAGCGAGTGTGAGATCTCGGATGCGCAGGGAGGGGCGACGCATGAAAGTGCGGCTCATGACGGGACGGCAGTTGAAGGCGCACCTGCTGGTGGCCAGTGCTTTCGCTGCGTCGGCCGGTGAACGGGATGCGTTGGGTGAGTCCGCCTACCGGATATACAACGCGGTGCTTTTTGTGCGGGAGGTACCTGCTCTGCAGGCGGCCGCGGACGAGTGGGCGCGCACGCTTCGGGAGCACCCCCGTCGCGCACTGTGGGTGCGGACGCCGCGTTTCGCGTTGGCCGTGCCGTTGCCGGCCCGTAGGCCGCGTCGCATCGTTATCACCGCGCTTCAGTGACACCCACCTGATGTCTGAGCTGGTTGGCAGTCTCAGCGCAACGAGAACAGGAAGGAGGAGACCACATGGCCACCACGGTTTACACCAAGCCCGCGTGCGTGCAATGCACCGCGACCTATCGGGCGCTAGATGCGAAGGGGATCGAGTACGAAGTTCACGACCTCTCGCAGGATGTCGACGCGCTCGAGCAGGTGAAGGCGCTTGGGTATCTGCAGGCGCCCGTCGTCATCACCGATGAAGATCACTGGTCGGGATTCCGGCCAGACAAGATCGACGAGCTCGCTAAACGGGCGATATTGCCATCCGATGCAACGCGCGAAGCGCGATCGCCCGCGCGGTAGAGCCTGAGCTCAAGAAGGATGTCGAGGGGGCCGGGGGTCTCTGCGCCACTCTTGATCACCCAGAGTACTTCATTTGCATCAATGTTGTATTGGATGCATCATGAGGATGTGCTTGAAGTTGATCCATCGTCTGCGCAGCGGCTCGTCTCCGCGCGGAATGTCATTCATCTTGACCCTGAGGGAGCCGTGCTCGACGGGATGTTGAATGGGTGGCGAGCCCAGCAGATTGCTCGCTTCTTGAAGGCTCCGACGATTGCGGCGAGAGAGCGGCTCGTGCGCCGGTTCGTGGACTTCACGGGTATGTACCCGTGGCAATGGACGCCGGCGGAGGCGGAGGCGTGGATCAGTGAGCTGCGCTCGGGCGTGAAGCCGTTGCGGCTATCGACGCTGCGTGGATACGAGATCGACATCAAGATGTTCTGCGAGTACATCACTGATCCTCGATATCCCTGGCTGTCCGAGTGTGAAGCGCGTTTTGGCGCTGCACCCAGACAGGTGTTCCATGAGGACAACTCGATTGTGCATGTCAGCGAGTACGAGGGCGATGCCGCGCGGCGACCGTTGACATTCGACGAAGTCCAGGCGCTGTTCGATGCGGCCGACGGGCTCGCCGCACGGATCCTGTCGCGACGGCGAAAGGGTGCGGTTCAGGCCGTGCGGGACGCCGCGCTTCTCAAGTGCGTCTATGCGTTCGGGTTGCGAAGACGTGAGGCGGTCATGCTTGATCTCGTGGATCTCCGCCGCAACGCGAAGCTGCCGCACCTAGACCGATTCGGTGCACTGTCGGTGCGCCATGGCAAAGCGAGCCGCGGGGGCCCGTCGAAGCGGCGCACGGTGCTCACCGTTCCGGAGATGGGCTGGATCGCGGAGACGCTGGCGCACTACCTCGATGAGGTTCGGCCGGCGTTGTCGTCATCGTCGAGTTCGTCGCCTGCTCTGTGGGTGACCGAACGGGGCACGAGGCTGAGCAGGCGTGCGGCGAACGAAGCGTTCTGTACAGCTCGTGATGCCGCGGGGATCGACTCTTCGTTGGATCTGCATTCGTTGCGGCACTCGTACGTGACGCACCTGGTGGAGTTCGACTACCCGGAGCGGTTCATTCAGGAGCAGGTGGGGCACTCGTTTTCCTCGACGACCGCGATCTACGTCGGCGTCTCTAACGAGTACCGGAACCGGCTGCTCACCCAAGCTATTCACACCCGCTACGGCGCCGACTTCGAGGAGGCAGCACGGTGAAAGAGATGGACTACGTCTGGCATCTGCGAGCGAAGATGGCGGAGCGTGGAATGTTCGCCACGACGGACCTGCAGCCGCTGCTCGCTGAGCGTGGTGTCGCGCTCTCCCGGGAGCAGACCTACCGGCTGGTGACGGGTCAGCCGCAGCGCCTGAGCATGGTTACGCTGATCGCGCTGTGCGACATCCTTGAGTGCACACCCAACGACCTCATCGAACCCCGCATCGTCGAGGCGTCCGCCAGGAAGGCTTCCGGGGAAGTCATCCCGCGGAAGAGCCGAGTATCCGCCCGCCGAACGACGATCAATCGGCCCGGGCATTCGAAATGACCGTGGTGCCGGAGCATCCTTGCTCCGAGTGCGGAAGCCGCGCCCCGCGGGTGAAACGACTCCCCGACGGTGGAGGGCTCTGCCGACCGTGCTACAACGTCAGCCGACGTATGGAGTGCTCGCGCTGTGGTCGCATCCGTGCGCCCAGCGCTCGAGCCGAGGACGGCGCACCACTCTGCGGGCACTGCGCGCGCCCTAAGCGGGCGTGTGCGGGATGCGGCCGTGTCGATCACGTCACCGCCATCGTGGACGGTCAGGATCTCTGCCAGCGCTGCTACTCCGCACCGGTCAGAGCGTGCGGACAATGCGGACGGGAGCGACGCGTCGCAACCCGCCACCAGAATGGCGTAGCAGATCTGTGCCACAGCTGCTACCGCACCCCCATCGCCGAGTGCGCCATCTGCGGTGAGAAGCGCGCGGTTCATACGACCTGGCCCCTCGGGTCTATATGCGGCGTGTGCTATCGACGCGAGCTCCGCCACCCCGACGGCTGCGGGTCTTGTGGGCAGGTGAAAGCGCTCATCGGTCGCGATGACCGAGGGGAGCGCGTTTGCGGGCCGTGTGCAGGGTCGACGCGCGACTACGTCTGTGCCACGTGTGGCGCCCCGGGTGAGCAGCACTTCGAGAACACCTGCATCCGCTGCTCCGTCGTTCGAGCCGCCGGCGACCTCCTCGCGTCCGCGACGGGGGTGATCCCCGGGCGTTTGGCCGGGCTCCCGGACGCGCTCGTTTATCGAGGTCGCGTGGACTCGACCATGAGATGGCTGCTCAAGCCCACCCCGAGAGCTCTGCTCCGAGCGATCGGGTCGGAAGAGTCGATCACGCATGCGCGCGTTGACGCGTGTCCGCCTGGGCAGGCGCGACATCATCTCCGTGCGCTCCTGGTCGACGTCGGCGTTCTCCCGGTACGAGATGAGCAGACTGAGCGGCTCGAAACATGGGTCGACGAGTACCTGATCCAGCTTCCTTCACACCATGCCGCCGAGATCACTCCCTATGCACAATGGAAGGTGCTGCGGACTGTGCGGCGGCGGGCAGGACGCCGCCGTACCACGGTCGGTGTCGCAGATTCCGCGCGTGAACGGATCCGCGCGGCCGCGCGACTCCTGCAGCACGTCGAGCAAGAAGGGGCGGGCTTCTCCGCGCTGACACAGGAGGTCCTAGACCGGTGGGTCGGCGGCAACGCAGCCCGCACCGGCGACATCGCACCGTTCATCTCGTGGCTCAGGTCCACCGGCCAGTATCCGGGACTCCGCGTCGAGCGCGGACAGCAGGCCAGGCCGAGCGAGGTCAGCGGGGAGGACGAGCATCACGCTCTGGTCCGCACGTTTATCGCCGGGTCGGACGACACGGTGAGCCTCGCGACCAGGGTTGCCGCGCTGCTCGTGCTCCTTTACGGAGCTCGAACCGACCGCATCCACCGGCTCACCACTGTCGACACCAGTACAGCCGGAGGACGAACGTATCTCGCGCTATCGACAGAACCCATCGAGATCCCGAACTCGGTCGCTCAACTCTTCGCGCAGCTCGTGAAAGAAGCTGAGCAGAATCCGGGGGCGACTCGGCGAGCCGGTGAGGGATCGTATCTATTCCCATCTCCCCGACGACACCACGAGCCGATCCATCCCACGACCCTCGGACGGTGGATAGCGCGGGCCGGGGTCAGCCCGCGGATCGCCCGGAACTACGCCATGCTCGCCCTCGCTAGCGACCTCCCCGCCGCTATCGTGGCCGTTCAGATGGGAATCACGCCGCAGACAGCGAGCCGATGGTCGCAGTTCTCGCAACGCGACAATTCCGAGTTCGTCGCCGCGAGAGCAGATTTCCTCCCCCGCTGAGGGCACATCGGAGTGGGTTCAGGCAGCCGCGGCCCGAGAACTCCAAGCCGAGTCAATTCCTTCCAGGACGCTAACAATCAGGGACGCAGTGCGGCGCTGGGTCAAGTGTCCAGGGGGTGTCTCGTCTCGACGTCCCGCATGCGTCCGGCTAGAAGCGCGACGATGGCGAGCAGCGTCGGCGCGACGCCGGCCACGATGAAGATGGCTGGTATCGGCACGATCAGCGATAGGGGCCCGGCGATGGCGATCGAGACGGGCATGAACGCGATGGAGACGAAGAAGTCGAGACTGGCGACACGGCCGATCATTTCGGGTGGCACGAGGCGTTGAAGCAGTGTGCCCCAGATCACCACGCCGGCTCCTGTGGCAGCTCCGACCGCGAACAGTGTGGCGAGCATCACTATTAGGTTGTTGGCGAGGCCGATGAGCACGAGCGGGAGGGTTCCGCCGCCCCAGAGGCCGATCATCAGTGTCAGGTATCGCCGGGGCAGTTTGAGTGACGACACGATGAGCGATCCGATGGCGCCTCCGATTCCGTAGGCGGCGAGTAGTAGTCCGAACGTTGCTTCGGCGTCGTCGAATCGGTCGCGGGTGAGGAAGGGGAGAAGTACCTCGATTGGGCCCTGGATGATGAGCGCGAGGGATGATCCGAAGATCAGGGTCCATAGCAGCCAGCGGGTGCGGGCGACGTAGCGGACCCCGGCTTTGAGGTCGCCCCACACGCTCGTGCGTTGCTGCGACTGTTCCGGTTCGGTGGTTTCCTCCCGGCGGCTGAGGAACAGTGTGATGACGAACGCGACTGCGTAGGACGCGGCGACGATGACCGCTCCGATGGCGGGGAAGAACGCCCCGACGATGATCCCTCCGAGGGCGGGTCCGAGGCCCTGCCCCATCGAGGGCCGGAGAGCCCCTTCGAGCCCGTTTGCGGCGAGCAGTTGTTCGGGCGGTAGTACTTGGGGGAGGTAGGCGCTGTAGGCCGGGTAGAAGAACGCACTACCCGCGCCCATGGCGAACGAGGCGAGCCCGACATGCCACAACTCGATCGCGCCCGTGAGGGACAGCACCGCGACGGCGGCCATGACCGCCGCGGTGAGTCCCTGCACGGTGATGATGATCCGCCGCTTCGAGAAGCGATCGGCTACCACCCCGCCGAGGACCGAGAAAGCGAAGAGGCCGAGGCTGAGCCCGGTAGCGACGGCTGACAGGGCAAGGGGGCTGTCGTCGAGTGCGAGCACCTGAAACACCATGACGATGGTCCACATGCCGGTGCCGAAGACTTCGATACCGACGGCCGCGAACAGCAGCCGGTAGTCGCGGGTAGCGAGAGGGCGCAGCGCCCGCAGCCGGTCGGGAGTCTCGCGGGTCATACGAGCGCCTCGCTTTCGGTCGTAGCTTCCAGTTGCAGTGCCGGCCAGCCTTCGACGTCGCGGAGAAGCTGCCGGTCGTGGGTGGATACGACAACAGCCGCTTGGGTGGCGTTGAGCGCGTCGGTCAGTTCGTCGACGAGCGCGATCGATAGGTGGTTGGTCGGTTCGTCGAGCAAGAGCACGTGCGGCTTGGTGGCGAGCACCAGGGCCAGCTCGAGGCGCCGTTGCTGGCCCATCGACAGCTCACCTATCCGCTTGCTCGATTCGCGGGCGCGCAGGAGCCCGAGCTGCGAGAGACCGACTGCCTCACGCGATGGAACGAGCGCGTCGACGTGGGCTGCGTAGAACTCGCTCGCGCGACGATCCAGCGGCAGCTCCGACTCTTGGCGCAGAAAAGCGAGCCGCACGTTCTGCGGGCGACGAACGGTGCCGGTGTCCGGGCGGAGGTCTCCCGCTGCGACGCTCAGCAGTGTGGACTTGCCGGCCCCGTTGGGTCCGGTCACTACGAGACGCCCGCGGTGTGACAGAGAGAACGCCGCCGGGCGCGTAAGCCTGCCGGTCACGGTCACGTCCTCCACGCTCAACAGCACCGCTCCGGTTCGGGTCGCAAGCTCCGGGAAGCGAAACACTTGCGGCGGCTCGGGAACAGTCACCGCGTGCGCTTCGAGTTGCTCCTGCCGGCGATGCACGCTCTGCACGAGCCCGCCCGCGCGCGTGGCCCGTCCGTGCTTGTTGGTTCCCTTCTCTGGTCGCCACCCCGAGACGAGTCGGTTCTGCGCCGAGCTGAGACTGTCCTGCAGCCGCGCGAGCTCGGTCTGCTGTCGCTCGAATTCGTGCTCCCACCGTTCGCGCTCGGCGCGCCGGCCCTCGCGGTAGCCGGCATAACCGTTGCCGTACACGCGCACCCGGTCATCCGGGGTCGGGTCGAGGTCCACGATCGTCTCCGCGACGTCGGAGAGCAGCGCGCGATCATGGGTGACGACGACCACGCCGCCGTTTCGCGACCGCAGTTGCGTGGTCAGAAACTCGAGGCCGCTTCGATCGAGGTGATTTGTGGGTTCGTCGAGGAGCAGGAAATCGTCGTCGGCGCCGAGCAGGCACGCCAGACGGACTCGATAGCGCTGCCCGACGGAGAGGTCGTCCAGGCGCCGGGATGGCTCCGTTTCGGCGTCGAGTGCTTCCAACGCGATCTGCACCCGCCGTTCGGCATCCCACGCATCGAGGACTTCGGCGTGTTCCAATGCGGCGGCGTATCGTTCTTCGGCGCCGGGGACGCCTGCGGCGAGTGACACCGCGGCCGAATCGAGGGCCGCAACGGCGGCGAGCGGCTGCGCGATCGCTTCCGCGACCGCCTGGCCCACTGTGCGGTTGCCGCCGGTCGGCATCTCTTGTTCGGCTATGCCGACCGTCCCGAGTCGCTGCACTACTCCGCTGTCCGGGGTGAGAGCGCCGCTGAGGACGTGCAGGAGCGTCGACTTCCCCCGGCCGTTCTCGCCCACGATCGCTACTCGCGAGGTGGCCGTGACCGTGAGGTCGACGTGGCTGAGGACGGGGGTGGCTCCGCGCGTTACGGAGACGTCGGAGGCGATGAGCTGCGCGCGATGGCGCGCTGGTAGAGGGGTGTTGAGGGAGAGCATTCGTATCCTTCGGAAACGACGCACCGCACGGCTATGAAGCGTGCGAGGGTGCGCAAGGTGACGGCGACCCGTGCAGGGTCGAGAACGAGCGGCCGCCGCAGGCTCGGATGACTCAACGAGCGCGGTAGGCCTTACTCAGCCGTCACAGGAAGTACAAATGCACATTCCGAGTGTATCGAACGACGTGATCAGAGCAACCACCGAAGAGACTCCG
>JAFDWP010000285.1 GCA_018268435.1 Actinomycetota bacterium
CATGGAAGGGGAGTCCGACGACGTCCGGCACCGTCACCCTGTCCGCAGCCCTCTCTGCCATGGACGGCACGATACGCCGCCGAAGTCGTTCCGACGAGACCCCGCGATCTCCGACATGTTTCCTGGGATGACCGCCGGCCTCGGCGGCGGATCGGGCGCCCGTCTTAGCGGGGACGTTCCGTCTCACGGTTCGACGACTTTCGTGAGATCGGAGGACATGCCCTGACCTTCCGCACCGCGTCACAGCCCTCGGACGGCCGCGCCCCTCACTACGCTCGGAAGCATGGCCACCGGCACGACGCCCACCGGCGACACGCCCGAGCATCGCCCCCGCGCGAAGCCGGCGATCGCGCGCGTGGTCGAGGGGATCCTGGCCCGTGTGCTCCGCTGGCGGATCGCGCGCGCGTGGCTGCTGTACTCGGAGAAGCACGGCCCGGCGCTGGCCGACGGCATCACCTACCGCGCCCTGTTCAGCGTCTTCGCCGCCGTGCTGCTGGGCTTCTCCGCCGCGGGGCTGTGGCTGGCCGGGAACCCCGAGGCGATGGCGGCGCTGGCCGCGGCGGTCGACGCGGTGATCCCCGGTCTCGTCGGCGACGGCGGGCTCGTCGACCTCCGCAGCATCACGGCGCCGACCGGGCTGTCGATCGCCGGGGTCGTCTCCCTCGTCGGTCTGATCGGCGCCGCGCTCGGCGCGATCGGATCCCTGCGCATCGCGATGCGCACCCTCGCCGGGCGGCTCGCCGACGACGTGCAGTGGTACTGGGTGATCCTGCGCAACCTCGGCCTCGCGGCCGGGATCGGCATCGGCTTCGCGCTGTCGGCCGCCGTCACGGTCGTCGGCTCGCTCGGCGTGGACCGCATCGCCGCGCTGCTCGGCGCCGCGCACTCCCCCGCCGCCGCGTGGACCGAGGGGATCCTCTCGGTGATCGTCGTGTTCGCCCTGGACACTGTGCTCGTGGCCGCACTGTTCGCCGTGCTGTCCGGCGTCCGCGCCGACGCGCGCACCCTGTGGGCCGGTGCGGCGCTGGGCGGGGCGGGGCTGCTGGTGCTGCAGCAGCTGTCCACCCTGCTGGTCGGCGGCGCCGCCGCGAATCCACTGCTGGCATCGTTCACCGCACTGATCGCGCTGCTGCTGTGGCTGAACCTGTCCGCGCAGGTCGTGCTGCTCGCGACCGCCTGGATCATCACCGGCGTCGAGGACGGCGAGGGGCGCTCCTCCGGACGCCCGCGGTCCTTCGCCGAGCGGAGGCTGGACCGCGCCGAGCGTCTGCTCAGCACCACCACCGCCGAACGCGACGCCGCCCGGGAGCGGGTCGAGACGGAGCGGCGCGGATCCTGACGCCGCGCGGACGCTAGGACGCGGGGCAGGTGCCGTTCTCGAGCAGCTTCGGATCCGTCGTGATCGCGCTGTCCGCCGAGAACGTCGCCACGAGGGCGTCGGCGTCCACCCGCAGTCCGCTCAGGTGCACGCCCGCCGGAAGCCGGTCGGCGATGCAGACCTTCTGCGTCGCGAACAACGGCTTGAGCGCTCCCGCGAACGGCGAGGAGGTGTCGGAGGCGTCGAGCGTCAGGGCGCCGATCGTCGCCGAGGTCGGCGTGAAGGTCAGCTCGCCGCCCTCCGCGCCCGGGGTGAGCGAGAGCGCGAGCGGGACGCTCGCGCCGAGCAGCTTCACGGATCCGGTGGCCTTCACGTCCTCGCCCTGCAGCGTCACCGCCTCGATCGGCGTGGATCCGGCCGCCGCCGTGAGGGCCTTCTCGAGCTGCGCGGCCGTGATCCGGAAGGTGCCTTTCACACTGCCGAGCTCGCCGCCGCGGATCGGCACGCCCGTCGCGTCGACCTGCACCGCGCTCGTGATCGGGCCGATCGCCACGCTCTTCGAGGAGAGCTGGACATCGTCCAGCCGTCCTGCCACCAGCTGCGGCAGCACGATCCCGCCCACGTTCACGTCCATCTGCTGATCGGCCGGGAGCTTGAGCGCCGTGATCACCTGCGAGCGGATCTGCTGCGCCACGACGGCGCGGGCGACGAACTCGCCGCCGACCACGATCGCGGCGAGCACGACCACGACGATCCCCAGCACCCACGGCCAGCGCGCCCGCCGGCGCGGAGGCGGCACGGCGACCGGCGCCGAGGGCAGCGGGGGCCGGGCAGGGAGAGCGGCGTCGGAGCCGGCGTCACGCGGCAGCGGCACCGTGGGATGCTCGAGCCCGAGATCCCGAGGATAGGGCTCGGTCGGCTGCGTGCCCTCCTCCGCGCCGCTCATGTCACATCCGCTCCGGCGCGGACACCCCGAGCAGCGCGAGACCGTTGCGCAGGACCTGCCCCGTGGCGTCGTTCAGCCACAGCCGGGTGCGGTGCACGTCCTCGATGGGGTCGTCGCCCTGCGGGATCACGCGGCAGTTGTCGTACCAGCGGTGGTAGAGACCGGCGAGCTCCTCCAGGTAGCGTGCGACGCGGTGCGGCTCCCGCACCTCGGCGGCGAACGCCACGATCCGCGGGAACTCCTGCAGCGCGCCGAGCAGCGCCGACTCGGTCTCGTGCGTCAGCAGCTCCGGGGCGAACACCGAGCGGTCCACGCCGGAGTCCGCGGCGTTGCGCGCCACGTTGTGGGTGCGGGCGTGCGCATACTGCACGTAGAACACCGGGTTGTCGTTCGTGCGCTTCTGCAGCAGCTCGGGGTCCAGCGACAGCGGCGAGTCCGCCGGCGAGCGCTCCAGCGAGTAGCGCAGCGCGTCGGTGCCCAGCCATTCCCGCAGGTCGTCCATCTCGATGATGTTGCCGGCGCGCTTGCTCAGCCGCGCGCCGCCCACCGAGACGAGCTGCCCGATCAGCACCTCGACGTCCTTCTCGGGGTCGTCGCCGGCCGCACCCGCGAGCGCCTTCAGGCGGTGCACGTAGCCGTGGTGGTCGGCGCCGAGCAGGTAGATCTTGTGCCCGAAGCCGCGGTCGCCCTTGTTCAGGTAGTACGCGGCATCCGCGGCGAAGTACGTGTACTCGCCGTTCGAGCGGCGGATCACGCGGTCCTTGTCGTCGCCGAAATCGGTGGTGCGCACCCACACGGCATCGTCCTGATCGAAGATCCGCCCCTGTGCGCGCAGCCGGTCCACCGCCTGGTCGACGAGGCTCGGCCCGCCGTCCTCGCCCTTCGCGTGCAGGATCCGCTCCGAGAACCACACGTCGAAGACGACATTGAACTTCGCGAGCGACTCCTTCTGCTCGGCGAGCTGGTACTGGTAGCCGAGCTCCCGGGCGACGAGCAGCTGCTCGGCGTCGTCGAGGGTGAGGAAGTCCGGTCGGTCCGCGAGCACGCGCTGCGCGATATCGCCGATGTAACTGCCCGCGTAGCCGCCCTCCGGGGTCGGTTCGCCCTTCGCCGACGCGACGATGGATCCGGCGAACCGCTCCATCTGCACACCCGCGTCGTTGATGTAGAACTCCCGCGCCACGGTCGCGCCGCTGGCGTCGAGCAGACGCGCGATGGCGTCGCCGAGCGCCGCCCACCGGGTGTGCCCGATGTGCAGCGGTCCGGTCGGGTTCGCGGAGACGAACTCGACGTTGATGGAGCGGCCCGCCTGCGAGTCGTTGTGCCCGTAGGCGTCCCCCGCGTCGACGATCACCTTGGCGAGCGCGCCCGCGGCACCGGCCTCCAGGCGCACGTTGAGGAAGCCGGGACCGGCGACGGAGGCCTCCGCGATGCCGTCGACGGCGCCGAGGCCGTCGGCGATCTGCTGGGCCAGCTCGCGGGGGTTCGTGCCCAGCTGCTTCGCGAGGCGCATGGCGACGTTGGTCGCCCAGTCGCCGTGCTCCCGGTTGCGCGGACGCTCCAGCACGATGTCGCCCGCGGTGAGCGCGAGCGGCTCCCCGGGTCGTCGCTCGTCCGCGATCGGGACGAGGACGGACAGGATCGCAGTGGCGAGGGCTTCGGGATTCATAGAGTACCGATTCTACGGCGTGCACCCCGGGGAGCCGGCGCCGCGACCCGGGACCCCCGCGCGCATCCGCGCGAGCATCGCCTCATCCACGTCGATGCCCGCGTGCCGGAGCGCCAGCATCGTCGCCCCGACCGCACCGCTGTCGACCAGCACGAACGGCTGATCCTCGGACACGGCCGCAAGATGCGCGCGCAGCAGCTGCTGCGGCGGGCCGCTCCGCGACACGATGCTCCCACCGGCCACGACCGGCCCCGGCTCTTCGCGCACCAGCTCGAAGGTGCGCACCAGCTGCTCCCCCGCTTCGGTCAGGATCCGCGCGGCCACCGGGTCCTGCGCGTCTGCGGCGTCGAAGACGAGCGGCGCGAACTCCGAGAGCTGCACCGGCCGTCGCCCGTAGAGCGCGCGGACGAGCTGCTCGAGCGCCCGGGGGCGCCCGTCCGCACCGCGACCCTCCGAATGCTCGCCGAGGACCCCGGCCGCCCGCAGCACCGCCGGGGTCAGCGCGGTCGCCGGCCCCACCCCGTCGAGCTCGTCGACCGCCGCGGCCGCGGCCGCACGGCCGATCCAGAAGCCGCTGCCCCGGTCTCCCACCAGCCAGCCCAGGCCGTCCGCCGTGGCGACGATCCGCCCTCCCTCGACACGCACCGCGCTGGCCCCCGTGCCGCACACCACGCCGTACCCCACGGGGGCGACCGCACCGCTCGAGTACATGGCGAGCAGGTCCGACTCGAACGTCAGAGCTCCCGTGAACCCGTCTTCCTTCAGGGGCTCAAGGATCCAGTCCGACACGCCGCCGCGCGCATCGTGACCGGCCATCGCGATGACGATCCCCGCCACGTCGCCGAGACTCGCTCCCGCGTGTGCCAGCGCGTCGGAGATCGCACCCCGAACGCCCGCCAGCGCGATGGGAATACCTGATGAAGTCGGGTTTCCACTCCCTCCGGAACCGAAGCCGACACCGTCGCCCGCGGCCGTCGCGAGGAGGGCCCTGGTCGACGTGCCACCCGCGTCGACACCCATCACGAGCATGTTGCACCCCAATTTGTTATCTGTCCTACTTGATTTTTCGCCCGACGTCTGATGAGAATGTTTTTCACCCGAACCATGTCGATTCACGACGCGTTTTCACCGGAGGCAATGGTGCCACTCATGCAGGACGTCGGCAACGAGTTGTCGATCACGCAGCGCATCTCGCTGCGGCGTCCCGCGATGCCCAAGGCCATGGCGAAGATCGCCGACGTGATCTCGACCCACCCCACAGCGCCGGTCGAGCTCACCATCACGGAGCTGGCCGACCAGGCCGGCACCTCCGCCGCCACGGTCACCCGGTTCTGCCGCGCGATCGGCTTCGACGGCTACACCCAGTTCCGCGTCGGCGTGGCCGCAGAGTCGGGCCGCGGCGACGCCGGCACGACCTGGCGCACGGACATCGCGGACGACATCGGCCAGGACGACCCCGCGGACCGCGTGCTGCGGACCCTGCTGGGGCTGCACACCCGCAGCATGGAGGTCACCACCAGCCTGCTGGACCTCGACGACGTGCAGCTCGTGGCACGCGCGATCGCCGAGGCGCGGCACGTGGACATCTACGGCGTCGGCGGCAGCGGCGTCATCGCGGACGAGTTCCGCAGCCGGCTCTACCGGATCGGCGTGAACGCGCATTCCTGGTCGGACGTGCACGACGGCCTCACCAGCGCCGTGCTGCAGAACGCCTCCTCCGTCGCCGTCGGCATCTCGAACACCGGGCGCACCGAGGAGACGATCGAGATGCTGTCGCACGCGCGGGCCGCGGGAGCGCTCACCGTCGCGATCACGACCGACGCGGACTCGTGGCTCGCCTCCAGCGCCGACGTCGCGCTGATCACCGCCTCCGAGAACCCGGCGCACCGCCCGGACGATCTCTCCATCAAGCACGCGCAGCTGCTGGTCATCGACCTGCTCTACGTGCTCGTCGCACAGCGCACGCTCGGCGAGGCCGCCACCCGCCTCGCGGCCAGCGCCATGGCCGTGTCCGCCCACCGTCGCGGTTCGGCGCCTCATGAGGTGCACGGATCGCACCGTCCGAAGGAGTCCACCCGATGAGCGCCGACCCCCAGGACCTGCTCCGCGAGGCCGAGACGCGCCTGGAGCGCCTCGCCGCCGACGCGGCGCAGCCCGGCAACGCCATCGACGCCGCCGTCGCGGCCCTGGTCGACGCGATCCGCGCCGGCGGCGTCATCCAGGCGTTCGGCACCGGGCACTCCGAGGCGTTCGCGATGGAGATCGCGGGACGCGCGGGCGGGCTCATCCCCACGAACCGCATCGCCCTGCGCGACATCGTGCTGCACGGCGAGCGCACGGCCGACGTGCTGACCGGCTCGCTCGAACGCGAGCCCTGGGTCGTCGACGAGCTCATGGCGGTCTCCCCCGTGACCGAGGACGACGTCTTCGTGATCGCCTCGAACTCGGGAGTCAACGGATCCGTCGTCGGGGTCGCGCTGTGGGCGAAGGAGCACGGACACACGGTCATCGCCGTGACCAGCATCGACCACACGTCCCGGGTCGAGCCCAAGCACCCGAGCGGCAAGCGCCTCAGCGAGATCGCCGACGTCGTGATCGACAACCTGGCGCCGTACGGCGATGCCACGCTGCAGCTCACCGAAACGATCTCGGCCGGAGCGATCTCCTCGATCACCGCCGCGTTCATCGCCCAGCTGCTCACCCTGGGCGTCGCCCGAACGCTCGTCGAGGCCGGCGAGGTGCCGCCGATGTACATCTCCGCGAACATCCCGGGCGGTGACGAGCACAACGCCGCGCTCGAAGCCCGCTACCTCGATCGGCTCCGCCGCGGCGCCTGAGCGCCCCACAGACTCATCCTCTCCCTCACCCACACTAGGAAGGCAAGAACACATGGAAACCAAAGACGCTTCCATCAGCCGGCGCAGCCTGCTGCGCGGCGCCGCTCTCGCAGCAGTGATGGTGCCGCTGGGCGTCAGCCTGGCGTCCTGCGCGGCTCCGGGCGGCGGCGGGGGCGGCGGCGGCGCGACCGGCGCCGTCTCTGCGGACAACCCGTTCGGCGTCGCCGCCAACTCGAAGATCGACGCGGTCATCTTCAACGGCGGCTACGGCATCGACTACGTCGAGAACGCGGGCAAGATCCTCGACAAGGGCAAGACCGGCGCCACCGTCAAGGTCTCGTCCTCCACGAAGATCGCCCAGGAGCTCCAGCCCCGCTTCGTCGCCGGCAACCCGCCGGACCTCATCGACAACTCGGGCGCCAACCAGATCGGCTGGAACACGATCCTGGACCAGCTCGAGACGCTCGACGACGTCCTGGACGCGAACAACCTCGAGGGCACCAAGATCAGCGACACGCTCTACGGCGGCGTCAAGGACCCCGGTACCTTCAACGGCAAGTTCGTCGCCCTGAACTACGTCATGACCGTCTACGGCATCTGGTACTCGGACAAGGTCTTCAAGGACAACGGCTTCGCCGTCCCGAAGACCTGGCAGGACCTGAAGGCGCTCGGCGAGGCTGCCAAGGCCAAGGGCAAGTTCCTGTTCCTCTGGGGCAAGGAGGCGGCGACCTACTACCAGACCATGGTGGTGGACTCCGCGGTCATCCAGGGCGGCGACGACGTGCGCCTCCCGCTCGAGAACCTGAAGGAGGACTGCTGGTCGAACCCGGTCATCCAGAACATCCTGACGAACTTCTACGACCTGATCCAGGCCGGCTACGTGAAGCCGGGCGGTTCGGGCACGCAGTTCACGGCCGCGCAGGCGCAGTGGAGCAACGACGAGGCGGCACTCCTCTACCCCTCGGGCTCGTGGATCGAGAACGAGATGAAGGACGCCACCGCCAAGGACTTCACCATGAAGGGCATCGGCGAGCTCCCCTACGACGACAAGCAGACCACCCCGGCCGGAACCCTCCGCGCCGAGGCCGGCGAGCCGTTCATCGTCCCGACCAAGGCGAAGAACCCGGCCGGCGGCAAGGAGCTGCTGCGCGTCATGCTCTCCAAGGAGTCCGCCACGTCGTTCGCCAAGAGCAAGCTGGCCCCGACGATCGTCAAGGGCATCGTGCCCGATGACGGCTTCGGTTCCACCGCTCTGGTGTCGCAGAAGGAGCTCCTGGACAAGGCGGGCGACAACGTCTTCACGATCAAGTCGTTCAACCTGTACGGCATGAACTCCGACCAGCTGCCCATCTGGAACTCGTTCCTCGAGGGCAAGATGACGGTCGCCGAGATCACCAGCCAGCTCCAGGCGCTGACGGACAAGATCCGCAACGACAGCTCGATCACGAAGATCGAGATCAAGTGACCATCGGCAGTCCGGGGCTCGACAGTGGGTTGGACACTGTCGCCGTGACTGCTCCTCGTGCGGGGCGCCGCAAGGCGCCCCGCATCGGGAACCGTCGCTTGACCGTCGACTACGTCTCCTTCCTTCTCGTCTTCCTCGGACTGCCGCTGGCCATCTTCCTGGTATTCGTCATCTCGCCGTTCGTCCAGGCCGTCTACTACTCGATGACGAACTGGACCGGCTTCTCGCCGAACATGTCGTTCGTCGGGGTGGACAACTACATCAAGCTGTTCCAGGACACGACCTTCCTGCAGGCGATGGGGAACAACATCCTCCTGGCCATCGTGGTCCCCCTCGTCACCCTCACGATCGCGCTGATCTTCGCGAGCATGATCACGATCGGCGGTCCGTCCAGCGGGCAGGTCCGCGGTCTCGCCGGCTCGAGCTTCTACCGGGTGGTGTCGTTCTTCCCGTACGTCATCCCCGCCGTCGCCATCGGCATCCTCTGGGGCATGGGAATCTATGCCCCGAGCGGTCTGCTCAACGGTGTCCTGAAGGCCCTCGGCATCGACAACAACCAGTTCGCCTGGCTGGGTGACCAGAACACCGCCATGGGCGCGTCGATCTTCGTGATCGTCTGGGGCATGGTCGGGTTCTACATGGTGCTCTTCATCGCCGCGATCAAGGGCATCCCGGCGGAGGTGTACGAAGCAGCGCGCCTCGACGGCGCCGGCCGCTTCCGCACGACCGTCTCGCTCACGCTGCCGCTGATCCGCGACAACGTGCAGACGGCGTACATCTACCTGGGGATCATGGCGTTGGACGCCTTCGTCTACATGGCCACGCTGAACTCGACGGGTGGACCCGCCAACTCGACGCTCGTGATGAGCCAGTACCTGTACCGCACCGCGTTCGAGAAGGGCCAGTTCGGCCTGTCGAGCGCGATGGGTGTGGTGCTCGCCGTGATCACGCTGCTGTTCGCCGCCGCGGTGTTCATCGTGAACTGGGCCACCGGCGGCCGCGACAAGGGAGAACGCGCATGAGCGACAGCACCCGTACCCTGATCACCGTCGACAAGAAGGCGGCTCAGGCGATCCGCGGTTCGAAGTCGACGGGCAGCGACAAGGTCGTCGGCGGCATCTCGCACGTGGTCCTGGCCATCTGGTCGATCATCGTGATCCTGCCGCTGCTGTGGACCCTGCTCAGCTCCTTCAAGACGTCGAAGGAGGTGCTCGCCTCCCCGTTCGGACTTCCGGCCGACTGGAACTTCAACAACTACGTCACGGCGTGGGTGCAGAACAACTTCGGCGGGATGTTCCTGAACACGATCATCGTCGTGGGCTTCTCGCTCGTGTTCGTCATGGTGCTCGGCGCCATGTGCGCCTACGTGCTCGCCCGCTTCTCGGTGCCGGGCAGCCGGATCATCTACTACCTGATGCTCGCGGGCCTCACCTTCCCGGTGTTCCTCGCGATCGTCCCCCTGTTCTTCGTGCTGCAGGGCATCGGGCTGCTGGGCACCCTGCCCGGCCTGATCATCACCTACGTCGCGTTCGCCCTGCCGTTCACGGTGTTCTTCCTGTACTCGTTCTTCCAGGCTCTGCCCAACGAGATCCAGGAGGCCGCCTACGTGGACGGCGCCAGCGAGTGGCGCACGTTCTTCCAGGTGATGCTGCCGATGGCGAAGCCGGGACTCGCCGCCGTGGCGATCCTGAACTTCCTCGGACTGTGGAACCAGTTCCTGCTGCCGGTCGCGTTGAACCCGCAGGCCGACCAGTACGTGCTGTCCCAGGGCCTCGCCGCCTACGCGTCGTCCGCGGGTTACCGCATCGACTTCGGCGGCCTGTTCGCCTCGGTCGTGATCACGATCGTGCCGGTGCTCATCGCGTACATCTTCTTCCAGCGCCAGCTGCAGGGATCCGTCACGCAGGGCACCTCGAAGTAGCCCGGATACGACGAAGGAGGGCCGTCCCGATGGACGGCCCTCCTTCGTCGTATGTGTGCCCCCGACAGGAATCGAACCTGCGACCTACGGTACCGGAAACCGGCGCTCTATCCGCTGAGCTACGGAGGCGTACCGAACGAGCCTAGCATCGGTTCCGACCCGGTTCCGACCGTCCCGGGGCTCCGCCCGGCGCGTCAGATCAGGGCGAGCACCAGCAGCAGCACCGCCACCAGCGGGAACAGCCCCTGGACGGTCGCGGCGCGGGCCTTGGAGCGATCGGAGAGGATCAGTACGAGCGCCGCCGCGAGCATCGAGCCGGTGCCGGCGAGCATCAGCGCGACACCGACGCCGGCGGATGAGGTCAGCGCGATGACGATGCCGAGCACGGCGATGATCGCAAGGAACAGGTTGTAGAAGCCCTGGTTGAACGCGAGCGGTCGCGTCGTCTCGGCGGACTCGGCCGACGTGCCGAAGATGCGTCGCGTGGACGGATGCGTCCAGCGCACCGACTCCAGCACGAAGATGTACACGTGGATCAGCGCGGCGAGGCCGGCGAAGACGGATCCGATCAGCAGGAGCATGGTGCGATTGTCCCGCACCCAGCCCGATCAGCCGCGCGCGACGCGACGGTAGGCGAGGTCGCGGATGTCGCGCCCCTTCGCGATGCCCTTGCGCTCGAATGCCGTCATCACGCGACCCTCGAAGCGCTGCGCCCACTCCCCCTCGAAGGCGCGCTCGAACTCGGGCGCCTCATCGAGCACCGCGCGCATCTGCAGCGCGTAGTCCTCCCAGTCCGTGGCGAGGCGGAGCAGACCGCCGTCGCGGATCGCGGCACCCGCGGTCGCGCCGAAGCCCGGCCGCACGAGGCGGCGCTTGGTGTGCCGCTTCTTGTGCCAGGGATCGGGGAAGAAGATCCAGGCCTCGTCGACGGATCCCGGGACGAGGTAGGTGGTGAGCACCTCCGGCGCGTTCGCCTCCACGAGCCGGAGGTTGCGCACGCCCTCCCGGTCGGCGTCGAGCATCGTCCGCGCGAGGCCCGCGCGGAACACCTCGACCGCGAGGAAGTCGCGCTCGGGGTGGGCGCCGGCGGCGGCGACGATCGCGTGCCCCTGGCCCGACCCGATCTCGACGGTCAGCGGAGCCTCGCGTCCATAGGACGTGGCGGGGTCCAGCCTGGCCTCCGGGTGCACCGACGTCCAGGCCACGTCACGGGGCACGTCCAGCACGTAGAACGGCGCGAGCTCGGCGAACGCCCGCTCCTGCGCCTCGGACATGCGGCCGCTGCGGCGGACGAACGACACCGGCTCTTCACGGAAGGTACGGGGCTCGGGCATCCCTCCAGGGTATCCGCCGTCCGCGGTGCTCGCGGCTCTCCCGGCGCCGCGGGCGGAGCGGCCGCTCAACGGTGCACCCCGCTCGACGCGTCGACCGGCTCCGTGACGAAGTCGATCAGCTCCTCCACCCGGCCGAGCAGCGACGGCTCCAGATCGCGGTAGCTCGTGACGCGCGAGAGGATGCGCTTCCACGCGCGCGCGATGTCGGCCTGGGACTCGGCGGGCCAGCCGAACGCACGGCAGATCCCGGTCTTCCACTCCGTGCCGCGCGGGATCTGCGGCCAGGCGCGGATACCCATGGCGGCGGGGGTCACGCACTGCCACACGTCGATGTACGGGTGCCCCACGATGCGCAGGTGCGCGCCGTGCGGACCGCGCAGGATCTGCTCCACGATCCGAGTCTCCTTCGAGCCTGGCACGAGATGGTCCACCAGCACGCCATAGCGGCGGTCGCGACGGGGCGGGGCCTCGGCCAGGAGCTCCTCGAGCAGGTCGACGCCCTGCAGGTACTCCACGACCACGCCCTCGACACGCAGGTCGTCGCCCCACACCTTCTCCACGAGCTCGGCGTCGTGGCGCCCTTCGACGAGGATCCGGCTGGGCAGGGCGGTGCGGGCGCGGGCGTCCGCCACGGCGAAGGAGCCGGAGGCCGTGCGCGTCGCGGCGCCGGCGCCGGCCTTGGCCGGGTGCACGAGCCGCACCGGCTCGCCGTCGATCATGTAGCCGGCGCCGAGCGGGAAGAGCCGGCGGCGGCCTCGGAAGTCCTCGAGCTCGACCTGGCCGCCCTCGATCCGCGTCACCGCGCCGCAGAACCCGTCCACGGCGACTTCGACCACGAGATCGCGTTCGGCGGGGACGTCCACGGCGACCTTGGCGCCGCGCTCCCGCCACCCGGCTGCGAGCACATCGGATCCGTACCTGTCGTCCATCCCCACCAGCCTAGCTAGACTCGCTCCCAGGGGGCCTTCCGGGTCCCGGGAGGAGCGAAGATGCGCGCACGCTGGGCTGTCGTCGTGGGTGTGGTCCTGGGTGCTCTCAGCATGTCTTTCCTCACCTCCCCCGCGCTCGCGGACACCGTGCGAGGAGCGGTCCTGCCGGCGACCGCGCCGGTGACGCTCGGATCGGGCTTCATCACCGATGTCTCCGGAGTCCTGAGCTCCGCCGAGACGAGCGAGCTGAACGGGCGCCTGGACACGCTCAGCAGCAGTCAGAACATCCAGCTTTTCGTGGTCTTCGTCGACGCCTTCACCAACCCCGACAACAGCCAGGAGTGGACGAACCAGGTCGCCACCGACAACGGTCTCGGCCAGCAGCAGTATCTGCTCGCCGTCGCGACCCAGACCCGTCAGTACTACCTGTCGGCCGACAAGGCGGGGCCCGTCCCGCTGTCGCAGGTCGACCAGATCTCGCGGTCGCTGGTCAACGACCTGCGCGCGGAGGACTGGGCGGGCGCGGTGCGCACCGCCGCGGACGGCTTCTCCGGCTCCGGGGCCGGGTCCTCGGATCTCGGGGGGATCCTGCTGATCGTCCTCTGCGTCCTCGCCGTGATCGCTGCGATCATCGTGCTGATCGTGATGCGGCGCCGGGCTGCGGCCCGGGTGAAGCAGGCGAATCCGAGCGGGACCGGGGATCCGCTCGACGCCATCAGCGACGAGGAGCTGGCCAAGCGCGCGGGCCTCGCGCTCGTGCACACCGACGATGCGATCACCTCCTCCACGGAGGACCTGGGATTCGCGACCGCGCAGTTCGGCGACGCTGCCACGAGCACGTTCACCGAGGTGGTCGCCAAGGCCAAGGCCAAGCTCGATGAGGCGTTCTCGCTCAAGCAGAAGCTCGACGACGAGCTCCCGGACACCGACCAGCAGCGCCGCGAATGGCACCTGCAGATCATCCGGCTGTGCGAGAGCGCCGACACCGCGCTGGACGCGAACGTCGCCGCCTTCGACGAGCTGCGCAAGCTCGAGCAGGACGCCGAGGGCGCACTGGCGCAGCTGAGGATGCACCGCGAGGCGGCCGCCGCCGCAGTGGCGGGCGCGCCCGCCGCCCTGCAAGCCCTTGCCGCCGTCTACGACGGCTCGGCCCTGCAGACGGTCGTCGGCAACCCCGCCGAGGCCACGAGCCGCCTCGAGCTCGCGGACACGAACATCGCCCAGGCCGGGGAGCTCATCGGGCAGGGCAAGCGCGGCGAGGCCGCGTTCGCGATCCGCACGGGCGAGGAGGGCGTCCTGCAGGCCACCCAGCTGGCCGACGCGATCACGACCCTGCGGACGGACCTCGCCTCGACCGAGGCGCAGTCGCAGGCGCTCATCGCGAACCTCGAGCAGGACCTCGCGGGCGCCGCAGCACTGCCGCCCTCCGCCGAGCTGAGCGCCGCCGTCGCCGCGACCCGGACCGCGCTCGATCAGGCCCGCACGGATGCGACCGGCACCGGCCGCCGTCCCCAGGTGGTCCTGGAGTCGCTCACCGCCGCGAACACGCGCATCGACAGCACCGTGGACACGATCCGCAACGCTCAGCAGCAGGCCGAGCGGGCGCAGCAGGTCCTCGAGCAGACGCTCACGCAGGCACGCGCCGAGATCTCCACGGCGAACAGCTACATCACCACCCACCGCGGTGCGATCGGCGCCGACGCGCGCACCAGGGCCGCGCAGGCGTCTGCGGAGTACGACCAGGCCGAGGCCGCCCGCCTCGCGGATCCGAACGCATCCCTCCAGCACGCGCAGCGCGCGATCGCCCTCGCCCGCGAGGCCACGCAGCTCGCCGCCGGCGCGATCGACTCCTGGGGATCCGGGGGCGGCTGGGGCGGCGGGGGCGGTGGCCGCGGCAGCAGCGGCATGGGCGACGCGATCCTCGGCGGCATCATCGGCGGCATCCTGTCCGGCGGCGGTGGCGGCAGGAGCAGCGGCGGATGGGGCGGCGGCGGCTGGCGCTCCAGCGGCGGCGGCGGGTTCAGCCCGTCCAGCTTCGGGGGCGGCGGCCGCGGCGGATCGGGCGGTCGCTTCTGACAGCCCGGACCTCTCCCTCTCTACACGTGCACGACCTCTTCGACCGGAAATCTGGAAAGGACACCCCATGACCAAGCAGTCCATCTTCGGCCGCATCTCCACCCTGGTGAAGGCCAACATCAATGCGCTCCTCGACTCAGCCGAGGACCCGCAGAAGATGATCGACCAGCTCGTCCGCGACTACACGAACAACATCGCGGATGCCGAGTCGGCGATCGCCGAGACGATCGGCAACCTGCGCCTGCTTGAGCGCGACCACCAGGAGGACGTGCAGTCCGCGGCCGAGTGGGGCAACAAGGCGCTCGCCGCCAGCCGCAAGGCCGACGAGCTGCGCTCCGCGGGCAGTACCGCCGACGCCGACAAGTTCGACAACCTCGCAAAGGTGGCGCTGCAGCGTCAGATCAGCTCCGAGCAGGAGGCGAAGACGGCCGAGCCGCAGATCGCGGCCCAGACGGAGATCGTCGACAAGCTCAAGACCGGCCTGAACGGCATGAAGGACAAGCTCGGCGAGCTGAAGAACAAGCGCAGCGAGCTGCTCGCCCGCGCCAAGGTCGCCGAGGCGCAGACCAAGGTGCAGGACGCGGTCTCCTCGATCAACGTGCTCGACCCCACCAGCGAGCTGGGCCGGTTCGAGGACAAGGTGCGCCGCCAGGAGGCGCTCGCGCAGGGCAAGGCCGAGCTCGCCGCGTCCAGCCTGGACGCGCAGTTCGAGAGCCTCGAGGACATCGGTCAGCTGACCGAGGTCGAGGCCCGTCTCGCCGAGCTGAAGGCCGGATCCGCCAAGCCGCAGGAAGCACTCGAGGGCTGACATGACGCGCTTCCTCGTCGTTCCGCAGTGGCAGGGCTCCCCTGCCCCGCGGGCGATGCTGCTCACCGAGGGGGCGTCGGCCATCGCCGGCGACCTCCCCAGCGCGCGCACCACCGTGCTGGAGGTGCCGCTCGAGGCGGGAGACGCCGAGGGCACGGGCGTGCACAGGCTCAGCAGCCTGCGCCGCACGAGGGAGCTCATCGAGGAAGCGATCACGGCGCACGCCGAACCCACGCTCGTGGTGGGCGGTGACTGCGGCGTCAGCGTCGCCGCGGTCGCCGCCCTCCCGGGCGCCCTGCACGATGTCGCGATCGTGTGGTTCGACGCGCATCCGGATCTGAACACCCCGGAGTCGTCCACGTCCGGCGCCTACGCGGGCATGGCGCTGCGCGCTCTGCTCGGCGACGAGTCGTTCCCGATCGAGGGGCCCGACGGGCTCAGCGCGGAGCGCGTCGTGCTCGTGGGCGCCCGCTCCGAGGACGGCCCGGAGAGCGAGTACCTGCTCTCCTCCGGCATCGTCCGCCTCGATGAGCTCGGCGACGTGCAGGCTCTCGCGGACGCCGTCGCCGCGACGGGTGCCGCGCGCGCGTACGTGCACATCGACGTCGACGTGCTGGATCCCTCGGAGCTGGCCGGAGTCTCCTCCGCCGTCCCGTTCGGGCTGCGCACCGCCGAGGTCGTCGCCGCCGTGCGTGCGCTCCGCGAGCGCGTGCCGCTGGCGGGCGCCACCATCGCCGGCTTCGCGCCGCGCTCCCCCGGTGCCGCGGTCGATGACCTGGGCGCGATCCTGCGCCTGATCGGCGCCCTGGCGTGACGGCAGGCGACGCCGCGAGGATCGCCGCCATCGAGGCCGAAGCCGCGCGGATCCTGCAGCGCGGCAGACGCCGCGACCTGCGCCTGCCGAGCATCCTGCTGCGCTCGCCGATCAGCCGGCTCGGCTACGCCTGGGGCATGGCCGTGGGCTGGACCTGGGGCGGCCTGTGGAGCACGGGGCCGATCGAGCGCCGCGAGGGCCTGTGGATCTTCCGCGGCATGCCGTCGTGGACGTTCGCCCGCGGAGGAGTGTGCGTGGCCGGCTGCTACCTGACCGGCGACGCCGCGCCGGATGACCGGGTGCTGCGGCACGAGGCGGTGCACAAGCAGCAGTGGCTGCGATACGGCCTGCTGATGCCCGTCCTGTACCTGTTCGCCGGACGGGATCCGCTGCGCAACCGCTTCGAGATCGAGGCGGGCCTGGCGGACGGGCACTACCTCCCGCGGCGCTGACCGCCTGCGGCTCAGAACAGGCCGAAGCGCTCCGGGGTCGCGATCCGCTCGGGAGCGATGCCCAGCCGTTCGGTGAGGTGCTCGGCGATGTCCGCCGTGCCCAGGAAACCGCCGAGCAGCGTCACCGAGGTGTGGTCCTCGGCGCCGTCGCAGAGCATCTCGTCGGCCCAGGCGATCGCCGCGCGGGACGCCGCCGTCCCCGGGGCGCAGCGCCGACCGGTTCCGGGGGCTCCGCTGCGCGCCGCACGCGGCAGCCAGGCGACCGTCATCCGGGGCGGAACCGTGACGACCGAGACCGATGCCGCGTCGGGAACCTCGATGAACACACGTCCAGTCGCGCACAGCGGCAGTGTCGCGAGCAGCGTCTCCAGCTCGGCCAGCGAACCCTCGTCGGCGACGATCAGGTGCTGAGCCTTCGTGGAGCGGCGCGCGGCACGGCGCTCGGCGCGTGCGGTGGTGCGGATCGCGGTCGTGGTCATGATCGTTCCACGATATCACCGAATGAAGGGTTGCCTAACCTACCTCGACGTGTCCGAGGGAACCGCGATCCCCGATCCGCGGCTAGCCGACCAGCGCACTGCCCAGGGCATCCAGCTCGGCCCTGGTCAGGCCGGAGGCGAGCAGGTAGTCGGCCGCTGAGCCGTGCTCGGCGTCCACGCCGGCGAGCAGCTCGCGCATCACCGGCGCCGGGGACTGGGTCGCCACCGCGATCGCGTCGCGCGCGATCGGCAGCCGCTCCTCCAGCCACTTCGCGATCGCCCGGTTGCGCGACTCCGGCAGCTGCGACTCGGTGAGCGCGTAGTCCTGCACGATCGCATCGCGATCGGCGCCGACCGCGGCGAGCGCCAGGGCGACGCTCACACCGGTGCGGTCCTTGCCGAGCGTGCAGTGCACGAGCGTCGGCTCCCCCTGCGCCAGGATCCGCGTCACCTGCACGATCCGGTCCGCACCGTCGTCGACGATGTGCCGGTACAGTCCCGCGAGGCTCACATCGCCCAGCAGGAAGGACGTCACCGAACCGGCGAACAGCGGGACGCGGTCGATGCGCAGGCCCGGCAGCGCGCACGGCTCCGCACTCGCCTCGCTGTCGTCGCGCAGATCCACGACCCGGGCGACCTGCGCCGTGAGGAAGCTCTGCGCCTCCGGGCCGACGTGCGCGAGGTTGCCCGAGCGGAACAGCACGCCATCGCGGATTCGCGAGGTGCCGACCGGTATGCCGCCGACGTCACGCAGGTTCGTGATCCCGGGCACGCTCAGCACGGTCATCCGCGCACCCGCGCCGTTCGCATCCGGATCATGCCCCCAGCCTAGGGCGCGCCGGATCGGCCGGGGCCGCCGACGTTCCCCGGCGTCAAGCGCCCGATGCGGCCTGGCGCACGGCCGCCGCGTCCGTAGGATGAGAGCGATGGTGGGCGGACGGCGAAGGAGCTGACGGCATGAGCGGGCGGACCGAGGAGCGCGGGGTGCTCGACGGCGTGCGCGTGGCCGACTTCTCGCGGGTGCTGGCGGGCCCCTACGCGACCATGACGCTCGCCGACTTCGGCGCCGACGTGCTGAAGATCGAGCCGCCCGCCGGCGACGACACCCGGCACTGGCATCCCCCGGTCGATGCCGACGGCATGGCCACTTACTTCGGCAGCGTGAACCGCAACAAGCGCTCCGTCTCGCTCGACCTGACCGCCGAGGCGGACCGTGCCGAGGCGCTCCGGCTCGCGCGCACGGCGGATGTGCTCGTGGAGAACTTCCGCCCTGGCGTCATGGACCGCTTCGGTCTGGACGAGGCCTCCGTCCGCGCCGTCAATCCGGGCATCGTGTACTGCTCGATCACGGGCTTCGGCGCCGGCGCGGGCGCGACGCTGGCGGGCTACGACCTGCTCGTGCAGGCCGTCGGAGGCCTGATGTCGATCACCGGCGATCCGGGCGGAGACCCCGCGAAAGCCGGCGTCGCGCTCGTCGACGTGCTGTGCGGGCAGAACGCGGTGAGCGGGATCCTGCTGGCGCTGCGCGCGCGCGACCGCACCGGGCTCGGCCAGCGGGTCGAGGTGAACCTGCTCCAGAGCCTGCTGTCGGCGCTCACGAACCAGGCGGCCTCCACGCTCGCCACCGGGACGCCTCCGCCGCGGCTCGGCAACGCGCATCCGTCGATCGCGCCCTATGCGATGTTCCGCGCGGCCGACCGCGACCTCGTCATCGCCGTCGGAAACGACAAGCAGTTCCGAGCGCTGACGCAGGTGCTGGAGCGGCCGGAGCTGGCCGCGGACCCGCGGTTCCGCACGAACGGAGACCGCGTCGCGCATCGCCGGGAGCTCACCGTGCTGCTGGAGCAGTCGCTGCGAGCCGCCTCCGCCGCACACTGGGCCGATCGCCTCGGCGCGGTCGGGGTGCCCGCGGGGCTCGTCAACGACGTGTCGGAGGCGATCGCGTTCGCCGAACGGCTGGGGCTCGACCCCGTGGTCGGCATCGGCGGCTCCCGCACGATCGCGAACCCGATCCGTCTCGGCACGGCCCCCGCCGCGTACCGTACGCCGCCGCCCGCCCTGAACGACTCCTCCCCCGCCGCATGGCGCTCTGAAAGGACCTGAGATGACGACCGCTCCCCGCACCGATGCCGTGTTCGACCTGGACGCCCTGCTCACCCCCGAGGAGCGCGAATGGCAGCAGCGCGCCCGCGCGTTCGCCCAGGAGCGGATCCTGCCCGTGATCGATGAGGACTTCGAGCGGGGCTACTTCCGTCGCGAGCTCATCGCCGAGCTCGGCGATGCCGGCTTCCTCGGCATGCATCTGCGCGGCTACGGCTGCGCGGGTGCCGGCGCGGTCTCGTACGGGCTCGCCTGCCTCGAGCTGGAGGCGGGCGACAGCGGCTGGCGCACCTTCGTCTCGGTGCAGGGCTCGCTCGCGATGAGCGCCATCGCGAAGTACGGGTCGGAGCAGCAGAAGCAGCAGTGGCTGCCGCGGATGGCGGCCGGGGACGCCGTCGGCTGCTTCGCGCTGACCGAACCGCAGGGCGGCAGCGACCCGGCGGCGATGACGACCACCGCACGCCGCGACGGGGACGGCTGGGTGATCGACGGCGCCAAGCGCTGGATCGGGCTGGCGTCGCTCGCCGATGTCGCGGTGGTGTGGGCACGCGTGGACGACCCCGCCTTCGGCGAGGGCGGTCGAGCGGTGCGCGGATTCCTGGTGCCCACCACGACTCCCGGCTTCACGGCCACGCCGATCACCGGCAAGCTGTCCATGCGCGCGTCCGTGCAGTGCGACGTGGCGCTGGAGGCGGTGCGCCTGGACGCGGACGCGATGCTGCCGGGCGCCGAGGGGCTGTCCGGCCCGTTCGGCTGCCTGAACGAGGCGCGCTACGGCATCGTCTGGGGAGCGATGGGGGCGGCGCGCAGCTGTCTCGAGGCCGCCCTGGAGCGCTCCACCAGCCGGGAGGTGTTCGGTCGACCGATCGGCGCCAACCAGCTCACGCAGGCCAAGCTCGCCGACATGCTGCTCGAGGTGGAGAAGGGGATCCTGCTCGCGCTGCACCTCGGACGGCTCAAGGAGCGCGGGGCGCTCACCCCGGCGCAGATCTCCGTGGGCAAGCTCAACAGCGTGCGCGAGGCGCTCGCGATCGCACATCAGGCCCGCACCATCCTCGGCGGCGACGGCATCACCGATGCGTACCCGGTCATGCGTCACGCCGCGAATCTGGAGTCCGTGCGCACCTACGAGGGGACCGACGAGATCCACCAGCTGATCCTTGGTCGCGCCCTGACCGGGCTCGACGCGTTCTGAGATCAGATTGCCCTACGAGGATCCATTTGTGACGGCATTTCTTACACTCAGGGCGCATTTCCACTGATCTTTCCGCCCTCCCATTTCGCCGGAAAGCCGCCGGAGTAGCACAATGAAGGCGTGTCCCCCGCCACTCCAGACGAGACCGCCGAGTTCTCCTTCCTGCCCGGACAGGCGGGCGCCCTCGGCGTCGACGCCCCGGCCGTCCGACGCCTGTCCCTGCCGCTGGCCGACGGCCGCACGCTGAGCGCCCTGCGCTACGGCGACGACCCCGTCGAGGTGACGCTGCTGCACGGCGCCGGACTGAACGCCCACACCTGGGACACGACCGTGCTCGCGCTGGGCCGGCCCGCGCTCGCGATCGACCTCGCAGGGCACGGCGACTCCTCCTGGCGCGAGGACGCCGACTACACCGGCCGCACCCTCGCCGCCGACGTGATCGAGGCGCTGCGCATCTGGACGGATCGTCCGCAAGTGCTCGTGGGGCAGTCTCTCGGCGGACTCGCCGCGGCCGCCGTCGCCGCCCGCGCGCCCGAACGGGTGCGCGAGCTCGTCATCGTCGACATCACCCCCGGCGTCGACCAGACCGTGGGGCCCGCCGCGCTGCGCGAGTTCTACCGCGTGATCGACGGCGCGTCGGTCGACGAGCTCGTCGACCGCGCCCAGCGGTTCGGCTTCGGCGGATCCCGCGAGGACACCGTCCGCGGCGTCTTCCTGAACACGCGGGTGCGCCCGGACGGCCGCGTGGAGTGGAAGCATCACTTCGCGCACATCGCGGCCCGGCTTCTGGCCGCGCCCCCGGCCGACGCCTCCGGTGGCCCCGCCCCGGAGGCAGGGATCCTCGGAGAGCACGGCTGGGCCGACCTGGCCTCGGTCACGGTGCCGGTGATCCTGGTGCGGGCAGCGCACGGCTTCGTCTCGGACGACGCCGAGCGCGTGTTCCGCACGCGCCTGCCCACTGCGGGCGTGCGGCACCTGGACGGGAGCCACAACCTGCAGGAGACCGCCCCCACCGCGCTCGCCGAGATCATCCGCACCATCGTCGAC
>JAFDWP010000286.1 GCA_018268435.1 Actinomycetota bacterium
ATCGCGCTCTCCTTGTCGTCGTCGGCCGCGAGCAGCTCGTCGAGCACCCGCTCTCGGTACTCGCCCTCCTCCCCGGTGACCGCCTCCTGGCGCCGGCGCTGCCGCGCGCCGGCCGGGTCGCCGATGAGCGCCCGCGCCGCATCGAGCAGCGGCAGGTCCTGACGGGTCCAGGCTCGCGGGTCGTCCCGGCGCAGCGCCGCCCGCTCCTCGGCGGTGAGCCACGGTGCGCAGATCCGCAGGTAGGCGGGCGTGCCCCACAGGTCGGCGACGACGCCGGCCGGATCCAGCACCGGCCACGCGGCCACGAAGACGCGCTGCAGCGACGGGCTCTGGCGCAGCGCACGATCCAGCAGGCGCGCGGGCACGTCGTCGTCGGCGTTCTCCTCCACGAGCGCCCCGATGAGCGAGTCCCACACCTCGTCGCGGGCGTCGTTGTGCGCGGCGCAGGGCTCCGGCGCGTCGAACGCCTCCGTCCATGCCGACGGCTCCACGATGACGTCCCGCCACGGGGTCTCCACCTGCAGGGGGTCCGTCGGTGCATGCTCGTGATAGCGCACGGCGCTCGTCACGGCATCGAGCAGGCGGGTGCCCTCCTTCAGGCGGCGAGCCACGGGATCCGACTCCTCCGCCATGCGGTCGCCCGCGCGTCCCTCGGGGGCGAGGTCGGCCAGGGTGCACACCCGCACGCTGTCCTCGCCGAGGCTCGGCAGCACGTCCTCGACGTAGTCGAGATACGACCGATGCGGCCCGACGAACAGGATCCCGCCGTGGCTCAGCCGCTGCTCGGCGTGCATGAGGTAGGCGGCGCGGTGCAGCGCGACGACCGTCTTGCCGGTGCCGGGTCCGCCGTCGACGACGAGCGCGTCGCGCGAGGAGGCGCGGATGATCGCGTCCTGGTCCGACTGGATGGTGCTGAGCACGTCCCGCATCCGCGGCGAGCGCGAGGCGCCGAGGCTGGCGATGAACGCGGACTGGTCGTCCAGCGCGGCTTCCGCGTCGGCCCCGGCACCCGTGTAGGCGGCCGGGTCGAACACCTCGTCCCAGTAGTCGGTGATCCGGCGTTCGCCGCCGGGCCCCGACGCCCAGCGGTAGCGCCGTCGGCTGACCAGCCCCGCCGGGTCGGCGTGCGTGGCCGCGAAGAACGGTTCGGCGGCGGCGGCACGCCAGTCGACGAGCAGCCGGTGCCCGGCCGCATCCGACAGCCCGATCCGGCCGATGTAGACCGTCTCGGACGCGTCGTCGGTGTCGGGGTCCACGGGGGCGCCGCCGGTTCCGGCGACCACCATGCGGCCGAGGCAGAGGTCGACCCCGAACCGGCGCAGCAGCTGCAGCCGGGAGGTCGTGCGGTGGATCTCGAGATCACGGTCCAGCGCCTCCTGTCCGAGCCGGGCGTGGGCGGCCCGCACCTCGGCGAGACGGTGCTCGAGTGCGGCGATCTCCTCGGCGAGGCGGGCACGGACCGCCGCGAGGTGGGCGTCGTCGGCGGCGATCAGGGCGGGGGCGGACTTCCGGACGAGCCCCGGTGGCAGGGCGAACACCGACGGCGACGCCGGCACGGGTGTCGGTGCGGGGGTGGTCTCGGGTGTGGTTTCAGGGCGCACGGATCCTCCGGTTCCTGGGCGTCCTTCGTCTCGGTCGGCTGCGCCGACCTCGCTCAGGAACCGGCCCAGTCTGCCCCCGCCGGGGGCCCTTGCCGCAAGCCCCACCCTCGGAGGTATCCTGGAAGTGCAGGGAGCGGTCCGTCAGGATCCGCTCCCGTCGCACTTCCTGCCGCTTTCCGGGCCGTACGGCGGCATCTTCTGCGACGGGAACGCACAGGGGGCGCGGCTACGATCGAAGGTGCTCTGCACCGTCTCGACGGTCGCGCCTCGCCTCGGAAGGTTCTCATGTCCCACGCCGCCCATGCCCGTACGCACGTCGAGGATCTGACCGACTACATCGCGGCCTCGCCGTCCAGCTACCACGCGGCCGAGGAGGTCGCCCGGCGCCTCGAGGCGCAGGGCTTCACCCGGCTCGACGAGGCCGAGGAGTGGCCGGCACAGCGCGGCGGCCGGTTCGTCATCGTCCGCGACGGCGCCGCGATCGCGTGGATCGTGCCCGTGGCCGCCACGGCGACGACGCCGGTGCACGTGCTCGGCGCGCACACCGACTCCCCCGGCTTCAAGCTCAAGCCGCGCCCGACCACCGGCGCCAAGGGCTGGCTGCAGGCCGCCGTCGAGGTGTACGGCGGGCCGCTGCTGAACTCGTGGCTCGACCGCGAGCTGCGCCTCGCCGGCCGGCTCGCCCTCACCGACGGCCGCGTGGTGCTCGCCGCGACCGGGCCGCTGCTGCGCCTGCCCCAGCTCGCGATCCACCTCGATCGCGGCGTGAACAACGGCCTCGCCCTCGACAAGCAGTACGAGACACAGCCGGTGTGGGGCCTGGGCGATCCGCTCGAAGCCGACCTGCTCGCCGAGCTCGCCGACGCCGCAGGCGTGGATCCGCTCGACATCCGCGGGTTCGACGCCGTGGTCGCAGACTCCGCCCGCGGTGCCGTGTTCGGCAAGGACGACGCGTTCTTCGCGAGCGGCCGCCTGGACGACCTCGCGTCGGTGCACGCCGGCGTCGTGGCCCTCGGCGAGGTCGCCGCGCACGGCGGGACGGACGCGATCGCGATGCTCGCGGCGTTCGACCACGAGGAGCTCGGATCCGGATCCCGCTCGGGCGCCGCCGGCCCCATCCTGGAGGACGTGCTGGAGCGCGTCTACGCCGGACTCGGCGCCGACACCGTCGACGTGCGCCGGGCGTACGCCGGGTCGTGGTGCCTGTCCAGCGACGTCGGCCACTCGGTGCACCCGAACTACGCCGGCAAGCACGACCCGGTCGTGCAGCCCGTGCTCGGATCCGGCCCGATCCTGAAGATCAACGCCAACCAGCGCTACGCCACCGACGCCGTGGGCGCGGCCGCCTGGCACCGCTGGTGCGACGCGGCCGGCGTCGTCACGCAGGAGTTCGTCTCGAACAACGACGTGCCCTGCGGATCCACGATCGGCCCGATCACGGCGACCCGGATCGGGATCCGCACGGTCGACGTGGGGATCCCGATCCTCTCGATGCACTCCGCGCGCGAGCTCGCCGGCGTCAGCGACCTGCACGACCTCACCGCCGTCGCGAAGGCATTCTTCGCGGGCTGAGTCGGCCCGTTCTCAGGACGGATTCGCTTCGGACCGGAAGAACCGGTGCCTTCGCCCCTCGGAACGGCGATTCATCCTGAGAACGGTCCCGGCAGATCAGCGCATCGTGTCCAGGATCGCGACGAGATCCTCGAACGTCGTCAGCGGGTTGAGGATCGCGAAGCGCGTGTTGACGCGGCCCGCGTGCGAGCTCGGCACCACCAGCGCCTGCTGCGACTGCAGCAGCGCGTCCGACCACCGGTCGTAGTCGGCCCGCTCCCAGCCCTCGCGCTCGAACACCACGACCGACAGCTCGGGGGCGCGCACGAGACGCAGCTCGGGGCGGGACGCGATCTCGTCCGCGATCCGGCGGGTGAGGGAGAGCGCCGAGCTCACCGCCGCCCGGTACGCGTCCACGCCGTAGGTCGCCAGGGAGAACCACAGCGGCAGCCCGCGCGGGCGCCGGGTGAGCTGGATCGAGTAGTCCGAGGGGCTGAACTCGTCGGTGTCGGTGAGGGTGTCCAGGTACTCCGCGTGCTGCGTGTGCGCGAGGCGGCCGTCCGTCGGATCGCGGTACAGCAGGGCGCAGCAGTCGAACGGCGAGAACAGCCACTTGTGCGGATCCACGACGAGCGAGTCGCACCGCTCGACGCCGGCGAACCACTCCCGGGCCTCGGGAGCGAGCATCGCCGTGAGCCCGTAGGCGCCGTCGATGTGCAGCCAGAACTCGAACTCGTCCTTGAGGGCGGCGATGCCGGCGATGTCGTCGAGGATGCCGAAGTTGGTGGATCCCGCGGTCGCGACGACGGCGAAGACCGCCTCGCCGTGCTCCTCCAGGGCCGCGCGCACCTCATCCGCATGCAGCTTCCCGTCGGCGCCCGCCGGCACCGCGATCACGTCGACGTCCATGATCTTCGCGGCCGACTTGTTCGAGGAGTGCGCCTCCAGACTGCAGACGAGCTTCCAGCGCGCGGGTCGCGGCGTGCCCGCCGCGTCCAGGCGCCGACCGGCCTTGTCACGCGCTGCGGCGAGCGCCGACAGGTTGCCGATCGTCCCGCCCTGCACGAAGACGCCGCCCGCGGTCGCGGGCAGACCGAACTCGGCGGCCAGCCAGGAGAGCACCTCGTTCTCGGCATGCACCGCGCCGGCGCCCTCGAGCCAGCTGCCGCCGTAGAGCCCCGACGCCGAGACCACGAGGTCGAACGCCATCGCCGCCACCGTGGGCGCGTTGGGGATGAAGGACAGGTAGTTCGGATGGCTCGTGGTGAGGCAGGCCGGGGCCAGGATGTGCTCGAACACGCTCAGCGCGCGCTGGGCGCCGAGCCCGGCATCGGTGATGGTCGTGCCGACGAGGCGGCGCAGTTCGGCCTCGGATTGCGGTTTGTCCAGCGGCACATCGGTGGCGAGCATCCGGCGGCGCGAGTAGTCGAGCACGGCGTCGACGATCGCGGCGGATTCGGGAGAGGCGGCATGCATGCGCGCGGGGTCCATGGCGGATCCTTTCGACCCGGAAGCCTACGGGCGCCCGACGACGAGCAGAATGCCGTGTCGGATCGACGGGTCGCGGATATCGTACCGCCCGGCGCGCCGGATCGCGACGGGTTTTCCGAGGGCGGTCGCGCGGCGGATCCGACGCCGGAAGGACGCGGATCCCTCCCCGACACGTCGATCGCTCTCCCCGCTGCGGCCCGCGCCCTGCCAGGATGTTGCCATGTCCGCTGAGAACACGACCGCATCCGGCGCCCTGATCGAGCGCAACGGGATCGAGATCATCCCCGAGTCGGAGCGCACCGCGCGCCCCCGCGACCTGTTCTGGCCGTGGTTCGCCGCCAACGTGTCGGTGTTCGGCATGTCGTACGGATCGTTCCTGCTCGGCTTCGGGATCTCGCTGTGGCAGGCGACCGTGGTGTCGATCATCGGCATCGTGGTGTCGTTCGCCCTGTGCGGGCTGATCGCGATCGCCGGCAAGCGCGGATCCGCACCGACCATGGTGCTGTCCCGTGCGGCCTTCGGCGTGCAGGGGCAGAAGATCCCCGGCATCGTTTCCTGGCTGACCTCGATCGGCTGGGAGACGTCGCTCACGATCACCGCGGTGCTCGCGACCACGACCGTGCTGCACCAGCTCGGCTGGGTGGGCGCCGATGGCGACGTCGCCGTGCACATCATCGCGACCATCGTGGTCGCCGCACTCATCGTCGCCGCCTCGGTGCTCGGCTACCACACGATCATGCGGCTGCAGTCGGTGCTGACGTGGCTCACCGGCGCCTTCACGATCCTGTTCCTCATCCTCACCGTCGGCAGCATCGACTGGGCCAAGGCGTTCTCGCACCCCGACGGCACGCTGGCGCAGACGATCGGCGCACTCGTCATGGTGATGACCGGCTTCGGCCTCGGCTGGATCAACATCGCCGCAGACTGGTCGCGCTACCAGAGGCGCACCGCCTCCGACTCCCAGATCGTCGCCTGGAACACGATCGGCGGATCCGTCGCGCCCATCGTCCTGGTCTTCTTCGGCCTGCTGCTGGCGGGCTCGGACGACAAGCTCAGCGAAGCCGTCGGCGCCGACCCGATCGGGGCCCTCGCGACCCTGCTCCCGGCATGGGCGCTGTTCCCGTTCCTCATCGTCGCGATCCTCACCCTGGTGTCCGGAGCGGTGCTCGGCATCTACTCCTCCGGCCTCACCCTGCTGAGCCTGGGGATCCGCATCCCCCGCCCGGCTGCCGCAGCCGTCGACGGCGTCATCCTCACGATCGGCACGATCGTTGTGGTGTTCTTCGCGCAGAACTTCATCGGACCGTTCCAGTCGTTCCTGATCACGCTCGGTGTACCGATGGCGGCGTGGGCCGGGATCCTGATCGCCGACATCCTGCGCCGCAAGAAGGACTACGACGAACTGGCGCTGTTCGACGCACGCGGCCGCTACGGCGCGTGGGACGGCCTGTCGATCGGCACCCTGCTCGTGGCGTCGGTGATCGGCTGGGGCTTCGTGATCAACACGTTCGCGGACGCCGCCCCCTGGAACAACTGGCAGGGCTACTTCCTCGGGATCATCGGCGGCAAGGACGGCGAGTGGGCCTACGCCAACCTCGGCGTGTTCTTCGCGCTCGTGCTCGGCTTCGTCGTCACCTGGTTCGGACGCGCGGGCAAGATCCGTCGTCAGGAGCAGGAAGCGCCCGAGCGGTGAGCCGGGAGACGGCGCCGGCAGCGGCGCCGGCGGAGCCCGCTTGGCTGGTCGTGATCGACCCGCAGAACATCTTCGCCGCACCGGAGTCGGACTGGGGATCCCCGATGTTCCCCGCGGCATTCGCGAACATCCGGCGTCTCGCCGCGGCGGCCGGAGAGCGGGTGCTCGTCACGCGCTGGATCCCGACGGCCGACCGGACCACCTCCTGGGGCGACTACTTCGCCGCCTGGCCGTTCGCCGACAAGCCTGCTGACGACCCGCTGTACGACCTGGTGCCGCAGGCGCGCGGGCTGTCGCCGCACCCGACTCTCGACCTGCCGACGTTCGGCAAGTGGGGCGCGATCGAAGGGTTCCTGAGGCTCTCGACGGACGTCGGATCCGCCCCGGTCGTGCTGACCGGCGTGTCGACCGACTGCTGCGTGATCTCGACGGCCCTGGCCGCGGCGGATGCCGGTGCGCGGGTGACGATCGCCGCCGACGCCTGCGCCGGCTCGGACGAGGCCAACCACGCCGCCGCGCTCACGATCATGGGCCTGTACCCGCCGCAGCTGACCGTGTCGGACACCACCGCCGCGCTCCGGATCCTGCGCCCCTGACCGCGGCCCCCGCCCGGCCTGCGCCCCTGACCGCGGCGCCCCCGCCCCGCCTGCGCGCCCGGCCTGCGCCCCGCCCCGCCCGCGCCCCGGCCCGGCGCGCCCCGGCCCGCCGAGCCGTATCTCCGTGAGACTCCACTTTTGCGGTGAGACTGCACCACCGTAGGGCAGTCTCACCGCGAAAGTGGAGTCTCACGGGACCGGTGTGGGGATGCACTGCGCCGGCCCGGCCGCGCGGGCTCAGCCTAGGACGGCGGCGACCGTGCGGCGCGCGAGCCCAGCGCGGTCCTCCGGAGCCCACCGGACCAGCGAGTGCGCGTTCATGCCGTCGACCGTGGCGAGCAGCAGCCAGGCCGCGCCCTCGGCCTGCGCGGGCGCGATCTCCCCCGCGGCGACGCCCCCGGCGACGATCGCGTCGAGTTCGCGCTGCCACAGATCCATCTCGTGGCGCACCCGGGCAGCGAGCTCCTCGTTGCGCGCGCCCGCGGCCCACGCCTGCACCCAGACCAGGGTCACATCGTCGCGGTCACCGTCGAGGAGGGTCTGCACGATGCGGGTGATGCGCGCCCGCAGTCCCACGCCGGCGCGTCCGAAGGCCACGACCTCGGCGCGCTCCGCTCCGACGATCGCGCCGAACACGTCCGCCACGAACGCGTCCATGCTCGGCCGGTAGTGCGTGACCAGCGCCGGGGTGACGCCGGCGGCCGCGGCCACCGTGCGCACCGTCAGTCCGGCGATCCCGCCCTGGCGGGCGAGCCCCACGGCCGCATCCAGGATCGCCTTCTCGCGCTGCTCCGGCGCCATCCGCTTCGAACGGGGGCTTGACGAGGTGCTCATAGGGCTATACCGTATCGCTAGTTGGTCACTTGTTCAATAAGTGCCGTGACCCTGATCCGAGGAGCACCGATGCCCTGGCAGATGCCCAGCGAGACCGCCCGCCACGACCGCGTCTGGATGGCCTTCCCGGCCGAGGGCGAGACCCTCGGCCACACCGACGCCATGCGCGAGGAGGGCTACGCGACCTGGACCGCGGTCGCGCACGCGGTCTCGGCGTTCACACCGGTGACCATGCTCGTGGATCCGAGCGAGATGGCCCGCGCCCGGCGCATGCTGTCCGCGGACATCACGATCCTGGAGGCGCCGGTCGACGAGTTCTGGATGCGCGATTCCGGCCCCACCTTCGTCGTCGATCCGGAGCGGCCCGGCGTGCTCGGCGCCGTGGACTGGGTGTTCAACGGCTGGGGCGCACCCGCCTGGGCGAGCTGGAAGCACGCGGCGCAGCACGCCCGCATCATCGCCGCCGAGACCGGAGCGGAGCTGGTCAGCTCCACGCTCGTGAACGAGGGCGGCGGCATCCACGTCGACGGCGAGGGCACGGTCCTGCTCACCGAGACTGTGCAGCTCGATCCGCGCCGCAACGCCTTCCTCGACCGTCAGCGCGTGGAAGCCGAGATGCTCCGCACGATCGGCGCGACCAAGGCGGTGTGGCTCCCCCGCGGACTCACCCGCGACTACGACGACTTCGGCACCAACGGCCACGTCGACATCGTCGCCGCGATCGTCTCGCCGGGCCGGATCCTCCTGCACGCGCAGCAGGATCCGGATCACCCCGACTTCGCTGTGTCCGCCGAGCTGCGCACGCACCTCGCCGCTCAGACCGATGCCGCCGGGCGCACGTTCGAGGTCGTCGACCTTCCCGCACCGCCGACGCTGCGCGACGAGGAGGGCTTCGTCGACTGGAGCTATGTGAACCACCTGGTGACGAACGACGGCGTGATCGCCTGCGGCTTCGGCGACGACACCGCGGATGCCCGCGCCCGCGAGATCCTCGCCGACGCGTACCCCGGACGCCAGGTCGTCACCGTCGACGCCCGCCCGCTGTTCGACCGCGGCGGCGGCATCCACTGCATCACCCAGCAGCAGCCCACGCTCTCCCGCTGACCACGACCACGACCACGACCACGACCACGACCATCCGAAGGATCCGCCCCATGTTCGATGTCGTCGAGACCCCCATCGCCCGCCTGCGCGCGGCCCTCGAGGCCGGCGGGACCACGGCCGTCGAGCTCGTCGACGCCTACCTCGCGCGCATCGACGCCTACGACGGGCCCGACACGGAGACCGCGCTGAACGCGGTCGTCGTGCGCAACCCGGAGGCGCGCGCGGAGGCGGCGGCGTCCGACGCCCGCCGCGCCCGAGGGAAGACGCTCGGTCCGCTCGACGGCATCCCGTACACCGCGAAGGACAGCTACCTGGTGCGCGGGCTGACGGCGGCCGCGGGCTCCCCCGCCTTCGCCGGCCTCGTGGCGCAGCGCGACGCGTTCACCATCGAACGGCTCCGGGCCGGCGGCGCGATCTGCCTCGGGCTGACCAACATGCCCCCGATGGCGAACGGCGGCATGCAACGCGGCGTGTACGGTCGCGCCGAGAGCCCCTACAACGCCGACTGGCTGACGAGCGCCTTCGGATCCGGTTCGTCGAACGGGTCGGGGACGGCGACCGCGGCGTCCTTCGCCGCCTTCGGCCTGGGCGAGGAGACCTGGTCGAGCGGACGCGCCCCCGCATCGCACAACGCACTCGTCGCGTACTGCCCGAGCCGCGGCGTCATCTCGGTCCGCGGCAACTGGCCGCTCGTGCCGACCCAGGACATCGTCGTGCCGCACGCGCGCTCGGTCGCCGATCTGCTCGAGATCCTCGACGTCGTCGTCGCCGACGATCACACCACGCGCGGCGACTTCTGGCGTGCGCAGCCGTGGGTGCCGCTTCCGGCGGCGTCCGAGGTGCGGCCGGACTCCTACGTCGCGCTCGAGCCCGCGGATCTGCGCGGCACGCGGTTCGGCGTCCCGAGGATGTACATCAATGCGGATCCGGAGGCCGGCACCGGCACCGGGATCGGCGGTCCGACCGGGCAGCGCATCGAGACCCGCGCGTCGGTCATGGAGCTGTGGCGCGCCGCCCGCGCCGCCCTCGAGGCGGCCGGGGCCGAGGTGGTCGAGGTCGACTTCCCCGCGGTGTCCCACTACGAGGGCGATCGGGCCGGCGCCCCGACCATCGCGACGCGCGGCATCGTCCCCGCCGACTTCTTGCGCAGCGAGGTCGTCGAGCTGTGCGCCTGGGGCTGGGACGACTTCCTCGGCGCCAACGGCGATCCTGCGCTCAACACGCTGGCCCAGGTCGATGGCACCACGATCTTCCCCGCGCCTCCGGGCGCACTGCCCGACCGCTACACCGGCTTCGATGACGACATCAACGAGCTGCCCGACCTGTTCCGCGCGAACCCGGTCACCGACTTCACGACCATCCCGCACATGGAGGAAGGACTGCGCGGTCTCGAGGAGACCCGTCGCATCGACTTGGAGGACTGGATGGACCGGCTCGGGCTGGACGCCGTGATCCACCCGACCATGGCCGACATCGGCCCGGCGGACATGGACGTCAACCCCGCCTCGGCGGATCAGGGATGGCGCAACGGCGTCTGGGTCGCCAACGGCAACATCGTGCCGCGACACCTCGGCATCCCTTCCGTGACCGTGCCGATGGGCACGCTGGCCGACATCGCGATGCCGGTCGGCCTGACGATCTCGGGACGCGCCTACGACGACACCCGGCTGCTGCAGCTCGCGGCCGCCTTCGAGGCGACCGGCGCCCGACGCACGACGCCGCCGCGCACTCCCCGCCTCTGAGCGGTGCGACCAGCGCTGTCGTGAACGCGCCCGACGCTGATCCCGGCCGAGTGTTTCGGCACGTTTCACGCGCGTTTCCGCCCCGGCGCACACAGACGTAGCCTGATCGAACCGATCCTGTGAGGAGACCACCGTGACCACGCCCCGCGCTCAGCTCTCGCCCGTTCCGGCGCGACAGGCTGCGGCGTGCATGTGCCATCACGGCGACGTCTGCTCCTCCTTCGCGCCTGG
>JAFDWP010000287.1 GCA_018268435.1 Actinomycetota bacterium
CCGCCCGGTCGTGGTCGTGGTGGAAGACCTGCACTGGGCCGACGCGGCCACCCTGTCGATGCTGTCGTTCCTGCTGCGCGCCCTCGCCGGCCGCCCGGTGCTGTTCCTGCTCACCTGCCGCATCGACGAGGTCCGCCGCGGCGGGGCCGTGCGCACCTTCCTCGCCGAGGCCGAGCGTGCGCGGCTGCTGGATCGGGTCACCCTGCACCGCCTCGACGCCGTCGCCGTGCGCGACCTCGTGCAGGGGCTGCGCGGCGCCGTCGACGACGCGGGGCTCGCGCGGCTCATGGAGCGCAGCGAAGGGGTGCCGTTCTTCATCGAGGAGCTGCTCTGCAACGTGCAGGGCCCCATGCCCGACACTCTGCGCGACGTGCTGCTGGCGCGCTTCGACGCGCTCGGCGACGACGCGAAGAAGGTTGTGCGGCTCGCCTCCGGATCGGATGACGCGATCCCGCACAGCCTGCTCGTCACGCTCGCCGGCATCAGCGACGACCGCCTCGACGACGCACTGCGCGAGGCGGTGACGACGGGCGTGCTCGCCGTGCGCGACGACGAGAGCTATGGCTTCCGGCACGCGCTGCTGCGCGAGGCCGTGCACGACGACCTGCTCCCGGGGGAGCGGGCGCGCCTGCACTGGGCCTACGCCGATGCGCTCGAGGCGGCCGACGGATCCGCGTCCGCGCTGGCGTTCCACTGGCATCAGGCGCACGACTCCCCGCGGGCCCTCGGCGCCGCGGTGAGCGCGATGATGCAGGCGAAGCACAGCTACGCGTTCTCCACGGCGGCGCGCTTCGGCGAGCTCGCGCTCGAGCTCTGGGACCAGGTGCCCGACGCGGCCGAGGTCGCCGGGATCGGGCGCATCGCGCTGCTCGCCAAGCTCGGGTCGATCCTGCGCAACGGCGGCGACGGGGAGCGCGCGCTCGCCGTGGTGACGGTCGCGCTGTCCGAGATCGATCCGGCGACCGTCCCGCGGCCGCTGCATGCGCGCCTGCTGCGGGACAAGGCCCTCTATCTGCAGAATCTCGGTCGGGGCGGATCCGCGGAGCTGTTCCTGGAGGCGCTCGCGGTCATCGATTCCGAACCCGGGCAGGAGCCGCTGCGCGCCGCGCTGCTCGGGTATCTCGCCGGACGTCACCTCGTCGGGGGTCGGCTCGAGGCCGCGGTCGCGACCGCCGACGAGGCCTACCGGCTGGCGGAGTCGATCGGTCTGGAGAACGTCATGTCGGTCGCGGCGAACCTGCGCGGGTGCAGCCGGATCCACCTGGGCGAGGTGGAGGCGGGGCTGGCCGACTTCCGGCTGTCCTGGGCGCACGCCGTCGATCACGACGCGCAGCTGCGCTACCGCGTCAACTTCGCCGACAGCCTGAACATGCTCGGTCGCTTCCACGAGGCCGTCGAGGTCGCGGAGGCCGGCGTCGCGCACTCGCGCACGCTCGGCGTCGAGCGGTCGACCGGCGCCATCCTCTCGCACAACATGGTGGAGCCTCTGCTCGAACTCGGCGAGATCGACCGGGTGGAGGCGATCTCCGCGCTCGACCTCACCGTGCGCACCCTGCCGGTGTTCCGGATGTACTCGACGATGTCGCGCATCCGGGCCCTGGTCTGGCGCGGCGAGTCCGAGGAGGCGGTCCGCGTCCTGGCCGAATGGCGCCCCGCCGCCGAGGGCGTCGCGGCGGTCGAGCGGCAGGTCTGGTATTCGCTGCACGACGTCGAGATCCTGATCGCGCTCGGTCTCGGCGATCCGGTGCGCGCCGCCGAAGCGCTGCGCACGGTGATCGAGGACCCGGGGCAGCGGCTCGCACTGCTGGGGCGGATCCTGCTCGAGGGCGGCCGGGTGGTCGCGGATCTGCGCGCGGACGGGCACCACGTGCTCGCCGAGGAGATCGCCGGCCTCGTGCGCGCACGGTGGGCGTCGCAGCCGGCCGAGCTCCAGCTCCCGCAGTGGGCGGCCGTGCTGACCGCGCTGCTCGACGCGGACGCCGCAGGGCTCGGCGCGGCGATCGCGGTGGCCGACGCCGACGACGTGCCGGCGGTGTTCCGCGCGGTGGTCCGCCTGGAGCGGGCGCGGGCGCTCGTCGCCGAGGGCGACCGCGCCGCGGCCGTCGAGGCGGCCGAGGACGCCGCCGCCGCGACGGAGCGGCTCGGTCACGACCCGCTGCGCCGGCGCACGGCGGAGTTCATCGACGCCGCGGGGCTGCACCTCGGCGCAGCACGCGGCAGTGCCGGCGGGGTGGAGCTGACCGCACGCGAGCAGCAGGTGCTGGACCTCATCGCGGAGGGGCTCAGCAACCGCCAGATCGGCGAGCGGCTGTTCATCAGCGGCAAGACCGCGAGCGTGCACGTCTCGGCGATCCTGCGCAAGCTCGGCGTCTCCACGCGCACCGAGGCGGCGCTCGCCCAGCGCGCCCGGGTCTGAGCCCGGATCGGGCGACGCTCGAGCATCGGCCGCGCCTGGCCCTCACGCGCGCCGGTTCCTAGTCTTGACGTGCGGGGGTCGCCCATCCGGGCCGGCCGTCGGGAAGGGGCCGGCCGTCGGAAGGCGTCGGCCGTCACGGCGCGGTTCGCGCGAAACAGCGGAGGTCGTCATGGACACGAGGGTCGCACTGGGCGGCAGGGTGGCACTGGTCACGGGGGCCTCGTCGGGGATCGGGGAGGCCGCCGCCCGACGCCTGCAGGACGCCGGCTTCACCGTCTACGCCGCCGCGCGCCGGGTCGAGCGGATGGCGGGGCTGCGCGCCGCGGGGGTGCGCACGATCGCGCTCGACGTGACCGACGACGACTCCGCCCGCGCCGCGGTCGACCGGATCCTCGCCGAGCAGGGCCGCATCGACGTGCTCGTGAACAACGCCGGCTACGGGTCCTACGGCGCGCTCGAGGACGTTCCGCTGACCGAGGCGCAGGCGCAGCTCGACGTGAACGTGCTCGGCCTCGCACGGATGGCGCAGCTGGTGCTTCCGTCCCTGCGCGCGCAGCGCAGCGGCACGGTCATCAACATCTCCTCGATGGGCGGGCAGTTCACCACGCCGCTGGGCGCCTGGTACCACGCCAGCAAGTACGCGGTGGAGGCGCTCAGCGACGCGATGCGCATGGAGCTCGCACCCTTCGGCGTCGACGTGGTCGTCGTCGAGCCCGGATCCATCCGCACCGAGTGGGGCGCGATCGCCGCCGCGAACGTGCGCACGACCTCGGGCGGGGGACCGTACGCCGCGCAGGCGGAGGCGGTGGCGGTCAGCCTGGGGCGCAGCTCCCTGCCGCACGCCCCGATGACCTCCTCGCCGGAGGTCATCGCCCGGGCGATCGTGCGGGCGGCGACGGCCCGCCGTCCGCGCCCGCGGTACCGTGTCGGCTTCGGTGCGAAGCCGATGGTCCTCGCGCACCGGATCCTGCCGGCACGGGTCTTCGACCGGCTCATCCAGGGTGTGATGGGCGTGCGGGTCTGACCGTCAGGCGGGATCCAGCACCAGCCGGTAGCCCATGCCCTGCTCGGTGAGCAGGTGCTCGGGCGCGCTCGGCGTGCGCTCGAGCTTCTTGCGCAGCTGGGACAGGTAGAGCCGCAGGTATCCGGTGTCGGCGACCTGCTCGGTGCCCCAGATCTCGCGCAGCAGCTCCTGCCGGGTGACGAGCGCGCCGGGGTGCCGGGCGAGGTGCTCCAGGATCTGCCACTCGGTCGGGGTCAGGTGCACGCGGGCGCCGTCCCGGAGCACGGCCTTGGAGGCCAGATCCACCTCGACGTCGCCGAACGACACGGACGACTCCGCCGGGGCCCCGCCGCGACGGCGGGCGAGCGCGCGCAGCCGCGCCAGCAGCTCGTCCACCTGGAACGGCTTGGTCACGTAGTCGTCGGCGCCCGCGTCGAGTGCCTCGACCTTGTCGGCGGATCCGGTGCGGCCCGACACGACGAGGATCGGCACGTCGCTCCAGCCGCGCAGCGCCTCGATCACCGCGATCCCGTCGAGCTTCGGCATGCCGAGGTCCAGCAGCACGATGTCCGGATGCGCCTGCGCGACCATCGCGATCGCCGCGGCGCCGTCGGGCGCGGCGATCACGTCGTAGCCGTGCGCGGCGAGCGTGATCCGCAGTGCGCGCACGAGCTGGGGATCGTCGTCGGCGACGAGCAGTTTCATCGCGGGTCCTCCTCGGTGGGCGGGGTTGGGGATCCGGTCTCCTCGTCGGACGGCGCGGTGTCGTCCAGGGGCAGCGACACCACCATCGTGAGTCCGCCGCCGGGGGTGTCCTCGGCGGTCAGCGTACCGCCCATGCCCTCGGCGAATCCGCGGGACAGGGCGAGGCCCAGGCCGAGCCCCGTCGTGTTGTCGGTGTCGCCGTGCCGCTGGAACGGCAGGAACGCGCTCTCGCGCTGATCCTCGGGGATCCCCTCGCCGCGGTCCGCCACCCGGATCTCGGCGCGCTCGCCGAGCCGGCTCGTCGACACGATCACGCGCTCGCCCTCCGGGGAGTGCCGCAGCGCGTTGGTGAGCAGGTTCACGAGCACCCGCTGCAGCAGCACCGGATCCGCGCGCAGCGGCGGCAGCGCCGGATCGAGCGCGAGCTCCACCTCGGCCGGGCCCAGCGACAGCTCGTCGAGGGCCGAGACCACGCCGCCCCCCGCGTCCACCGGGCTCAGCGACACGGCCAGTACGCCGGCCTGCACGCGGCTGACGTCGAGCAGGTCGGTCACCAGGCGGGACAGCGTGGCGAGGCTCTCGTCGGCGGTCTGCACGAGCTCTGCGCGGTCCTCGGCGGAGAGCCGGTGCGCGCTGCGCAGCCCGCCGACCGCGGCGACGGCGGCGGAGAGCGGCCGACGCAGATCGTGGCTGAGCGCGGAGAGCAGGGCGCTGCGCACCTGATCGGTCTCCGCGAGCACCGCCGCGCGGCCCGCGGTCTCGCGCAGGTCGGTGTGCTCGATCGCCGCCGCCAGCTGCGCCACGATCGCGTCCAGCAGACGTCGCCCGGCGGCGTCCAGCTCGCCGCCGTGCAGCTCGAGGATCGCCCGGGGCTGCCCGTCCGCGCCGACGCCGACCGGCACCGACTCGACGCGCGCGGCATGGGCGGCCGCCGAGGTGCGCCCGGCGAGCCCCTCGGGGGCGGGTTCGCCGTCGACGGCGATCACCGTGCCGTCCGGGGCGAGCAGCCGGATCCCGCTCAGCCCGAACGCCTCGCGGGCCCGGGCGACGAGCGCGGTGGGGGCGCTGTCGCCGCGCAGCACGTTGCCCGCCACGGCGGCGAGCAGCTCGGCCTCGCCGGACGCGCGCTGGGCCGCCCGCGCCCGCCGTGCGGCCTGGTCCACGACGATGCTCACGAGCACCGCGATCACGACGTACAGCACGAGCGCGAGCGCGTGCAGCGGATCCGCGATCGTCACCGTGAACAGCGGCTCCACGAAGAGGAAGTCGAGGGTGACGCCGCTCAGCACCGCGGCGAACAGCGCGGGCCGCAGCCCGCCGATGAGCGCGACCACCACGACGAGCAGCTGGTAGCTGAGCACGTCGGTGGTGATGGATCCGGGAGCCTTGACCGCGAACAGCAGCCAGGACAGCAGCGGTCCGCCGATGAGCGCCACCGCGAAGCCGATGAGCTGACGCCGCCAGCCCAGCGCACCGCCGCGGAGGGCGGGGAGCGGGCCGCGGCGGCCCGCCGCAGAGTGCGTGACGATGTGCACGTCGATGTCGCCGGAGCGGCGGATGATCTCCGCGCCGATGCCGGGACCGGTGAGCGCGGCGGACAGCCGGGTGCGCCGGCTGACGCCGATCACGAGCTGGCTGGCGTCGACCGACTGCGCGAACTCGACGAGCGTGCCCGCCACGTCGTCGCCGACCAGCTGGTGGTAGCTGCCGCCCAGCGACTCCACGAGGCCGCGCTGCGTGCTGAGCGCCCCCGGCCGGTCGCCGCGCAGGCCGTCCTGCGTGGTGACGTGCACGGCCAGCAGCTCGCCGCCGGCCGAGCGCGCCGCGATCCGGGCGCCGCGGCGCAGCAGCGTCTCGCCCTCCGGGCCGCCGGTGAGGGCCACGACCACCCGCTCGCGGGTCTGCCAGGCGCTGTCGATGCCGTGCTGGCTGCGGTAGCTGCGCAGTGCGCTGTCGACCTCGTCGGCCAGCCACAGCAGTGCCAGCTCGCGCAGCGCCGTGAGGTTGCCGAGCCGGAAGTAGTTCGAGAGCGCGGCGTCGATGCGCTCGGCGGGGTACACCTGACCCGCGGAGAGCCGGTCGCGCAGGGTCTGCGGGGCGAGGTCGACGACCTCCACCTCGTCCGCGCCGCGGATCACCTCGTCCGGCACGGTCTCCTGCTGCACGACCCCGGTGATCTTCTCCACCACGGCGTTCAGCGACTCGATGTGCTGCACGTTCACCGTGGTGATCACGTCGATGCCGGCGTTCAGCAGCTCCTGCACGTCCTGCCAGCGCTTGGGGTTGCGCGACCCCGGCGCATTCGTGTGCGCCATCTCGTCGATCAGGGCGAGCTCGGGGCGGCGCGCCAGCACGGCGTCGACGTCGAGCTCCTCGAGCTGCACTCCGCGGTGCGACACCGCCCGGCGCGGCACCTGCTCGATGCCGCGGGTCTGCGCGAGCGTGGCGGCGCGTCCGTGGGTCTCCACGATCCCGATCACCACGTCGCGGCCCGACTCGGCGAGGCGACGCCCCTCGCCCAGCATCTCGTAGGTCTTGCCCACGCCCGGTGCGGCCCCGAGCAGCACGCGCAGGCGTCCCCGGGACCCGGATCCGCCCGCTCGCCGCCCCTCGGCCATCGCCGACACCCTTCCGCTCACCGACATGCCGCCCTGCTCACCGCACCGCTCGTCCCGGACTCACCGCTGGGCGGAGCCCGGCATCCGGTCCAGGGCGATGTTCAGCTCCAGGACGTTCACCCGCTCCGCGCCGAGGAAGCCCGCGTCGCGCGTCTGAATCATAGACTCGACGAGCGTGCGCACGGCGGACGGATCCAGGCCGCGCGCCTCGGCGACCCGGTTCACCTGCAGCAGCGCGTATGCCGGGCTGATCTGCGGATCCAGTCCGGAGCCGGAGGCGGTGACGGCGTCGGCGGGCACCGCGGACTCGGCGACGTGCTCGCGCGCCGCGATCGTCGCGCGCCGCTCGGCGATCGTCTTCACGAGGTCGGGGTTGTTCGGCCCGAGGTTGCTGCCGCCCGAGGAGCGCGGGTCGTAGCCGTCCCCGGCCGCCGACGGGCGGGGCTGGAAGTACTGAGGCAGGGCCTCGCCGTGCGCGTCGGCGAACGACTGGCCGAGCAGGGCGCTGCCCACGGGGGCGGCGCCCCCGGTCCAGCCGCCGGTGGAGTCCCCCTTCGCGTCGACGAGGGAGCCGTTCGACTGCCAGGGCAGCGCGAGCTGGCCGATGCCGGTGATCGCCAACGAGTAGCCGACGCCGAGGAGCAGGGTGAGCACGAGCATCGCGCGGACGGCGACGCCGGTGATGCGGACGGTGCCGCGGAGGTTCGACATGATGATGTTCTCCTAGGACCGGAGGTCAGAATCCGGGGATGAGGGCGACGAGGAGGTCGATCAGCTTGATGCCGATGAACGGCAGGATGACGCCGCCGATCCCGTAGATCAGCAGGTTGCGCTGGAGGATCTGCGAGGCGCTCGCCGGGGTGTATCGCACGCCCCGGAGCGCGAGCGGGATGAGGAAGACGATCACGATCGCGTTGAAGATGATCGCGCTCGTCACCGCCGAGGCGGGGGAGTGCAGCTGCATGATGTTCAGCGCCGCGAGCCCGGGGAACGCGCCCATGAACATCGCCGGGATGATCGCGAAGTACTTCGCGATGTCGTTCGCGAGTGAGAACGTGGTGAGCGCGCCGCGGGTGATCAGCAGCTGCTTGCCGATCCGGACGATGTCGATGAGCTTGGTCGGATCCGAGTCGAGATCCACCATGTTCCCGGCCTCCTTGGCCGCCGACGTGCCGGTGTTCATCGCGACGCCGACGTCCGCCTGGGCGAGCGCCGGGGCGTCGTTCGTGCCGTCCCCGGTCATCGCGACCAGGCGTCCGCCCTCCTGCTCGCGGCGGATCAGGGCGAGCTTGTCCTCCGGGGTCGCCTCGGCGAGGTAGTCGTCCACGCCCGCCTCGGCCGCGATCGCCTTGGCCGTGAGCGGGTTGTCGCCCGTGATCATCACCGTGCGGATGCCCATGCTGCGCAGTTCGGCGAACCGCTCCGACAGGCCCTCCTTCACGACGTCCTTGAGGTGCACGACGCCGAGGATGCGGGTGGTGCCGGATCCCGACGC
>JAFDWP010000288.1 GCA_018268435.1 Actinomycetota bacterium
ACGTCGTGCGAGGCCTCGAAGCCCGTCGCCGACACGCCCGCCTTCTGCAGCGCGCGCATGACCGCGAGGCCGGACGGGCCCGCGCCGATCACCGCATATGACTTCGTCGTCATGCTCTCCCCATCGGCGCGCGGTCTCGGGCACCGTGCGCGGTTCCCCGATCCTATCCTCCGGCTGTGCGCGGGCGGGAGCCCCGCTCAGCGCCGCCGCTCGAGCCGGGCGTCGAGGCCGCTGCGCACCGCCGGCCACTCGTGCGGGAGGATCGAGTACACGACGGTGTCGCGCAGGGTGCCGTCGGCGCCGAGCCGGTGGTTGCGCAGGATCCCGTCGAGCTTCGCGCCCAGCCGCTCGATCGCGGCGCGGGACTGCCGATTGTGGAAGTGCGTGCAGAACTGCACCCGGTTCGCGCCGCAGGCCTCGAAGGCGTGGGCCAGCAGCAGGCGCTTGGCGGACGGGTTCACGGCCGTGCCGTGCACCTCGGGCGACAGCCAGGTGTAGCCGATCTCGACCGTGGCGTTCGGCTGGTCGATGCTGCAGAAGGTGGTCATCCCGACGGCACGGCCGGTGTCCTGGCGCAGGATCGCGAAGGGATTCATGGATCCCGCGGCATGCAGGCCACGGCGCCGCGCGATCTCGGCGGGCACACCCTCGGCCGACGGCACGGCCGTGTACCAGCGGTCCTCGAGGCCGACGGTGGCGGCGGCGAGGTCCTCCGCATGCTCCGCGGCCAGCGGCTCCAGCCGCACGAAGTCGTTCTCGAGGGTGATCGGCGCTGCGAAGTCCATGCTCCGAGCGTATCGGGCCGGATCAGCCCAGCCGCGTCAGCACCTCCCGGATCGCGGCGTCGAGGTGCGCGACCGCCGCGCGGGCGCTCTCGGCCGAATCGGCGCGCGCGTCGATGTAGACCTTGAGCTTGGGCTCGGTGCCGCTGGGGCGCACGATCACCCGGGAGCCGTCGGCGAGCCGGTAGCGCAGCACGTCGCCCGCGGGGGCACCCTCGGACGCGGTGAGCAGATCCTCGGCGCCGGTGATCGCGACGTCGCCGAACGCGGCGGGCGGATCCTGCCGCAGCGCCGCCATGATCCGTCCGATCACGGCGAGGTCGTCGACGCGGATCGACACCTGTCCGCTGGCGAAGTGGCCCACCTCGGCCGCCACCTCCTCGAGCAGATCGACCAGCGTCGCATCGCGGCCACGGGCCTCCGCGGCGAGACCGAGCAGCGCGACCGCGGCCGAGATGCCGTCCTTGTCGCGCACCGTGCCCGGGTTCACCAGGTAGCCCAGGGCCTCCTCGAAGCCGAAGGCGATGCCCGGGGCGCGGGAGATCCACTTGAACCCGGTGAGGGTCTCGTGGAAGTCCAGCCCATAGCGCTCCGCGACGGCGCCGAGGGCGGGGGAGGAGACCAGCGAGCACGCCAGCGACGTTCCCGGGGCGGCGGGGCCGTCGGCGGTGGCCGCGCGTGCGGCGCGCCAGCCCAGCAACAGGCCGACCTCGTTGCCGCTGAGTCGGCGCCAGCCGCCCTCGGCGGACTCGTCGGGGACGCCCACCGCGAGGCGGTCGGCATCGGGATCGTTCGCGATCACGAGCTCGGCGCCGAGCGTGCGCGCCTTCGCGAAGGCGAGGTCCATCGCGCCCGGCTCCTCGGGGTTGGGGAAGGAGACCGTGCGGAACGTGGGATCCGGGTCGCGCTGCTCGCCGACCGTCCACGGCGCCGGGTAGCCGGCGTCGCCGATGATGCGGGAGAAGGTCTCCCATCCCACGCCGTGCATCGCCGTGTACACCCAGCGCAGGCCCGCGGTGCCGACCGGGGCCGGGGAGACGGCGGCGGTGGCGGCGACGTAGGCGTCGACGATCTCCTCCCCGGCGGTCTCGTAGGCGTCGGAACGGGGCAGGCCCAGGGCGTCGCCGCCGTCGGCGACCCGCTGGATGTGCGCGGCGATCTCGGCGTCGGCGGGCGAGACGATCTGCGAACCCTGATCGGCGCCGCCGAGGTACACCTTGTAGCCGTTGTCGTTCGGCGGGTTGTGGCTGGCGGTCACCATGACGCCGGCGTCGGCGCCGAGGTGGCGCACGGCGAAGGCGAGCACCGGGGTCGGAAGCAGACGCGGCAGCAGGATCGTGCGCAGCCCGGCGCCGGCGAAGATCTCCGCGGAGTCCCGCGCGAACACCCGGGAGTTCCTGCGTCCGTCGTACCCGATGACGACCGTGGGGGTGGTGTCGGGGGCGGCCCTGCCTGCCAGGTACGCGGCGAAGCCCGCCGCGGCCTGCGCCACGAGCACCCGGTTCATCCGGTTCGGGCCGGCGGCGAGCTCGCCGCGCAGGCCCGCCGTGCCGAAGGCGAGGCGCGTGCGGAAGCGATCGCCGAGATCGGCGAGCGCCGCCTCGTCCCCGGATCCGGCGCGCGTGATGAGGCCGGCCAGTTCGTCGCGGGTCTCCGGATCCGGATCCTGCCGCAGCCAGGCGCGCGCCTGCGTGAGCAGCGCCGCCTCCTGGCCGCTCACAGCGCGCCGATCACGCGGGCCAGCAGGTCCGAGATCACCGGCTCGGCCTCGCGGCCCGCCTCGATCACCTCGGCATGGCTGAGCGGGGTCTTCTGGATGCCCGCCGCGAGATTCGTGATGAGCGAGAAGCCGAGCACCTCCATGCCCGCTTCGCGCGCGGCGATGGCCTCGAGCGCCGTGGACATGCCGACGATGTGACCGCCGATGGTCTTCGCCATCTGCACCTCGGCCGGAGTCTCGTAGTGCGGTCCGCGGAACTGCGTGTACACGCCCTCGTCGAGGCCCGGGTCGACCGCGCGGGCGAGCTCGCGCAGCCGCGCGCTGTACAGATCCGTGAGGTCGATGAAGGTCGCGCCCTCGAGCGGGGAGTCCGCGGTGAGGTTGATGTGGTCGCTGATGAGCACCGGCTGGCCGGGCTTCCAGGTCTCCCGGATCCCGCCGGCGCCGTTGGTGAGCACCATGGTCTTCGCCCCGGTCGCGGCCGCGGTGCGCACGCTGTGCACCACCCGGCGCACGCCGTGGCCCTCGTAGTAGTGGGTCCGCGCGCCGATCACGAGCACGTTCTTCCCGCCCGGGGTGACGATGCTGCGCAGCGTCCCGACGTGCCCCTCGAGCGCGGGCTTGGAGAAGCCCGTGACCTCGGTGGCGGGGATGGTCGCGACGGTCTCGCCGATCAGCTCCGCGGCCTTGCTCCAGCCCGAGCCCAGCGTCACCGCGATGTCGTGGTGGTCGACGCCGGTCAGCCGGTGGATGTCGGACGCGGCCTCGGCCGCGATCGCGAAGGGGTCGGCGCCCGGGTCGTCGAGGGGGTGATTCCAATCAGCCATGAGATCGAGGATACGGCCCGCAGCCCGCCCCCGGGGGAGTCGGCCACGCACGAGCGGCGGGCGTGCGGATCGGCGACGTCCTGCGGATGCGGGAGAATGGAACCCATGACCTTGATGTTCGAGCGCTCTCAGCGTGTCGCCGTGCTCGGCGGCGGTCCCGGCGGTTACGAGGCGGCGCTCGCCGCAGCCCAGCTCGGTGCGGAGGTGACGCTCGTCGAGAGGGTCGGCGTCGGCGGCTCGGCCGTGCTCACCGACGTGGTGCCCTCCAAGAGCCTGATCGCCACGGCCGATGCCGCGGTCGCGATCAGCGAGGCGACCGACCTCGGCGTGCAGTTCTACGCCAAGGGCGCCGAGGGCAAGCCGCTCAAGCCGCAGATCGCGATCAACCTGGCCGCAGTGAACAAGCGGCTGATGGCGCTCGCCGGGCAGCAGTCCGAGGACATGCGCACGTCCCTGCTCGATGTGGGGGTGACGATCCTCTCCGGGCACGGCCGTCTCGACGGCCCGAACGCGATCGTCGTCTCCACCGCGGAGGACGGGACCGACTTCGACCGCGTCGAGGCCGACACGCTGATCGTCGCGGTGGGCGCGTCGCCGCGGGAGCTCGATTCCGCGAAGCCCGACGGCGAGCGCATCCTCACCTGGACCCAGCTGTACGACATGAAGACGCTCCCGGAGCATCTCATCGTGGTCGGATCCGGGGTCACGGGTGCGGAGTTCGCCTCGGCCTACATGAACCTCGGCGCGAAGGTCACCCTGATCTCCAGCCGGGACCAGGTGCTCCCCGGCGAGGACCAGGACGCCGCGCACGTGCTGGAGAAGGTGTTCAAGCGCGGGGGCATGCAGGTGCTCTCGAAGTCCCGCGCCGCCGGTGTCGAGCGCACCGAGTCCGGTGTCCGGGTGACGCTGTCCGACGGTCGCACGGTCGACGGCAGCCACTGCCTCATGGCCGTCGGATCCATCCCGAACACCGCGGGCATCGGCCTCGAGGAGGTGGGCGTCGAACTCACCGACTCCGGCCACATCCGGGTCAACCGGGTCGCGCGCACCTCGGTCTCGAACATCTACGCCGTGGGCGACTGCACCAACTTCTTCCCGCTGGCATCGGTCGCCTCGATGCAGGGACGCACGGCGGTGTTCCACGCGCTCGGAGACATCGTGATCCCGCTGGAGAAGGGCAGGATCACCGCCAACATCTTCACCGCCCCGGAGATCGCGACGATCGGCTTCTCCGAGAAGGACATCGAGGAGGGCGTCGCGGACGGCATCGCCTACAAGCTGCCGCTCGCCGCGAACCCGCGCGCGAAGATGCAGGGGATCCGCGACGGCTTCGTGAAGATCCTGGCGCGCAAGGGATCCGGCACGGTCATCGGCGCCGTGATCGTCGCCCCGCGCGCCTCCGAGCTGATCTACCCGCTCGCGATCGCCGTGGAGCGCCGGCTGAACGTCGACCAGGTGTCGCGGGTGTTCGCGGCGTACCCGTCGATCACGAGCAGCATCACCGACGCCACCCGGGCGATGCATCAGGTCTACATCGC
>JAFDWP010000289.1 GCA_018268435.1 Actinomycetota bacterium
CCGAGCAGCTCGGACACCTGCTCCTCGGTGACCGCGTACACGCCGATCTCGAACGGCTCCAGCGCGACCTGCCAGCGGCGCTTGGTGCGCGCATCGTGCAGGCCGACCGCACCCGCAGGCAGCGCACGCATCTCGATATCGCTCATCGCGAGGAGTCTATGGGCGCGGCGGGCGGATCCGGGAGCGCATGTCAGAGAGTCCGCGTAGCGTGACGCTCATGACACGCGCGATCTTCTACACGGCCTCGACGGTGAACGGTTTCCTCGCAGATCCGGAGGATTCGCTCGAGTGGCTCCTCACGATCCCGCAGGAGGAGGCGACGGCAGACATCGCGGCTTTCACGGCGAGCATCGGTGTGCTGGTCGAGGGCTCGTCGACCTACGAATGGGTGCTGGAGCACGAGGGCCTGCGCGCCCATCCGGAGCGCTGGCAGCAGTTCTACGGCGATCGGCCGACCTTCGTCTTCACGCATCGTGATCTCGATCCGGTGCCCGGAGCGGACATCCGATTCGTGCAGGGCGAGGTCGCCGCACACTGGGCGGACATCGTCGCCGCGGCCGGAGACCGAGACGTGTGGATCGGCGGCGGCGGTGATCTCGTGGGTCAGTTCGCCGACGCCGGCCTGCTCGATGAGGTCGTGATCACCTTCGCCCCGGTCACGCTCGCCGCGGGCAAGCCGCTGCTCCCCCGTGACCTGGATCACACGCGGCTCGAACTGACGAGCGTCCGCCAGGCTGGGCCCTTCGCCGAGCTCACCTACCGGGTGAAAGCCCCGCTCGCCTGACCCGCCGTCGGACGGGGTCAGCGCTCCCTGGCGGGGCGGATCTCGGTCCATTCCCCGAACTTCGGGCGACGGCCGTCTCCGGACGAGCGGTGCGTGACACGGCGCTTGATCCAGGGCCCCACGTGCCGGCGGTAGTAGGCCGCGGTGCTCAACGGCTCGGTCTCGGGGGCCTCCTGCGCGTGCCACCACTCCTCCGGGGCACCGGCGCCGACGGCGTCGAGCACGCGCGCCGCCACCCGATGGTGACCGTTCGCGTTCATGTGCAGGCGGTCCTCCGCCCAGTACTCCGGCCGGCTGAGCTCCTGGTCGGGCCAGTTCAGCGCCTGGAGCACATTCGGACGGTCCTGGATCCGGCGCAGCACGGCGGCGGAGAGCTCGTCGCCGCGCCGCTGGATCAGCGAGCTCAACGGAAGCTGCGCGGACGGGTTCGCCCCCGACAGCACGATCAGCGTGGTGCCGGTCTCCGTGCAGCGGCGCAGCACCCGCGTGAACGCGTCCGCGATGTGCTCGATGTCGGCCTTCGGTCGCAGCATGTCGTTGCCGCCCGCATTGAACGACAGATGCGTCGGGTGCAGCGCCAGCGCGGGCTCGAGCTGCTCCTCGACCACGGGCCAGGCCAGGCGGCCGCGGATCGCGAGGTTCGCGTAGGAGATCGGCTCGCCGATCGCCTCGGCCCAGCCCAGCGCCGCGAGATCGGCCCAGCCGCGCACGCTGCCGTCGGGAAGCTCATCACCCACGCCTTCGCTGAAGGAGTCTCCGATGGCGACGAAGCGAACCGCGGTCATCATCCCAGCCTACGACGATGCGGTCGGCGCCGACGTCGGGGTCGCGTCAGTGCATCAGTCGTCCGCGAGCAGCGCCCGGACCCGCGGGATGACCTCGGTGCCGTACAGTTCGATGCTGCGCATGAGCGCGGAGTGCGGCGTCGTCCCCGTCGCGTACTTGAGATCGAACCGCCCGAGGCCCAGGGTGCGCACGGTGTCGGCGATCTTCGCGGCGACGCGCTCCGGGGATCCCGCGTACACGGCGCCCTCCGGCCCCACCTCGTTCTGGAACTGAGCGCGGCTGTAGCCGGTGCCCCAGCCGCGCTCCGCGCCGATCGTGTTGCGCATCGCCTCGAAGCCCGGGTACGCGCCCGACCAGGCCTCCTCGTCGGTGTCCGCGATGTGACCAGGCGAATGCACCGACACCGGCAGCGCGGGGTTGCCGAACGTGGCGACCGAGCGGTGGTACAGGTCGACGAACGGGCGGAACCGGGCCGCCGGGCCGCCGATGATCGCGAGCATGAGCCCGAGTCCGTGCCGTGCCACGCGCACCACCGACTCCGGGGATCCGCCCACGCCCACCCAGGTGCGCATGCCTTTCTCGGTCTTGGGGAAGACGTTCGCGTTCTCCAGCGGCGGGCGCACGGTGCCCTGCCAGCTCACCGGCTCCTCTGCGAGCAGCTTGACGAACAGCTCGAGCTTCTCCTCGAACAGACGGTCGTAGTCGCGCAGGTCGAAGCCGAACAACGGGAACGACTCGGTGAAGGAGCCCCGCCCGAGCACGACCTCGGCTCGGCCCCCGGAGATCGCGTCGAGCGTCGCGAAGCGCTCGTAGACGCGCACGGGGTCGTCGGAGGACAGCACGGTGACCGCGGTGCCGAGCCGGAGCCGCTGCGTGCGTGCGGCGATCGCCGCGAGCACCATCTCCGGGCTGGAGACGGCGAACTCGCGCCGATGGTGCTCCCCCACCCCGAAGAAGTCCACACCCACCTGGTCGGCGAGCGTCGCCTGCTCGACGATGTTGCGGATCGTCTGCGCCCCGGTGAGCGGCTGTCCGTCGTCCCCGACGGTGATGTCACCGAACGTGTCCAGCCCGAACTCGATCTCCATGCCGGCCCTCCTTCTATTCATCTGCATGAACCGGGGAGAGGCCGCGGACATTCCCGCGACCCCTCCCCTGCGGAGAAATCCGCTCAGCCGACCCGGAACACGCTGCGCAGCGTGTCGAGGCCGACACCGCCGACATCGAGAGCGCGCTTGTGGAACGCCTTGATGTCGAAGCCGTCGCCGTCGCGGGCCTTCACCGCATCGCGGACTTCCTCCCAGATCCGCTGGCCCACCTTGTACGACGGCGCCTGACCGGGCCAGCCCAGATAGCGGTTCACCTCGAACTGGCGGAACTCGTCGGACATGTTGACGTTCCGGCGCATCATGTCGAGTGCGTAGTCGTGATCCCAGACGCCGTCGCCGTCGAGCCGGGGCTTGCCGAGGTGCACGCCGATGTCGAGCACCACGCGCAGGGCGCGCAGGCGCTGTCCGTCGAGCATGCCGAGGCGATCCGCCGGATCATCGAGGTAGCCGAGCTGCTCCATGAGTCGCTCGGCGTACAGCGCCCAGCCCTCGGCGTGCCCGGAGGTGCCGGCGAGCACGCGGCGCCAGGTGTTGAGCTCCGCACGGTTGTACGTGGCCTGGGCGATCTGCAGATGGTGGCCGGGAACGCCCTCGTGGTACACCGTGGTGAGCTCACGCCAGGTGTCGAACTCGGTCACGCCCTCGGGCACCGACCACCACATCCGGCCGGGACGCGAGAAGTCGTCGGTGGGGCCGGTGTAGTAGATCCCGCCCTCCTGCGTCGGCGCGATCATGCATTCGAGGGTGCGGATCTTCTCCGGGATGTCGAAGTGCGTGGCGCCGAGTTCGGCGATGGCCCGATCGCTGGTGTCCTGCATCCAGCGCTGCAGCGCGTCGGTGCCGACGAGCTTGCGTGCAGGATCGGCCTCGAGGTGCGCGACGGCCTCCTCGACGGTGGATCCGGGCAGGATCTCGTTCGCGATCGCGGTCTGCTCGGCGACCATGCGGGCGAGCTCCTCGCGACCCCATTCGTAAGTCTCGTCGAGGTCGATCGTCGCGCCGAGGAATCGCCGCGATGCCAGGGCGTACAGATCCCGGCCGACCGCGTCCTCCGCCCCCGCCACCGGTGCGAGTTCGGTGCTGAGGAAGGTGCGCAGCGCGTCGTAGGCGACGCGGGCGGCCGCCGAGCGATCGGCGAGGTCGCGCGCGAGGCTCGCCGGCAGCTGGCCCTCGTCCGGCTCGGCGTCGGCGACGAAGGACGCGAAGAATCCGTCGTCGGCGGTGTAGCGGACGATCTGCGTCGCGACCTCGATCACCTGGCGGCGAGCCGGCACCACACCCTGCGCGATGCCTTCGCGCAGGGTGGCGACGTAGCCGTCGAGCGCGGCCGGGATCGCCCCGAGCCGCTCCGCGATCACGCTCCAGTCGTCCGCGGTCGCGGTCGGCATGAGGTCGAACGCCTGGCGGACGTCCTGAGCGGCCGACGCGATCACGTTCAGGTCGCGCAGATGCCAGTTCGCCTCGTGCTGCTCGAGCGACAGCCGCAGCTCGGCGGACAGGTCCGTCTTCGTGACCCGATCGATCTCGTCGACGGGATCCTGCGCGTCCAACTCGGCGAGGACGCGACGGGTCTCCGTGATCGCCTGCTCGTGCCCGGACGGGCTGAAGTCGTCGAGGCGGCCGTTGACCTCGTTGCGACCGATGTAGGTGCCGAGGATCGGGGAGAGCTCGGCCAGGGTGTCGACCCAGCCCTCCGCGATCCGATCGATGGCGGACGGTGTGCGCGTCGCCGGCTGGTGGAGATGCTGCTCTGCGGTCATCCCACGAGCCTAGCCACCAGCCGGCGACCCGTCAGTGCGCGGCCTCGTTCCAGTCGGCGCCGCGGCCGACCTGCACGTCGAGCGGGACGGACAGGTCGGCGGCGCCGCCCATGCGGTCCCGCACGATCCGCTCCGTCGCGTCCCACTCGCCCGGGGCGACTTCGACCACGAGTTCGTCGTGGATCTGCAGGAGCACCCGGGATGCGAGTCCCTGCTCGCGCAGATCGGCATGGATCCGGAACAGCGCGATCTTCATGATGTCGGCCGCGCTGCCCTGGATCGGCGCGTTGAGCGCCGCGCGCTCGGCGTTCTCACGGAGCACCCGGTTGGGGCTGACCAGGTCGGGGAAGGGCCGGCGCCGGCCGAAGATCGTCTCGGTGTACCCGACCTCCTTCGCCGCGATGACCGAGGCGCGCAGGTAGTCCCGGACGGCGCCGAAGCGAGCGAAGTACTCCATCATCAGCTGCTTGGCCTCGGACTGCTCGATGCGCAGCTGCTTGGAAAGGCCGAACGCGCTGAGCCCGTAGACGAGGCCGTAGGACATCGCCTTGACCTTCGTGCGCATCGCCGGCGTGACGTCGGCCGGCTCCACTCCGAACACGCGGGCGCCGACGAAGCGGTGCAGGTCCTCGCCGGAGTTGAACGCCTCGATCAGGCCCTCGTCACCCGACAGGTGCGCCATGATCCGCATCTCGATCTGGGAGTAGTCGGCGGTCAGGAGCGTCTCGAAGCCCTCGCCCACCCGGAACGCGCTGCGGATCCGGCGGGACTCCTCGGTGCGCACCGGGATGTTCTGCAGGTTCGGGTCGGTGCTGGACAGCCGCCCGGTCTGGCTGCCCGTCTGCACATACGTGGTGTGCACGCGGTGGTCGGGGCGGATCGCCGCATCCAGGGACTCGATGATCTGCCGCAGCTTCGTCGCCTCGCGGTGCTGCAGCAGCAGATCCAGGAACGGGTGCGGGTGGCTCTCCTGCAGATCGGCGAGCACGGCCGCGTCCGTCGAGTAGCCGGTCTTGGTCTTGCGGGTCTTCGGCAGCTCGAGCTGTTCGAACAGCACCTCCTGCAGCTGCTTGGGCGAGCCGAGGTTCACCTCGCGCCCGATGATCTCGAACGACTCCTGCGCGATCCCGCCGGCCCGCTCCCCCAGCTCCTGGGAGAAGCCGGAGAGGATCTCGTGCGAGACGGCGACGCCCGCGAGCTCCATGTCGGCCAGGGTGAACAGGGTGGGCAGCTCGATCTCGCGGAGGACGCGATCCACGCTCTCCGGGACGTCGGCGCGCAGCGCCGTGGCCACGCGCGCGGTGAACCAGGCGAGCTGGGCGGGTGATGCACCCTCGGTCTCGGGCACCAGCTGGCTCGGATCCGCCTCCGGCAGCTTCTCCCCCAGGTACCGGTCCACGAGGTCGGCGAGGGTCTTATCGGGGTAGCTCGGGCGCAGCAGCCATCCGGCGAGGTTCGTGTCGTAGGCGAGGCCGCCGAGGCGCACGCCGGCGGTGCGCAGCGCCTTCACCTGCGGCTTCGCGTCGTGCAGCACCTTGGGGGCGTCGGACTCCAGCCAGTCGCCGAGGGCGGCCTGCGTCGCCGGCTCCCAGGACAGCTCCACGAGGTCGTCGCCGTGCGCGAGGCCGACGCGCTGGGGCAGCCCGGAGGAGACCGTCAGCTCCACGGCCACCTCGCCGGTCGTGCCGGCCAGCCACGTCGCGATGCCCTCGGCCGCGATCTCGGTCGCGGCGGGCACGGCCACGACGGTCGCCGCGTCGTCCTCCGGGGCGTCCTCGCCGACGGCCTCGAACACGCGCGGCAGCAGGGTGCGGAACTCGAGACGCGCGAAGATGTCGCGCACCGCCTGCGCATCGATGGGCGCGACGGCGAGGTCATCGGGGCCGAGCTCGAGCTCCACGTCCTGCAGCAGCCGGTTGAGCCGGCGGTTGCGGCGGACGTCGTCGAGGTGCTCGCGCAGATTGCCGCCGACGACGCCCTTGATCTCGTCGGCGCGGTCGAGCAGCTCGTCCAGCGTCCCGAACTGCGTCAGCCACTTGACCGCGGTCTTCTCGCCGACCTTCGGCACGCCGGGCAGGTTGTCGCTGGTCTCGCCGACCAGCGCGGCGATGTCGGGGTACTGCTCGGGGCGCACGCCGTAGCGCTCCTGCACGGCGATCGGGTCGTAGCGCTTGAGCTGCGACACGCCCTGCACGTTCGGGTAGAGCAGGGTGACCTCGTCGTTGACGAGCTGGATCGTGTCGCGATCGCCGGACACCACGAGCACGTCGTAGCCCTTCGCGGAGCCCTGCGCGGCGAGCGTGGCGAGGATGTCGTCGGCCTCGATGCCCTCCTTGGTCAGCACCGGGATCGACATCGCGGCCAGGCAGTCCTGCAGCAGCGGGATCTGCCCGCGGAACTCCGACGGGGTCTCCGAGCGGGTGGCCTTGTACTCGGGGTACTCGTCGGTGCGGAAGGAGTGCCGTGACGTGTCGAACGCGATCGCCAGATGCGTGGGCCGCTCGTTCTTGATCAGGTTCACCAGCATGGACAGGAAGCCGTAGATGGCGTTCGTGTGCTGGTTGTCCTTGGTGGTGAAGTTCTCCACCGGGAGGGCGAAGAACGCCCGGTACGCGAGCGAATGGCCGTCGACGACCATGAGGGTAGGCTTTGCGGAGTCCGTCACCACTTCAGCCTAACGACAGCGGCGGACATCGAATCGAGGAGGACCCGCGTGAGCGACTCGGTGGACGCCGGCACCGCGCAGACCCCGTCCGGACTGGAGTGGGCGGCCGCACGCGGCATGGGCGCGCTGGCCGAGAAGATGGGGCTCCGCTGGGTCGAGTTCTCGGTGGATCGCTGCGTCGCGACGATGCCCGTCGAGGGGAACACGCAGCCGGTCGGGCTCATGCACGGCGGCGCCTACGTCGTGCTCGGCGAGTCGCTCGGCTCCATGGCGGCGAACCTGCACGCGGGCCCCGGACGGCTCGCGGTCGGGGTCGACATCAACGCCACGCACACACGCTCCGCCACCAGCGGCATCGTGACGGGCGTGTGCACCCCGGTGCACCTCGGCCGCAGCATCACCGTGCACGAGATCGCGGTGAGCGATGATCAGGGGCGGCGCTGCTCGACGATCCGCATCACCAACATGATCAAGGATCTGCCGGAAGGACGCTGAGCCCGCTCAGGCGCGTGCCGTCGGCGCATCGTCGAGGATGCGCTGGAACAGCAGGTGGTCCTGCCACTCCCCCGCGATGCGCAGATAGCGCGGAGCGCGGCCGATCTCGGTGAACCCGTTCGCCCGCAGCACGTGCTGCGACGCCTCGTTGTGCACGAGCGTGGCGGCCTGCACCCGGTGCAGCCCGAGATCGTCGCGCGCCTGGGCGCACACCGCGGCCACGGCGCGACGCATCAGGCCCCGGCCTGTCAGGTCCTGATCGATCCAGTACCCCAGGTGCGCGCTCAGGAACACGCCCCGCACGATGTCGCTGAGGTTCAGGCGTCCGACGATGCGCGCACCGGCGTCCTCCAGCACGAAGGCCGCGCTGCGGCCCTGTGCGACGGCGCGCAGCGACTCCTCGACGTGCGCCTTCTGCCAGGCCGCGGTGAAGAACCCCTCGGACCGCGCGGGCTCCCAGGGGGCGAGATGCGCGCGGTTGCGCGAGTACGCGGCCGCGAGCTCCGTGCCGTCGCCGGTCAGGAGCGGGCGGAGCAGGATCCCGTCGCCGAGATCCACGCCTCTACTTCTTGGGGGCGAGCTGCTCGATGATCGCCTTGGCCACGTCCTGCATGGTGAGGCGGCGGTCCATCGACGCCTTCTGGATCCAGCGGAAGGCCTCGGGCTCGCTGAGCCCCATCTTCTCGTTGAGCAGGCCCTTGGCCCGGTCCACGAGCTTGCGGGTCTCGAAGCGCTCGACCATGTCGGCGACCTCGGCCTCGAGCGTGATGATCTGCTCGTGGCGCGCCAGCGCGATCTCGATCGCGGGAAGGAGGTCGTTCGGCGTGAACGGCTTGACGACGTAGGCCAGCGCACCGGCCTCGCTCGCGCGCTCCACGAGCTCCTTCTGGCTGAAGGCGGTCAGCAGCACGACCGGGGCGATGTTGCCCTTGTGCAGCTTCTCGGCGGCGCTGATGCCATCCAGCTGCGGCATCTTCACGTCCATGATCACGAGGTCGGGACGCAGCTCGGTGGCCAGCTGCACCGCCGTCTCGCCGTCTCCGGCCTCGCCGACGACGTCGAATCCGTTGTCACGGAGGATCTCTACGATGTCGAGGCGGATCAGCGACTCGTCCTCGGCGACGACGACGCGTCGCGGGGCGGACGAGGCGGGCTGCTCAGGCTGCTGCTCTTCAGTCACGGATCCATCTTAGTGGACAGGCGTTTCGGATCATGCGAACAACGGTGCCGGCGGTGGGACTCGAACCCACACGTCCTTTCGGACAAAGCATTTTGAGTGCTCCGCGTCTGCCATTCCGCCACGCCGGCCCGGATCGACTGTAGCGCACCCGGAGACGCGACGAGGGCCGGTCCCCTGCGGGGAACCGGCCCTCGTCGCACACGGCTACTTGGCCTGATAGGCCGGAGCAGCACCGTGCACGGTGTCGCCCACGCGGTGGATGCGCAGGTCGTTCGTGGATCCGATGATCCCGGGAGGGGATCCGGAGATCACGACCACCTTGTCCCCGATCTCGGCGAGACCGGATCCGAGCAGGTGCTCGTCGACCTGGTGGAACATCATGTCCGTGTGCGGCACGAAGTTCACCAGGGTCGTGCGGACGCCCCAGGTGACCGCGAGACGCCGACGGATCCCCGGGTCCGGGGTGTATGCCAGCATCGGAATGCGCGAGCGCAGCCGGGCCAGACGGCGGGCGGAGTCACCGGACTGCGTGAACACGCAGAGGAACTTCGCCTCGACGAACTCGGCGACCTCGAGCGCGGCCAGCGTGATCGCGCCGCCCTGCGTGCGCGGCTTGGTGGTGAGCGGGTGGATGCGCTCGAGGCCGTGATCCTCGGTGGACTCGATGATGCGTGCCATGGTCTCGACCACGATCACGGGGTACTCCCCCACGCTCGTCTCGCCGGAGAGCATGACCGCGTCGGCGCCGTCGAGCACCGCGTTCGCGACGTCCGACGTCTCCGCGCGGGTCGGAACCGGGCTGGAGATCATGGACTCGAGCATCTGCGTCGCGACGATGACCGGCTTCGCCATGCGGCGAGCGAGCTCCACGGCGCGCTTCTGCACGATCGGCACGGCCTCCAGCGGAAGCTCGACACCGAGGTCGCCGCGGGCGACCATGATGCCGTCGAACGCGTCGACGATCTCCTCGAGGTTGTCGACCGCCTGCGGCTTCTCGACCTTGGCGATGACCGGGATCTTCACGCCCTCCTCGGCCATGATCTCGTGCACGCGGGTCACATCGGCGGCGTCGCGCACGAACGACAGCGCGATGAGGTCGGCGCCGATGCGCAGACCCCAGCGCAGGTCGTCCTCGTCCTTCTCGCTCAGGGCGGGCACGCTGACGGCGACGCCCGGCAGGTTGATGCCCTTGTTGTTCGACACGGCTCCGGCCACGACCACGCGCGTGGTGACGACCGTGCCGTCGGTCTCGACGACCTCGACGCGGACCTTGCCGTCGTCGATGAGCAGGAAGTCGCCCGCCTTGACGTCCTGCGGGAGACCCTTGAAGGTCGTGCCGCAGATGTCTTTGTTGCCGAGGATGTCCTCGGTCGTGATCTTGAAGATGTCGCCCACGGCGAGCTCGTAGGGGCCCGCCTCGAACTTGCCGAGACGGATCTTCGGGCCCTGCAGGTCGACCAGGACGGCCACGGCACGGCCAGAGTCGTCCGCGGCACGGCGCACGTTCGCGTAGTTGTTCTCGTGCACGGAGTAGTCCCCGTGGCTGAGGTTCAGTCGGGCGACGTCGACGCCCGCATCGATGAGGGCCCGCACCGTCTCATACGTCGAGGTTGCTGGGCCAAGAGTGGCCACGATTTTGGCACGTCTCAATGCGTTCTCCGATAGATGTCAGGGGATGGATGATGGGCCACGCTGCCGGCCCCAGCCTACGCGGGCTGGACACCGATCGCGACATCCGACGGGCGGACCGGAGCGGGCAGCACGGTCTCCCCCATGAGATGACGATCGACGGCGGCGGCCGCGGCGCGGCCCTCGGCGATGGCCCACACGATGAGCGACTGGCCGCGCCCGGCGTCCCCGGCGACGAACACGCCCGGGATCGTGGAGGCGTAGTCCTCGTCCCGGCGGAAGGCGCCGCGGTCGGTGCGCTGAGGCGCCTCCTCGCCGAACGTGTCGTGCTCTGGGCCGGTGAAGCCCATGGCGATCAGCACGAGGTCCGCGGGGATCTCCCGCTCGGTGCCGCTGCGCGGCACGCGCCGACCGTCGACGAACTCGGTCTCGGCCACGCGCAGCGCGCGCACCTCGCCGGCGTCGTTCCCGAGGAACTCGACGGTCGACGCGAGGTACTCCCGTGCGCCGCCCTCCTCATGCGCCGAGGAGACCTCGAACACGGTCGGCATCATCGGCCACGGCTGGTGGTCGGGGCGATGCGCGGACGGCTGGCGCCCGATCGCGAGGTTGGTCACGCTGAGCGCGCCCTGGCGGTGCGCGGTGCCGATGCAGTCTGCACCGGTGTCGCCGCCGCCGATCACGATCACGTGCTTGCCCTCGGCCGTGATCTGGTTCGGCACCGGGTCGCCGGCGACGACCTTGTTCGACTCGACCAGGTACTCCATGGCGAAGTGCACGCCGTCGAAGTCGCGGCCGGGGATCGCGAGATCCCGCGGCAGGGTGGATCCGGTCGCGATGAGCACTGCATCGTAGCGGGCGCGCAGGTCGTTCCAGCTGATGTCGACGCCGATGTTCACGCCCGCCCGGAAGCGGGTGCCCTCCTCCGACATCTGCCGCAGACGCGCGTCCACGTGCGACTTCTCCATCTTGAAGTCGGGGATGCCGTAGCGCAGCAGGCCGCCGATGCGGTCGTCCCGCTCGAACACGGCCACGGTGTGCCCGGCACGGGTGAGCTGCTGCGCCGCGGCGAGCCCGGCGGGGCCGGATCCGACGACCGCGACGGTCTTGCCGGTGAGGCGGGCCGGCGGCTGCGCCTCGACCCAACCCGACGCGAACGCCTCGTCGATGATCGAGACCTCGATCTGCTTGATCGTGACCGCCGGCTGGTTGATGCCGAGCACGCACGCGCTCTCGCACGGGGCCGGGCAGAGCCGGCCGGTGAACTCCGGGAAGTTGTTCGTCGCGTGCAGGCGCTCGATCGCGGCGCGGTCCTCGCCGCGCCAGGTGAGGTCGTTCCACTCCGGGATCAGGTTGCCCAGCGGGCAGCCCTGGTGGCAGAACGGCACACCGCAGTCCATGCAGCGACTGGCCTGGCGTCGGAGCACGGCCGAGTCCCCCGGCTCGTACACCTCCTTCCAGTCCATGATGCGCACCGGCACCGGTCGACGGGCGGGGAGCTCGCGCTCCGTGACGTTCAGGAAGCCCTTGGGATCAGCCACCGGTCACCTCCAGGATGCGGGTCCAGACGATGGAGCCGTCGGGGTCGATCCCCGCGGCCTCGGCCTCTGCCCTGGTCCGCAGCACGGCTGCGTAGTCCCGCGGCAGGATCTTCGTGAAGGAGGCGGCGAAGTCGTCGTCCTCCAGGATCTCCGCGGCGAGCGGGGATCCGGTGCGCGCCACGTGCTGCACGAGCAGCTCACGGAGCTCCTGCGTGTCCACCTCGTCGAGGGCGAGCAGCTCGAGCTCTCCCGAGCCGAGCGACAGCGGGTTCACGCGCTCGGTGCGCAGGTCGCGCACGTAGGCGATGCCGCCCGACATGCCGGCCCCGAGGTTGCGGCCGGTGTCGCCGAGGATGACCGCGATGCCGCCGGTCATGTACTCGAGCGCGTGGTCGCCCACGCCCTCGGCGACCGCGGTCGCGCCGGAGTTGCGCACCAGGAACCGTTCGCCGACCACACCGGAGATGTGGATCGTACCGCTCGTCGCGCCGTAGCCGATCACGTTGCCCGCGATCACGTTGCGGTGCGGCGCGAACGTCGCCGCGCGGTGCGGGCGGATCGCGATCTCGCCGCCGGACAGGCCCTTGCCGACGTAGTCGTTGGCGTCGCCCTCCAGCGAGATCGAGATGCCCCGCGGCAGGAACGCGCCGAGCGACTGGCCGGCCGTGCCGTGCAGCGTGATCCCGATCGTGCCTGCGGGCAGTCCGTCTCCCCCGTGCTGCACGGTGACCTCGTGGCCGAGCATCGTGCCCACGGCACGCTCGGTGTTGCGGATCGGCAGGTCGAACGACACCGGGGTTCCGTGCTCGATCGCCTCGCGCGCGGCCGCCAGCAGCGGCGCGTCGAAGTGCTTCTCGAGCTCGTGGTCCTGCGTGCGCGCGCTGCGACGCGGCTCGTCGGCCGGGAACGCCGGCCCCTCGAGCACCGGAGCGAGGTCGAGGCCGTCGGCCTTCCAGTGCCGGATGGCGGCATCGGTGCGCAGCAGATCGGTCCGTCCGATGATCTCGTCGAGGGTGCGGAAGCCGAGCGAGGCGAGGTGCTCGCGCACCTCCTCCGCGATGAACTCCATGAAGTTCACGACGAACTCGGGCTTGCCGGTGAAGCGCTCGCGCAGCACCGGGTTCTGCGTGGCGACGCCGACCGGACAGGTGTCCAGGTGGCAGACCCGCATCATGATGCAGCCGCTCACGACCAGCGGAGCGGTCGCGAAGCCGAACTCCTCGGCGCCGAGGAGGGCGCCGATGACGACGTCGCGGCCGGTCTTGAGCTGGCCGTCGACCTGCACCACCACGCGGTCGCGCATGCCGTTCAGCATGAGCGTCTGCTGCGTCTCGGCCAGGCCCAGCTCCCAGGGGGTGCCGGCGTGCTTGAGCGAGTTCAGCGGGCTCGCGCCCGTGCCGCCGTCGTGGCCGGACACGAGCACCACGTCGCTGAGGGCCTTCGCCACGCCGGCGGCGACCGCACCGATGCCGGACTGGCTGACCAGCTTGGTGTGGATGCGGGCGTTCGGGTTGGCGCGCTTCAGGTCGAAGATCAGCTGCTTGAGATCCTCGATCGAGTAGATGTCGTGGTGCGGCGGCGGCGAGATCAGTCCCACGCCCGGCGTCGCGTGCCGGGTGCGCGCGATCCACGGGTACACCTTCTGCGGAGGCAGCTGACCGCCCTCGCCGGGCTTGGCGCCCTGCGCGAGCTTGATCTGGATGTCCTCGGCCTCGGTGAGGTACTGGCTGGTGACGCCGAACCGGCCGGAGGCGACCTGCTTGATCGCGCTGCGGCGCTCCGGGTCGACGAGACGCGCCGGATCCTCACCGCCCTCGCCCGTGTTGGACTTGGCTCCGAGACGGTTCATCGCGATCGCGAGCGTCTCGTGCGCCTCCTGCGAGATGGAGCCGTAGCTCATCGCGCCGGTGGAGAACCGCTTCACGATCGACGACACGGGCTCGACCTCGTCGATCGGGACCGGGGGCCTCTCGCCCGTGCGCAGCTCGAACAGGCCGCGCAGCGTCTTCAGCTCCGTGGCCTGGTCGTCGACGAGGCGGGTGTACTCGCGGAAGACGTCGTAGCGGCGCGTGCGCGTCGAGTGCTGCAGGCGGAACACGGTCTCGGGGTTGAACAGGTGCGGGGACCCGTCGCGACGCCACTGGTACTCGCCGCCGGTCCACAGGCGCTCATGTGCGCGTGCTGCCGCGTCCTCGGGATAAGCGAAGTCGTGGCGGGCCTGGTTCTCCGTGAAGAGGTCCTCGACGCCGATGCCGCCGAGCTTCGTCTCGGTGCCCGTGAAGTACGCGTCCACGAGCTCCTGGCTGAGCCCGACCGCCTCGAACACCTGGGCTCCCGCGTAGGAGCCGACCGTGGAGATGCCCATCTTGGACATGATCTTCAGCACGCCCTTGCCGAGCGCGTAGATCAGGTTGCGGACCGCCTTCTCCGGCGTGATCCCGGTGATGTATCCGGTGCGCACGAGATGCTCGACCGTCTCCATCGCGAGGTACGGGTTGACCGCGGACGCGCCGTATCCGATGAGCGTCGCGACGTGGTGCACCTCGCGCACGTCGCCGGCTTCGACGACCAGTCCGACCTTCATCCGGTCCTCACGGCGGATCAGGTGGTGGTGCACCGCGGACAGCATGAGCAGCGACGGGATCGGCACGAGGTCCTTGTTGGAGTCGCGGTCGCTGAGGATGATCAGCTCCGCGCCGCGCTCGATGGCCTCGTCAACCTCCGTGCAGATCTCCTCGAGCCGCTCCGCGAGCGAGCCGGGCCCGGCGTCGAAGTGGTACAGGCCCTTGATCGTGGCGCTGGAGCGCTCGGGGCGCGCCTTGTCGATGTGGCGGATCTTCGCGAGCTCGTCGTTGTCGATGACCGGGAAGTCCAGCACGATCGTGCGGGCGTGGTCCGGACCCCAGCTCAGCAGGTTGCGCTCCGGGCCGAGACCCAGCGAGAGGTTGGTGACGACCTCTTCGCGGATCGCGTCCAGGGGCGGGTTCGTCACCTGCGCGAACTGCTGCACGAAGTAGTCGAAGAGCAGGCGCGGGCGCTCCGAGAGCACCGCGATCGGCGCGTCGCTGCCCATGGCGCCGAGCGGCTCTACGCCGGTCTGCCCCATCGGGGTGAGCAGGATCCGCACCTCCTCCTCGGTGTAGCCGAAGGTGCGCTGGCGACGAGTGATCGAGGCGACGGGGTGCACGATGTGCTCGCGCTCGGGCAGGTCGGCCAGGCGCACGCGCCCGGCGTCCAGCCACTCCTGCCAGGGGTGCAGGGCGGCGAGGTCGCGCTTGACCTCCTCGTCCTCGACGATGCGGCGCTGCGCGGTGTCGACGACGAACATGGTGCCCGGCTGCAGGCGGCCGCGGCGCTTGATGCGCTCGGGCGCGAACTCCAGCACGCCGGTCTCGCTGCCGATGACGACGAGTCCGTCGGTCGTCTCGGTCCACCGGCCCGGGCGGAGTCCGTTGCGGTCGAGGGTCGCGCCGACGACCGTGCCGTCGGTGAAGATGAGGGCGGCGGGTCCGTCCCACGGCTCCATCTGGTTCGCGTGGTACTCGTAGAACGACCGCAGACCGGGATCCAGATCCGTCTGGCGCTCCCAAGCCGCGGGCACCATCATCATGACGGCGTGCGGCAGGCTGCGCCCGGTGAGGGTGAGCAGCTCGAGCACCTCGTCGAAGGACGCGGAGTCGCTGGCGCCGTCGGTGCAGATCGGCAGCAGCGGACGGATGTCGCCGAGCAGCTCGGACTCGAGCTGCGACTGGCGGGCGCGCATCCAGTTGCGGTTCCCGCCCACCGTGTTGATCTCGCCGTTGTGCGCGAGCATGCGCAGCGGCTGCGCGAGCGGCCAAGACGGGAACGTGTTGGTCGAGTATCGCGAGTGCACCACGGCGAGCTCGGAGGCGAAGCGCTCATCCTGCAGGTCGGGGTAGAACGGCTCGAGCTGCAGGGTGGTGACCATGCCCTTGTAGCCGAGCGTGCGCGCGGAGAGGGACACGAAGTACGCGTCCAGCTCGTGGCCGGCGCGCTTGCGCAGCCGGTAGGCGACGCGGTCCAGCGCGATGCCGGAGAGGGCCGGCGCGGACGCGGTCGCGGGGCGCGAGACGAAGAGCTGCTCGAATGCGGGGCGCGCCTCGTCGGCGAGCTTGCCGAGGTGCTGGTTCGCGGTGGGCACCTCGCGCCAGCCGAGGACCGTGAGGCCCTCCTCGGCGGCCAGCTTCTCGATGCCGGCCTTCTGCGTGCGGCGCACTCGGGAATCAAGCGGGAGGAAGGCGAGCCCGGCGGCGTACTCGCCTACCGGCGGAAGCTCGAAGGCGGTGACGGCACGCAGGAACGCGTCCGGCATCTGGGTCAGGATCCCGGCTCCGTCGCCGGTGCCCGCATCGGAGCCGATGGCCCCGCGATGCTCCAGGTTGCGCAGCGCCTCGAGCGCGAGCGCGATGATGTCGTGGCCGGGTTCCCCGCGGAGCGTCGCGACCATGGCCAGGCCGCAGGCGTCCTTCTCGAACGCGGGGTTGTACATCCCCTGCTTCGGGGGGTAGGCGCCGGAGGCGCCGTAGGGAGGCTGGAAGTACACCAGTCACCGTCCTTGCGAATTCGGATGAACCCGGGGACGTCGTCGGCCCGCTCGTTCAGTGCATGTTGACCGGTGGACGTGCGTCCACCGCAGCGAGGCTCCTGTCGGTGCCGTTCTCAGGGGCGGGAGGCGGCGCTCGTGGCGTCCGCCTCCGCGCGATTCCCGTCGGACTGAGGCTCACTCAGGTCGACGAAGTCATCGGGGTTGTGCGAGTCTACCGCAGCGTCGCCGGGCTCCCGTCCCGGCTGGTACGGCGACGGCTCAAAGCCGGGGTGACGGCGGGTCTGCACGAAGAGGATCACGATGCCCAGCACGACGCCGAACAGCGCCGCCCAGACGTTCGTGCGCAGGCCGAAGTAGATCTCGCTGGGATCGATCCGGATCGACTCCCACACCATGCGGCCGGCTCCGTACCAGATGAGGTAGATCGCGAACAGCTTGCCCCACTGCAGCTGCAGCCGGCGGCCGATCCAGAGCAGGAAGAGGCAGCCGAGCGTGTTCCAGATCACCTCGTACAGGAACGTGGGATGGAACAGGGTCCCCGGGGCGAGGCCCGGAGGGAACGCGGAGTTCGTGGACTCGATCTCCAGGCCCCAGGGCAGGTCGGTCGGCAGGCCGAACAGTTCGTGGTTGAACCAGTTGCCGAAGCGGCCGAACGCCTGCGCCAGGATCAGGCCGGGGGCGAGCGCGTCCGCGAAGGCGGAGAAGCGGATGCCGGTCCACTTGCAGCCGAGCCAGGCGCCGATCGCGCCGCCGATGAGGGCGCCGAAGATGGCGATGCCGCCCTCCCAGATGGCCCACACCGAGCCGGGCTCGAAGGGGTTCCAGGTGTTCTTGCCCGGTCCGAAGTAGAAGCCGGGGTGGGTGGCGACGTGGAAGATGCGCGCACCGATGATGGCCAGCGGCACCGCGATGATGCAGATGTCGATGACGACCCAGCGCTCCGCGCCGCGCTTGCTGAGACGGTGGTTCGTCAGCAGCGTGGCCACGATGATGCCGGCGATGATGCACAGCGCGTAGAAGTGGATCTGCAGCGCCCAGCCGAAGATGTTCAGCGTGAAGTAGCTGACCGGCGGGCTCGGGATGCTGGTGTGCACGCCGATGAGGGCGGCGTCGGAGAGGGCACTGTGGAGCGCGAAGGGCATGGTCACGAGTCTACGGCGTCAGAGCGCGCTCACTGTGCGCGTGCGGTGCCCGTGGCGAGCTCGCGGGTGACCTCAGCCAGGCGCGGCACTCCCCCGTCGCGGAGCGCGCGCACGAGCGCGGTGCCCACGATCGCGCCGTCGGCGTACTCCAGCACGCCCGCGATCTGCGCCGCCGTGGAGATGCCGATGCCGACGCACGCGCGGGTCGCGCCGTGCTGGCGCAGGCGTCCCACGAGAGTGCGGGCGGCCTTGTCCAGCTCCGTGCGCTCTCCGGTGATCCCCATGGTCGACACGGTGTACACGAAGCCGGTGGAGCTCTCCGCGACCAGGTCGAGACGCTCGTCGGTCGAGGTGGGAGCGGCCAGGAAGATACGGTCGAGACCGGTGCGCCGGCTCGCCTCGATCCACTCGGGCGCGGCCTCCGGGGTGATGTCGGGCGTGATCAGCCCCGCCCCGCCCGCGGCGAGCAGGTCGTCGGCGTAGCGGTCCACGCCGTACTGCAGCACCGGGTTCCAGTACGTCATCACGACCACGGGCGCGTCCACCGCGTCGGTGATCGCCCGGACTGCGGTGAACAGGTCGCGCATCCGGAAGCCGTTTGCGAGCGCCGCCTGTGTGGCCTCCTGGATGATGGTGCCGTCCATGACCGGATCGCTGTAGGGCGGGCCGAGCTCGATGATGTCCACGCCGTTGCGGGCCAGGGCGACCGCCGCGTCGATGCTCGTCTGCAGGTCGGGGTAGCCGACCGGCAGGTAGCCGATGAAGGCGCCGCGCCCGGCGTCGTGCGCGCGCTGGATGGCCTCGTCGACGCGGCTCATGCGCCGGCTCCGTTCTCGGCCGCGGCCGCGTCGTAGAGCCCGAAGTAGCGGGCCGCGGTATCCATGTCCTTGTCGCCGCGCCCGGAGAGGCAGACCGCGAGGATCGCGTCGGGGCCGAGCTCCTGGCCGATCCGGAGGGCGCCGGCGAGGGCGTGCGCGGACTCGATCGCGGGGATGATGCCCTCGGTGCGGCTGAGCAGGCGCAGCGCCTGCATGGCCTCGTCATCCGTGGCGGGGATGTACTCGGCCCGGCCGATGGCGGCGAGCCAGGAGTGCTCCGGGCCGACGCCCGGGTAGTCGAGTCCGGCCGAGATCGAGTGCGACTCGATGGTCTGCCCGTCCTCGTCCTGCAGCACGTAGGTGCGGGCACCGTGCAGCACGCCCGGGCGACCGCGCTCGATCGACGCCGCATGCCTGGGGGTGTCAACGCCGTCGCCGGCCGCCTCCACGCCGTACAGGCGGACGTCCGCGTCGTCGAGGAACGCGTCGAACATGCCGATCGCATTGGATCCGCCGCCGACGCAGGCGAGCACCGCGTCGGGCAGGCGCCCTGCCTCATCGAGCAGCTGCCGGCGGGCCTCCTCGCCGATGATCTTCTGGAAGTCTCGGACCATCGCGGGGAACGGGTGCGGGCCCGCCGCGGTGCCGAAGATGTAGTTCGTGGTCTCGACGGTGGCGACCCAGTCTCGGTACGCGTCGTTGATCGCGTCCTTCAGGGTGCGCGAACCCGTCGTCACCGGCACGACCTCCGCGCCGAGCAGGCGCATCCGCGCGACGTTGAGCGCCTGGCGCTCGGTGTCGACCTCGCCCATGTAGATCGTGCAGTCCAGGCCGAACAGCGCCGCGGCGGTCGCCGTGGCGACGCCGTGCTGGCCCGCGCCGGTCTCTGCGATCACGCGGGTCTTGCCGAGCCGCTTGGTCAGCAGCGCCTGGCCGAGCACGTTGTTGATCTTGTGCGAGCCGGTGTGGTTGAGGTCCTCCCGCTTGAGGAAGATCCGCGCCCCGCCCGCGTGCTCGGCGAACCGCGGCACCTCGGTGATCGGCGACGGGCGCCCGGCGTAGGAGTGCAGCAGTGTCGCGAGCTCGGACTGGAACGCCGGGTCGACGATCGCCTCCTGGTATGCGACGGTCAGCTCGTCGATCGCGGCGATGAGCGATTCCGGCATGAACCGTCCGCCGAAGTCGCCGAAGAACGGTCCCGGCTGGTCGCGCAGACTCATGATCCGGCCTCCAGGAAGGACTTCAGCGTGGCGATGGGGTCGCCGGTGACGAGGGCCTCGCCGATCAGCACCGCGTCCGCCCCGGCGGCGCGATAGTGCGCGACGTCGGCGGGAGAGAGCACGGCGGACTCGGCGATCCTGACCGAGGTCGACGGGATCCGGTCGGCGATCCGGCCGAACAGATCGCGGTCCAGCTCGAGGGTCCTCAGGTCGCGCGCGTTGACCCCGATGAGGTGCGCGCCCAGATCGATCGCGACCTCAAGCTCTTCGGCGGAGTGCGTCTCGACGAGCGGGGTCATCCCCAGCTCGAGGATGAGGGCGTACAGCCGCTCCAGGTTCGCGCGCTCCAGGCCCGCCACGATGAGCAGCGCGAGGGACGCGCCGGCGGCACGCGCCTCGAACACCTGGTACGGCGTCGCGATGAAGTCCTTGCGGAGCACCGGCACCTGCACGGCGGAGGTGACCGCCTCGAGGTCGGCGAGGCTGCCGCCGAACCGGCGCTCCTCCGTGAGCACGCTGATCGCGGACGCTCCGCCCTGCTGGTACAGCGATGCCTGCAGCGCGGGATCCGGGATCTCCGCCAGAGCGCCGCGGGACGGGCTCGCCCGCTTCACCTCGGCGATGATCTTGACCCGGTCCGCGGGCGCCAGTGCGGCACGCACGTCGAGTGCGGGGGCGCGATCGAGCGCGGCGCGCTCGACGATCGCGAGGGGACGCTCCCGCTCGCGACGGACCGCATCCTCGACTGCGCCGGCCGTGAGGTCGGCGAGCACCATTAGTGCGCCTTCGGCTGGTACTTCGGACCCTTCGCGCCGTAGCCGGCCTTCGAGAGCACCCAGCCCACGATCGCACCGACGACGATCAGAGCGACGCCCACCCACACCACGACAGGGATCTCGAGGAAGAAGGCGGTGGTGCCGACGGCGAAGCCGAGCAGCATGATCACCACGGCGGTCCAGGCTGCAGGCGAGTGTCCGTGGCCGGGGTCTGCGATGGGGTTGCTCATGTTCTCCTCCGAGCGTTCGGGTGGTCTGTTGCAGTCTATCGGGATCGTGCTTCCCGCCGAGGACGACGCTCGGCGCGGACCTCGCACGGCGCGTTCACCGCGTGGGGTCGGTGCCTCGGCTGAGATCGTCCCAGCTCTCCACGGCGTCGACCGGTCCCTCGTGCGCCGCGGGCGCGGTCCGGTATCGGCGTCCGCCGCTGCGCCAGCGACCCGCGGTGAGCAGGGCGAGCGCACCGCCGAGCACCAGCAGGACCCAGCCGATCAGCGCGAGCCACGGCCATGCAGTCACCGTGATCCCGTCGACGAGGGCCCTCAGCGCCGCCTCCCCCGCAAGACCCGTGGCCTTGGTGAGAGCGGGCGCGACGGCGTCCAGCGGGTGCTGCAGCAGGATGCGGGCGGTGAGGACGAGCAGCAGCACCCCGACGACGACGGCGATGCCGGCGAATACGCGGCGCATCACCGGGCCCACGAGCGCGAGGGCCGCGCAGAGAGCGAGCGCCGTGAGGCTGAGCGGCGCGAGCACCGGCACCGCGGCGTTGCCGGCCACCTCCAGCGGCTCTCCCCCGTCGGCGCGCGCGACGGTCAGCCAGGTCTGCGTGGACGACAGGATCCCCAGTCCGCCCGCGATGAGGACCAGCAGCAGGCTCGTGGACTTCGCTCGACGGGTGAGCATCAGGGCATCGTCCCGGTCTCGGACGACACGACCGGATCCAGGTCGCGTCCGTCGAAGCAGGTGCGGGTGCCCGTGTGGCAGGCCGCGCCGATCTGGTCGACGAACAGCAGCACCGTGTCGCCGTCGCAGTCCAGACGGGCGCCGCGTACGTGCTGCACGTGGCCCGAGGTGTCGCCCTTGCGCCAGTACTCCTGGCGGGAGCGGGACCAGTAGGTGGCGCGGCCAGAGGTGAGGGTGCGCCGCAGCGCCTCCTCATCCGCCCAGGCCATCATCAGCACCTCGAGGGTGTCCCATTGCTGCACGACCACGGCGACGAGGCCCTGATCGTTCCAGGAGACCTGTCGCAGGTCGTCCTCGATGTGCTCGTCGCTCACGTGCTCTCGTTCCGTTCGGCTCATCGCACCGGCACCCCCGCCGCGCGCAGGGCGGCCTTCACGTCGCCGACCGTCAGCTGGCCCGAGTGGAACACGCTCGCCGCGAGCACGGCGTCGGCACCGGCGGCGATCGCGGGCGCGAAGTCCGCCGCCGTCCCGGCACCGCCGGAGGCGATCACGGGCACGCTCGACACCTCGCGCATGAGCCCGACGAGCTCCAGGTCGAAACCGTCCTTGGTGCCGTCGGCGTCGATCGAGTTCACCAGCAGCTCGCCGGCGCCGCGCTCGATGGCCTCGCGCGCCCAGTCCAGCGCGTCGAGATCGGTCTCGGTGCGACCGCCGTGGGTCGTGACCGCGAAGCCGGAAGCCGTGCGCGCACTGCGTTTGATGTCCAGGGAGAGCACGAGCACCTGGGCGCCGTACCGGTCGGCGATCTCCCCGATCAGGTCGGGGCGCGCGATGGCCGCGGAGTTCACGCCGACCTTGTCCGCGCCGACGCCTTGGAGGCGGGCCACGTCCTCGACGGAGCGCACCCCGCCGCCGACCGTGAGCGGCACGAACACCTCCTCGGCCGTACGGCGCACCACGTCGTAGGTCGTCGCGCGCTCGTCCACGGTGGCGGTCACGTCGAGGAACGTGATCTCGTCGGCGCCCTGCGCGGCATAGTGCCGGGCGAGCTCGACGGGGTCGCCCATGTCGCGCAGGTTCTCGAAGTTCACGCCCTTGACGACGCGCCCCGCGGCGACGTCCAGGCACGGGATCACGCGGGCGGTGAGGGACATCAGAGCCTCGCCGCGTGGATCGCCGTGACCAGGATGGCGCGGGCGCCGAGGGCGTAGAGCTGGTCCATCACCTGGTTCATGCCGCGCCGCGGGATCATCACGCGCACGGCCACCCAGGCGGGGTCGCGCAGCGGCGACACGGTCGGCGACTCGCGCCCCGGCGCGATCGCCGCGGCCTGCTCGACCAGGTCGGCGGGCAGGTCGTAGTCCAGCAGCACGAAGCGGTGCGCGACCATCACGCCGCGCAGGCGTCGCAGCAGCGTGTCGATGCCGTCCGCGCCGCCCGGGCGGGAGATGAGCACGGCCTCGGACTCCAGGATCACCGGGCCGAAGATCTCGAGCCCCGCTTGTCGCAGGGTGGTGCCCGTCGACACCACGTCGGCCACCGCATCCGCGACGCCGAGCTGCACCGCCGACTCCACGGCGCCGTCGAGCTGCACGAGCTCGGCACTGATGCCGTGCGTCTGCAGGAAGGCGCCGACCAGGCCGGGGTAGGCGCTGGCCACCCGCACCCCGTTGAGGTCCTCGACCGTCGAGAACCGTCCGGGAGGGCCGGCGAAGCGGAACGTGGATCCGCCGAAGCCCAGCCGCTCGATCTCCTGCGCCGGCTGGCGCACGTCGAGCAGCAGGTCGCGGCCGGTGATGCCGACGTCGAGGGCGCCGGAGGCGACATAGGTCGCGATGTCGCGAGGACGCAGGTAGAAGAACTCGACGTCGTTCTCCGCGTCCACCACGTGCAGGGTCTTCGGGTCGCGGCGGCCCGCGTATCCGGCCTCCTGGAGCATCTCGACGGCGGTCTCGGACAGCGATCCCTTGTTCGGGACGGCGATGCGCAGCATGAATGGTCTTTCGTCAGAAGCGGTCGGGGGGACGGCTTCACAGATGTCGGTAGACGTCCTCCAGCGACAGTCCCTTGGCGAGCATCATCACCTGCAGGTGATAGAGCAACTGGGAGATCTCCTCGGCTGCTTCGTCGTCGCTCTCGTACTCAGCGGCCATCCACACCTCGGCCGCCTCCTCCACGATCTTCTTGCCGATCGTGTGCACTCCCGCGTCGAGCTCGCGCACCGTCCCGGATCCCTCCGGGCGCTCGGCCGCCCTGCGGCTCAGCTCGGCGAACAGTTCGTCGAAGGTCTTCACCCTCCCAGGCTACCGGCTCGCGCGAGGCCCCGGAGCCGCGTGACGGCCGCCTCGATGTCGTGGGAGCCGTACACGGCCGAGCCCGCCACGAACGTGTCGGCCCCGGCGGCCGCGGCCTGGGCGATCGTGGAGTCCGAGATCCCGCCGTCCACCTGCAGCCACACGTCGGATCCTCGTCGCTTCGCCTCGTCGGCGAGGGCGCGCAGCTTCGGCATGGTCTCCGGCATGAAGCCCTGCCCGCCGAAGCCCGGCTCCACCGTCATCACCAGGATCTGGTCGAACTCGTCGAGGATGTCGTAGAGCGCCTCCCCCGCGGTTGCGGGCTTGATCGCGACGCCCGCACGGGCGCCGATGCCGCGCAGCGTGCGCGCCAGCCCCACCGGATCCGTGGCCGCCTCGAGGTGGAAGGTCACGCTCGCGGCCCCGAGCTCGGCGTATCCCGGCGCCCAGCGCTCCGGATCCGTGATCATCAGGTGCACATCGAGCGGGATGGGGCTGGTGGCCTGGATGCGCTCGACCATCTGGGGGCCGAAGGTGAGATTCGGCACGAAGTGGTTGTCCATCACGTCGACGTGCACGAAGTCCGCCGTCGCGATGCGGGCGAGGGAGGCCTGCATGTTGACGAAGTCTGCGGCGAGGATCGAGGGGTTGATCCGGGGAGCAACGGGGAGGTCCACGAGAGGAGCGGGCATGCGCCCCATTATCCCGGTGCCGCCGCTCTGCGCACGCGCATGCGTGCCCTCGCCCGGCGGGGTGCCGTCATCCGTCCCTGCGCAACAGCGACAGGAACATCGCATCCGTGCCGTGGCGGTGCGGCCACAGCTGCGCATGCCCCGAGCCGCCCGCCGGGGCGGGGAGGTCGATCTCGGCCCGGGCCACGTCCCGCAGCACGGCACGGGCGTCCAGCTCCTGCACGTCGTCGCGGTCGCGCAGCACCGTCTGCACCACCGCGGCGGTCTCGGCGAGGTGCGGAGAACAGGTCACGTAGGCGAGGACGCCGCCGGGCTTCAGCGCGCCGAGGGCGGCGGCGAGCAGCCCCTCCTGGAGTGCGGCGAGTTCGGGGACGTCAGCGGCGGTCTTGCGCCAGCGCGCCTCGGGGCGGCGCCGGAGCGCGCCGAGGCCGGTGCACGGTGCATCCAGCAGGATCCGGTCGTACGCGTCGGGTCGCTCGGCGGCGAGCTCGCGGCCGTCCTCCTCGGCGACGTCGACGTGCAGCGGCACCGGGGCGACGGCCTTGCGGACGAGGCCCGCGCGGGCCGGCACGACCTCGTTCGCGTCCAGGTGCGCCCCGCTGCGCAGCGCCTCCGCGGCGAGCAGCGCGGTCTTGCCGCCAGGACCGGCGCACAGATCGAGCCAGCGCTCCCCTGGCTGCACCGACCGGGCACCGA
>JAFDWP010000028.1 GCA_018268435.1 Actinomycetota bacterium
ACGATCGCCGTGACCAAGCTGCCGGCCGCCAACACGGTCGACGTGTCGAAGGCCGTCACCGCGCTCATCCCGCAGCTCAAGAAGGATCTGCCCGGAGCGACCTTCACCACCGTCTTCGATCAGGCGCCGTTCATCCAGCAGTCGATCGAATCGCTCGCGCAGGAGGGGCTGCTCGGCCTGCTCTTCGCGGTGATCATCATCCTGATCTTCCTGCTCTCGGTGCGCTCGACCCTCGTCACGGCGATCTCGATCCCGACCAGCGTGCTCATCACCTTCATCGGGATCCAGGCGTTCGGCTACTCGCTGAACATCCTCACGCTCGGGGCGCTCACGATCGCGATCGGCCGCGTCGTCGACGACTCGATCGTCGTGATCGAGAACATCAAGCGGCACTACGTGCAGGGTGCCGACAAGAAGACCGCGATCCTCAGCGCCGTGCGCGAGGTGGCGATGGCGGTCACCGCCTCGACCATCACCACGGTCGCGGTGTTCCTGCCGATCGCCTTCGTCGGCGACATGACCGGCGAACTGTTCCGTCCGTTCGCCCTCACGGTGACGATCGCGATGACGGCGTCGCTGCTGGTCGCCCTCACCATCGTGCCGGTGCTCGCGTACTGGTTCCTGCGTCCGGGCAGGCAGCTCCTCGGCGCCGACGGTCATGCGATCGACCCGGAGCACGAGGACGCGCCGCCGACCCGCCTGCAGAAGGCGTATCTGCCGATCCTGCGCTGGACCCTGCGGCACTCGTGGATCACGCTCGTGCTCGCGGTCGTGGTGCTCGTCGGCACGATGGCGATGGCTCCGCTGATGAAGGTCAACTTCCTCGGATCCAGCGGGCAGAACACCTTCACGATGACCCAGACGCTGGGCGTCTCGCCGAGCCTGGACGCCGAGGACAAGGCGGCCCAGAAGGTCGAGGAGGCGATCAAGGACATCGCGGGCATCAAGACCGTGCAGGTCTCGATCGGCTCGAGCGGATCCGCCCTGCGCGACGCGTTCTCGGGCGGCGGCGCCGGGATCACCTACTCGATCACGACGGATCCTTCGGCGGACCAGGAGACCGTGCAGGCCGATGTCCGTGCCGCCGTGGCCAAGCTCGACGGGGTCGGAGACTTCTCGATCGCGGCGTCCGAGGGCTTCGGATCCAGCGACATCCAGGTGAAGATCACCGCGCCGGACGAGAAGACGCTGAACGACGCGACCGACGCGCTCGTGGCGCAGCTCAAGGGCTCCGCCGGGGTGGACCAGGTCTCCAGCAACCTCTCCGCATCGCTGCCGTACATCGCCGTGCAGGTCGACCGCGCGGCCGCCGCGCAGCGCGGGCTCAGCGAGGTCGCCGTCGGCGGGATCGTGTCGCAGGCGATGCGCCCGCAGCAGATCGGATCCGTGGAGATCGACGGATCCTCGCTCACGGTCTACCTGCAGAGCGCGAACCCGCCGACCACGGTCGACGAGCTGAAGGCGCTGACGATCCCCAGCCGGACCGGCCTCATCCGGCTCGACCAGGTCGCGACCGTGCAGCAGAGCGAGAGCCCGGCATCGATCACGACCCAGCGCGGCCAGCGCACGTCCACGGTGTCGATCACGCCGAAGGGTGACGACCTCGCGTCGGCGTCGGCGTCGGTGTCGACGGCGATCACGAAGGCGAAGCTGCCGTCCGGGGCGGACGCCTCGCTGGGCGGCGTGGTCACGCAGCAGCAGGACGCGTTCGGACAGCTCGGGCTCGCGATGCTCGCGGCGATCCTCATCGTCTACATCGTGATGGTCGCGACCTTCAAGTCGCTGCGTCAGCCGATCCTGCTGCTGAGCTCGGTGCCGTTCGCGGCGACCGGCGCGATCCTGCTGCAGATCATCACCGGGGTGCCGCTCGGCGTCGCGTCGCTGATCGGCGTGCTCATGCTCATCGGCATCGTGGTGACGAACGCGATCGTGCTCGTGGATCTGGTCAACCAGTACCGCGAGAAGGGCATGGATGCGCACGACGCCACGATCGCCGGCGGATCCCGTCGTCTGCGCCCGATCCTGATGACCGCGCTCGCGACGATCTTCGCGCTGACTCCGATGGCGCTCGGCATCACCGGCCACGGCGGCTTCATCTCGCAGCCGCTGGCGATCGTCGTCATCGGCGGACTGGTGTCGTCGACCGTGCTGACGCTGCTCGTGCTGCCGACGCTGTACAACCTCGTCGAGGGCGCGAAGGAGCGGCGGGCTGCGAAGCGCGCGGCCCGGGGCGGCGGATCCGCGGAGGAGGACGATGCGGCGCCCGAGCCGTCGGGCGAGCCGGCTGCCCCCGACGCAGCGCCGGCGGCCGCTGTCGCGACGCTCGCGGAGCCCGCATCCGAGCCGACGACGTCCACGTCCCAGCTGTCCGCCATCGCGGCGGCCTATGTGGAGGGCGCGGAATCCCCGGCGCACCATCCGACGCGGCGCGAGCTGCGCGACCACGGACTCACCGGCATGGAACCGACCGACTGAGGCCGGCGCTCGGTCGCGGTGCTCGGTCCCTGAGCGAGGAGCGCAGCGACGAGACGAAGGGCGCTCGCTCCCGGTGGCCGGGCGTACGGGTGTCAGCCGAGCTCGTGCTCGTGCACGGTCGTGCTGAGCGTCGTGCCGTTGAGGTCGAGGTAGAGCACGCGCTCGGTGACGGTCATGGTGACCGTGTTGC
>JAFDWP010000290.1 GCA_018268435.1 Actinomycetota bacterium
GCGATGAGCCGCGCCCGGGCGGCCAGGTCGGGGGTCTCGCCGATGAGCGCGAGGGGGCGGTCCTGCAGCTCCCAGGCGTCGCAGGCCGCGCAGCTGAACAGGGTCACGCCGTAGAAGCCGCGCAGATTCGGCACGTCGGGCAGCGTCTCGCGCAGGCCGGTGGCGAGCAGCACGCGGTGCGCGGCGACGCTCTCCTCCGGCGCACGTCGGCCCAACTCCGCGACGAAGCCGGATCCGTCGGCCTGGATCTCGAACACGCGCTGCCGCGTGCGAATCTCGACGTTCGGATAGGCGGCGAGCTCGTCCCGGGCCAGGCGCCGCAGCTCGTGCGGGGGGATCCCGTCGCGGGTGAGGAAGCCGTGCGAGAGCAGGGTCGCGGCGTTGCGCGGGCGGTCGGCGTCGACGACGAGCACCCGTGCGAGCGAGCGGGCGAGGTTCAGTGCGGCGGACAGCCCGGCGGGGCCGCCGCCGACGATGAGCACGTCGTAGACGTCGTCAGTCATGGCAGTCACCCTGGGGCGGGAGCGCGGCGACCAGCGGATGGTCGAAGGCATACACGCCGACCTTGGCGGCACCGCCGGGGGAGCCGATCTCGTCGAAGAAGGCGACGTTCGCCGTGTAGTAGTCGGCCCACTCGTCGGGGAGGTCGTCCTCGTAGTAGATCGCCTCGACCGGGCAGACCGGCTCGCAGGCGCCGCAGTCGACGCACTCGTCGGGGTGGATGTAGAGGGAGCGCTCGCCCTCGTAGATGCAGTCGACGGGACACTCGTCGATGCAGGCGCGGTCCTTCACGTCGACGCAGGGCAGCGCGATCACATACGTCATCGGGTGAGCGCCCCGCTCCGCGAGATCTCCACCTGCTCCTCGCGCGGCACCACCTTGACCCGCTCGCGGGTGTGCTCGTGCGCCGCGCCCAGGGCGCGCTCATGCGCGTCGAGCTCGAGCCAGCCGTCCCACGTGGTCACCTCGACCTCGCGCTCGGCAAGCAGGTCGAGGATGTCCGTCGTCTCGGTCGGCGCGGCGAGCCGGCCCGCCTCCGCGTCCTCGAGCAGGTGCGCGATGGTCTCGGTCGCGTCGGACTTGGTGTGCCCGATCAGGCCGACCGGACCGCGCTTGATCCAGCCGGTCGCGTACAGCCCCGGCAGGCCGTCGACGCGGCCGCCCTCGTTGGGCACCACGCCGCGCCGCGCGTCGAAGGGCACGTCGACGATCGGCGAGCCGAAGTAGCCCACGGCCCGGTACACGGCGGTCACCGGGTAGTCCCGGAACTCGCCCGTGCCGGTGACGGATCCGTCCGCGCCCGGAGTCGTGCGCTCGAAGCGGATCCCCTCGACCCGGTCGGATCCGACGATCTCGACCGGCGCGTGCCAGAAGTGCAGGTGCAGACGGCGGGCGGCACCGGTCGCCTCGCCCCGGTTCTCCGGGCGGTCGCGCCAGGCGTTCAGGGTGCGCAGCATGATCTTCAGCTGGTTGGTGGGAGCCGTGGCCGGATCCACGTCGTCGAAGTCGGCGTCGTCGACGATGATGTCGACGCCCGCGACCTCGCCGAGCTCGCGCAGCTCGATCGGGGTGAACTTGATGTCGGCGGGTCCGCGGCGGCCGAACACGTGCACGTCGGTGACGGCGGAGGCTTCGAGGCCCGCGAGCACGGTGTCGGGCACCTCGGTGCTGCGCAGGTCCTCGGGCAGCTTGGCGAGGATGCGGGCCACGTCGAGCGCGACGTTGCCGTTGCCGATCACCGCGACCCGGGCGTCGCCGAGCGGCCAGGTGCGCGGCACGTCGGGGTGCCCGTCGAACCACGACACGAAGTCGGCGGCACCGTGGGATCCGGGCAGGTCGACGCCCGGGATCGGCAGGGAGGCATCGCGGATCGCGCCGGTCGCCAGGACGACCGCGTGGTAGCGGGCCCGCAGCTCGTCGATCGACACGTCGCGGCCGATCTCGACGTTGCCGAGGAAACGGATGGTGCGTCCGGATCCGTCGGAGCGGAGGCCCGCGGCGGGGGCGTCGAGCATCTCGTGCAGCGAGTTCACGATTCCCTTGATGCGCGGGTGGTCGGGGGCGACGCCGTAGCGGATCAGCCCGTAGGGCGCCGGGAGCGATTCGAACAGGTCGATCTCGACGGCGGCAGGGGAGGCGGGCCCTTCGAGAGCCTCAGGGACCGAGGCGCGGGCGGCGACCGCGGTGGCGAGGATGTTGCCGGCGTAGATGCCGGCGGGACCGGCGCCGACGATCGCGACGCGGAGCGGGGAGGACGGGTTCGGAACGGTCACGGCTGCAGGGTCTTTCGGTCGGAGGATCGGGGTCGGTCGGGGCCCTTCGTCTCGCTGCGCTCGCTCAGGGACCGGGGTGCGGTGGGGCCCTTCGTCTCGCTGCGATCGCTGAGGGACCGGGGTGCGGTGGGGCCCTTCGTCTCGCTGCGATCGCTGAGGGACCGGGGTGCGGCGGGGCCCTTCATCTCGCTGCGCTCGCTCAGGGACCGGTGAGTGGCGCCCGAGGGCCAGGAGGAGGACAGGCGCACCACGTCGCCGACCACGACGACCGCGGGGTTGCGCACCCGGCGCTCCGCGGCGAGGGCGGCGATCGTGCCGAGCGAGCCGACGGTGACGCGCTCGCCGGATCCGTAGCCGTCCTCGATGATCGCGACGGGGCAGTCCGCTCCGCGGGCGCCGCGGGCGAGGATCCCCGCCGTGTGCCCGAGCGTGCCGATGCCCATCAGCAGCACCACGGTGTGGTCGGATCCGCCGGGCAGCTGCTCGATCGGATCGTGCGCGCTCGCGACGGTGAACGCCGTCGCGACGCCGCGGTGCGTGAGCGGGATGCCGGCCACGGCGGGCACCGAGACCGCGCTGGTCACGCCGGGGACGACGCGCACGGCGATGCCCTCGGCCTCGCAGTACAGCGCCTCCTCGCGGCCACGGCCCAGCACGAACGGGTCGCCGCCCTTGAGGCGCACGACCTCGCGGCCGGCGCGGGCGTGCCGCACCAGCAGCGCGTTGATCTCGTTCTGCGGCACGGGGTGATGCCCGGGCGTCTTGCCGACGTCGATCACCTCGGCGGTGAGCGCGACCCCGTCGGCGGCGAGCTGGTCGAGCACCGCGCGCGCGCCGAGGCGGTCGGCGACGATCACGTCGGCCGCCTCCAGGGCGCGCAGCCCGCGGAGGGTGAGCAGGCCGGCGTCGCCGGGCCCCGCCCCGACCAGAGTCACGGTTCCGTCGGTCATCAGGCACCTCCGAGCAGAAGTCCGCGCCGACGCAGCACCGCGCGCTCGAGCGGCGCGAACAGCACCAGCTCGATGAGGATGCCGATCGCGAGGATCAGGATGATGGTGGCCAGCACGCCGGGAAGATCCGCGAGCTGACGGGACTGGTCGAGCATGGATCCCAGCCCGAAGCCGATGGATCCACCGGTCGCGATGATCTCCGCGGCCATCAGCGAGCGCCAGGAGAAC
>JAFDWP010000291.1 GCA_018268435.1 Actinomycetota bacterium
CCGCCCGGTCGGACGCGGCAACATGTCCTCGATCAACGACCACTGAGCATCCGAGAGCAACCGAAACCTAGACACGCGTCGAGACTCTCAGCCTGAGCCGTCAACCTTTGTCAGACACGCCCTAGATCTGGAGCAAAAAGCCATGCACACCACCAAGATCGCCTCGTCGCCGACGACTGCGGTCATCGCAACAGGCATCGTCCGATCACCCCTCATGCTGACCCGCAGTCTTCCCGGACGAGTAGCTCGTGTGAGCTTCCGCATAGACGGTGAGCACGGCCCGTATAACGTCCACGCGACTGGGCCTCGCGCTGAGATGATCCGTGCTGCCGTCAGCAAGGGTGATCGCGTCACCATCACCGCTCTGTGCGCGACGGTGAGCCATGCGGCCCAGACCGTCCCCGACATCGAGGTGGAGACCATCGAGGTCGTGCACCGCGACCGCTGACCCCTCGACCAGGACTAAGCGGCGCGCGCGTAGGGTCAGGGCAGCGGTTCGTCGAAGGCGTGGATGTCGTCGAGCAGGCTCACGTAGCTGAATGAATCGGTGGGGGAGTCGCCCCATGAGAGTCCTCCTGTGGCGATGTACTCACGACCGCCGATCCGGACATGTGCCACGTCTCGGGACTCGAGTCCTCCGTTTCTGAGCCAGCTCGTGAGCGCGTCAGCAGCCAGATCGGCCGCCCTGCCGGAGCTGTCCTCGAACAGCTCCGGGTAGAGCTCCGTTTCCAGATCCCCTTCCGAGGCCGCCGCTGCCGCTCGCTCCTTCACGCGGGTGCACAGCACGTCGACCGACGCATCGGAACCCACGCTGGTCATTCGGGGAGAGGCGGCGATCGCCAACAGCATGTCCGCACCCATCTCAGGCCTCCCCACGTAGCATCATCGCCAGCTGCTCCACCAGCGCGGCTCGAGTCTCGGACAACCCACGAGTCTCGCCCGCCTCGTCGATACCCCCCGTGAAGATCACTGGACCCACGATCGGGTTGGCGGCACCGAGGCAGCCGAGTTGGACTGCCTCCGCGAGTGGGTTGCGCTCGAGCGGCGAGAACTCGGCCCAGCCGTTCTCGTTGGCGTAGAACTCGAAATCCTCAGCCAAGGTGACGGGCTCGATGTCCCCCTGGACCGCCTCCGAGATCACCGGATAGGCGTCCGCGCCCAGGTCCACTCGCTCCGTGCGCGCATCGGGCGAGACCTTCACTGCCAGTCGCGTCATTCCGCTCATATCATGCTCCTTTGTTTGTATCTCTGACAGTTACATTTTAGCGCAGAGCCCCGACATTGCCTAAGAAGCAACATCTTGCGCGGAAGAAGTGCTATCTTCGAGTCGATTGACAAAGAAGGCCCATCTTCACCGGATGAAGGAAGAACAATGATCGTTGTGAATCTGCGCAAGTCCTACCGAGAGGTGCTCGCCGGCCTCAGAGACATGGAGGACGCCACTCTGGGCTGGTGGGCCGGGGTGACCGATGAGGCGGTGGAACGCTACGGCGACGTGGTCGTCGGGGTCTACAACGACCAGGTGGTCTCGGTCTATGACGTGAAGTCGCATGAGCGCCAAGAGGACGGCCGCGTCTACTTCGACGCCGAGGAGTCGGTGGAGTTCGCCTCGTTGGTGGGGCAGAAGAGCCCAGTCAAGCCGTGGGTCCGTGGCCAGGCGCGTCCGATCCAGTACGTCGACACCGACGTCGTCCGTCACGGTGACGCGCCGATCGAGGAGATCCAGGATCACCGTCGCGCTGTCGTCAGCGGATACGTCCTGACAGTCGACGCCGACGGGATCGCGACGGTGGAGCCGCCCGAGGGTGGCGTGGTCATCGTTACGGCTGCTGGTTCGAGCGGCAAGCTGCTCTCGGTGCCGGTTCGTGGTTGAGCTGACACGAGCGTCCGTGCGTCCTCGGGCGATTGCGCTCGCCGTTGCGGAAGTGGACGGCGAATGAGCTCGCTTCAATTGCCGGCCTCGTGGGATCGAGCTGGACTCGAGGAGGTGGGCTTCGCTGGCTTCGTCACCTTCGCCGAGCTCAATACAGCCAGCGTCCCCCGTTCCCCCGGCATATACCTCGTGCTGCGAACAGCGAGCACACCGCCTCACCTGCTCGAGGTGACCAGAGCACGCGCCGGAGCGGCTTACCCCCTCGAGGACTTGTCCGCTCGATGGGTTGAGGGCACGCCGGTGGTCTACATCGGGAAGGCCGAGGCAAAGGCCGGCGGGCTGCGCAAGCGGCTGGGCCAGTTCGCGCGAAAGGGTGCCAGTCATCAGGGTGGACGTTCCATCTGGCAGCTGGCTGATCAGGACGAGCTGCTGGTCTGTTGGGCCACAACTCCTGACGAGTCGGCAGAGGCTGTCGAGATCCACTACCGTGCAGTGTTCGCGGAGCGGTATGGGCGCTGGCCCTTCGCCAACAGGAAGCGGTAGCCGGTGCGTGATTGACTCACGCAGTCCGTGAGGATGCTCCGCGGTGGGGCTTGAGCTGCATGATCCGATCGGCCTTGGCCTGTTCGATCGCCGCGGGCAGCTCGCCCTTGCGGGCGCCTGACCGCCCATAGAGCAGGATCTTGATCCCTGTCTTGGAGACCTGCGCGTCGGCGGCGATCGAGAGGATGGTCATGCCCGATGCCATGAGCTCTCGAACGCGTTCGCGCACGGGCTCAGCGGGGACACGGGGAGCTTGTTCGGGGATGCCCGCTTGCCGTGCTCGTCGTCGTTCCTCGTTCAGCGACGCATCCGCGCAGGAGATCTCGGCAGGGCAGTTCGAACGGTCCTTACAGCCGAGCTGGTAGCCATAGGCGGTGCCGTGATGTTTCGTCTCGATGTTCTGGCCCTGCCGTCCCGCCACCCATGCGCGGTGGTACTGGCGGCCGGCCTCGATGCATTCCGGGCGATCACACCCTCGAGCCCTACAAGCGTTCGTCCCATGGGGCTTCAGCTCGCGCGGCGCCGCCGGCGTCCGCTTCACGAGGCGGTGTCGCGGCCGGCGCGGGCGGGCAGGCGGTTCCGGCTTAGCGGACGCCGCGTGCTCCTCCCACGCCGCCAGGGCACAGTCGTACTCTGCTCGTGCGGCGTCGGCTGCAGCGGAGATCGCTCCGTCCAGGGAGATCCCTGTGCCCAGGGCGATGCGGGTTTGCTCGAGCAGCAGCTTGGCGCTGCGCAGAGCTGCGCGGCGCCGCCGGCGATCGGCCGCCCATCCGGTCAGGTCCGCGACATGCGCGTCAAGCGCGGATCGATACTCATCGAGCGCTCGCCGCCAGTCGGCCGCCTGCTCAACGGTGAGTTCGGCAGCGAGGGTCTCAGCGTCGGAGAGCCAAGCGTATCCGGGGTGCACCCTTGGTGCCGCGGATTCGGGAGCTACTGGGGGTGACAGCGCTGGGGCGGCGCGCGCCGGAAGTGTCGCCGCGTGCGGAGCGCCGCGGCCGCGGGTGGACGATGGCTTCCGCTGGTCGGCGCGCGCTCGTGTGGTCCGCGTGGTTCGCGCCTCAGCGTGACGGTCCGCGTGGGTCGCGGCTCGGTCGCGTTCTCGGACGCCGTCTCGCTCTGCTTTCTCGCGGGCGATGATCTCCTCGAGCGGGGTGCCGGCGTCGATGAGGCGTTTGAAGCTCCAGTCGCCCGCGTATCGAGTGTGGATGTCGCGGCAGCTGATCAGCGCGGGGCAGGCGGCTCCGCGGCATCCTTCGGTGAATCCTCGAGGTGTGCCGTGGGGGAACTGGTCGCCGATGATGTCGATCGTGTGCATTGTTGCTCGCTATCCGCGCAGGAGCTTCGTCTGCACGAGGGAGAGCAGTGCTGCGCGCTGGCTGTGGTTGAGGCGGGAGAAGTGTGCGGCGAGGGTGTCGAGGGCGGTGTTGAACTCGTCCGGGATGCCGGCGAGCTCTTTGCGTGCGCGTGCCTCGTTGGCGTCGCGTTGGTGTTCTGCGCGGTCGGTGATGCGCCACTCGTTGATAGCTGCTTCGTCGTGCCATGCGCCGGTGATCGCGGGGGCGTACTGGCCTGCTGTGTAGATGAGGTCCGGTTGGCCTGCGGGTCGGTGGACGGTGACGATCGCGCCAATAGGGCTGGATGCGTAGCGCTTGAGTGTTCCGACCTGCCGCCCGGAATCGAGGGTGTTGCCCACGATGGGGCGGTACCAGTGTGCGAGCTTCCCTGAGGCTGCTCGCGCTCGGCCGATGTAGACGAGCTGCTCGGTGCTCGTGGCGGGGTTGGTGTCACCCATGGTTGCTCCCTGCCAGGAGAAGCGCCGGCGGCGTGTGCGCGAGTGCGGGTTCGTCGACGTGCGGGAGGGGGAGGAGGATCTCAGCGGGGATGAGAGCGATCGCCGTGACCGGCGGTGCGGGCAGTTCTCGCGCGCACTCCATCTCGAATCCGCAGTTGCCGCAGCTATAGATGCCGTAGTCGTCGACGACGTCGTCCGGGATGTACATCGGGTTCGGCTCGTCGCACATGATGCAGCGCCGCATGATCAGTCCTCGACGATCCGCTGCATGGTGTCGACGATGGTGACGCGGTCCGCGGCGGGCACCGAGATGGTGCTGGTGAGCACGTATCCCGAGCGCCCGTAGTCGTCCAGCTCCTCCTGTCGCCGAGCAAGCGCCTGGTTTGTCTGAAACTCGGTGTTTGCCTCGGTGCTGAGAGCTGTTCGGATGCATCCGAAGAATGCTTTGCTCATCGTTCACTCCATCCACTTTGTATCTCTGACAGTTACAAAGTATCACGGGCTACCGACATGCGGCGAGCAGTAGTCGAAGGCGTGCCGGCGCTCACCTATAAGGGGTGGATGCAGCACGGGGAAGTCGACAGACTGCGGCATATTCTGC
>JAFDWP010000292.1 GCA_018268435.1 Actinomycetota bacterium
AAGCCGTCCCGGCCGTTCAGCAGGGCGCGCAGCTCGGCCATCGGCAGCTTGTTCGCCCCGCCGACGTTGACCGCCCGCAGCAGCAGGGCGCAGCGCCCGCCAGCCATCAGGCGGCGCCGTCCGATGGCGCCGCCGGGGCGACATCGCTCGAGACCAGCTCCGCCCCCGCATGTGCGAGCTCGGCGAGCGCCGCCGCGCTCGACTCCGCCCCGACACCGGCGACGAGGTCGGTGAGGATCCGCACGTGCACGCCGTGCGCGATCGCATCATTCGCCGAGGCGCGCACGCAGTGATCGGTCGCGATGCCGACGACGTCGGCCGTGATCACTCCGGCCGCGGACAGGATCCCCCCTGCGGTCTCCCCCGCCTCGGTCACGCCCTCGAACAGCGAGTACGCGGGGCGCCCCTGCCCCTTGCGCACGTGGTGCGTCACGGCGACGGTGTCCAGCAGCGGGTCGTAGTCGGCGCCCCGGGTGCCGGCCACGCAGTGCACGGGCCAGCTGTCGACGTAGTCGGGCGTCGCGGAGAAGTGGCCCCCGTTGTCTCCTGTGGGGTCGTGCCAGTCTCGCGAGGCGATGATGACGGCGTAGTCGCCCGCATGCTCGCGCAGCAGCGCACTGATCCCTCGGGCGACCGCGTCTCCCCCGGCGACGGCGAGGGCGCCTCCCTCGGTGAAGTCGTTCTGGACGTCGACGATCAGCAGCGCACGGGTCATGCCCCGAGCGTACGCCGGAACGGAAGAACCCCCTCCGAAGAGGGGGTTCTGGTGGAGCCGCTTGTCAGAATCGAACTGACGACCTTTTCATTACGAGTGAAATGCTCTGCCGACTGAGCTAAAGCGGCGCACACCCTGGGGTGCGCGTGCGGGCGAACCGCACGATCAACTATCTTACCCTGTCCACGGGTGTGCTGCGAACCACGCGCACCCCGGGCGCGGCTCGGGTCCTCGGAGCCCGTCGCCGCGCGCGCCTACTCGCAGCGGATGCCCGCCTTGTCCGGCACGGTGCCGTCGACGAAGTACGCGTCCACGGCGTCGTCCACGCAGCTGTTGCCCTTGTTGTAGCCGGTGTGGCCCTCGCCGACGCGCGTGATCAGCACGCCGCCCTGGAGCTGCTTCGCCAGCGACTCCGCCCACGCGTACGGCGTGGCCGGGTCGTTCGTCGTGCCGACCACGAGGATCGGTCCGGATCCCGCCGCGGTGATCTCACCGCGCTTGCCGGTCGGCGGGTACGGCCACTGCTCGCAGGGGTCGGGACCGTCCCAGTACGGGGCGATCGTAGGCGCATCGGCCTGGATCTTCGCGTCGGAGGCCGCCTTCGCCGCGGCGTCGTCGTCCAGCGGGTAGTCCATGCAGTTGTACGCGCGGAACGCCTCGGTGGAGTTGTCGGTGTACCGGCCGTTCTCCCGGTTGTTGTAGAAGTCGGCGAGCTGGAAGGCCACCGAGGGGTCGCCCTTGAGCACGGCCGTGAGCGACTGCGTCAGATACGGCCAGCTGTCCTGCGAGTACAGCGCGGCGACGATCGACGTCATCAGCGTGTCCGCGCCCAGCATCCGTCCGTCGGAGTTCTTCTGCGGCGACCGGTCGACGCTCGCGAGCAGCGCGCCGAGGTCGCTCATCGCCTCGTCCACCGTGCCCTGGAACGGGCACTTCTTGTCCTTGAGGCAGTCGGCCATGTAGGCACGCAGCGCCGACTCGAATCCGATCGCCTGCGTCGTGCTGACATCGAGGTTGGAGACCGACGGATCGATGGCGCCGTCGAGCACGAGATGCCCGACCCGCTCGGGATACAGCTGGGCGTACGTCGCGCCGAGGAACGTGCCGTAGGAGTAGCCGAGGTAGTTCAGCTTCTTGTCGCCCAGCACGCCGCGGAGCAGATCCATGTCCCGTGCGGCGTTCACGGTCGTGATGTACGGCAGGATGCCGTTGCTGTTCTTCTCGCAGGCGTCCGCGAAGTCCTTGTTGGCCGACTTCTGCGCGGCGGTCCACTCGTCGCTGCCGCGCACACCCGGGCGGATCGCGTACAGGTAGTCGTCCATCTGCGCGGTGTCGAAGCACTTCACAGCCGTCGAGGATCCGACGCCGCGCGGATCGAACCCGATCACGTCGTAGTTCTTGATCAGCGTCGGGCTGACCGCATAGTCCAGGCTCGTCTTGATCAGGTCGAGACCGCTCGCCCCCGGACCGCCGGGGTTGGTCAGCAGCGAGCCCTTCGAGGTGCCGGTCGCGCGGTGGCGCACCACGGCGAGGTCGAGTGACCCCTTGCCCGGGTCCTCCCAGTCCAGCGGCGCGGTGACCGTGGTGCAGTCCATGCCGCTCCCGCAGGCCGACCAGGTGAGCTTCTGCCCGTAGAACGTCTTGAGGTCCGCGGCGATGCCGGAGGTGTCCGGTGTCGCGGTCGGGCCGGCCGAGGGGGATCCGGCGGGGATCATCGCATACAGGCAGCCGGTCAGCGCCAGGGCGGCGACCGCGAGCCCCACCACCACGGCGGAGAGTCGTCGCAGACGCGACGCGGGACGCGTGTTCATGATCTCCTCCCGCTCGTGACGGTCACGAGCAAGCTCTCGAGGGCGAGCGCCGGTGCGACGTTGCGCTCCAGCGCTTCCCGGGTCTCGGCGAGGTGGTCGAGCACCACGAGGGTGCGCGCCGGCTCCCACGCTGCCGCGACCGCCTCCAGCTCCGCGGCGAGCTCCCGGTTGATCAGCGCGTCGTCGCGGCCGAACTGCAGCATGACCACATCGCGGAACAGCGACTGCAGATCGGTGAGGACCCGGTCGAGCCCATCGCGCACGCTGCGCTTCGCCCGCTGCTTCTGGTCCTCCTCGAGCGCGTTGATCTGGGAGCGCACGGCCGGGGGCACGGCCTGTCCCTCGGCGATGCCGACGGTGTGCAGCAGCGCGCGCCGCTCGGCCTCGTCCCGCTCGACGGTGAGGGCCTTCGCGTCATCCGTGGCGGCCTGCACGATCTGCCCCGCCACCTCGACGGCGTCGCTGACCCCGCGGGCGCCCAGAACCGCACGCAGCGTCTGCTCGCGGCGCGCACGGGCGGCCGCGTCGGTGGCCAGCCGCTGCGCCATGCCGATGTGCCGCTGCGCGTGCCGGGCGGCCTGCTCGGCGACCGCCGGATCCGCGCCGGTGCGGCGAACGATGAGCTCCGCGACGGAGTCGACGTCGGGCTCGCGCAGCCGCAGCGAACGCACGCGGGAGCGGATCGTCGGCAGCAGGTCGGCCTCGCTCGGCGCGCACAGGATCCAGACCGTCTGCTCCGGCGGCTCCTCGAGCGCCTTGAGCAGCACGTTGGAGGTGCGCTCGGTCATGCGGTCCGCGTCCTCGACGACGATCACGCGGTAGCGGCCGCTGGACGGGCCGAAGTACGAGCGCTCGACGAGCGCCCTGGCCTCGGCGATCGAGATGATCACCTTCTCGGTGCGCAGCACCGTGACATCGGGGTGGGTGCCGGCCAGCACCTGGTGCATGGTCTGCTCGTCGTCGGGATCGGCCGCGATCAGCGAGGCCGCGAAGGCGGTGGCGAGCGTCGACCGGCCCGAGCCGGGAGGGCCGGTGATCAGCCAGGCGTGCGACATCGCCGCCGGGTTCGCGACCGCGGTGCGCAGCGTCTCGACCGCCGCGTCCTGCCCCCACACATCGGTCCACGGGAACGGTGCGAGGGCGGTTGCGGGCATGCGAACAAGCCTAACCGTGAGGGACGACATCACCGGCGGGGCTTTCCGCCGTGGCGGTTCCCGATGGGGCGCGGGAGGTCTCAGCCGAGCAGGGCGGTCACCTTGGCGCGCACCTCGGCGGCGATCGCGTGCGGATCCCGCGCCGCGTCGATCACGAGGAAGCGCTCCGGCTCCGCCGCCGCGAGGCCCAGGAAGGCGTCGCGCACGCGCTGGTGGAACTCCTCCTGTTCGGCCTCGAGCCGGTCGAAGGGCTTGTCGGCGGAGTCGAGCCGGCGCCGCGCGGCGGCCGGATCCAGGTCGAGCAGCACCGTGAGGTCGGGCAGGGCACCCTCGGCGGCCCACAGCGACAGGTCGCGCACCTGGTCGGCGTCGAGCACCCGTCCGGCGCCCTGGTAGGCGACGGACGAGTCGAGGTAACGGTCCTGGATCACGACGTCGCCGCGATCCAGCGCCGGGCGTACGACCGTCGCGACATGGTGCGCACGATCGGCCGCGTAGAGCAGCGCCTCCGCACGCGGCGCGATGTCGCCGCGGTGGTGCAGGACGATGTCGCGGATGAGGACGCCGACCTCGGATCCGCCTGGTTCGCGGGTGCGCAGCGGCTCCCGGCCCTGCGCGCGCAGCCAGTCCTCCAGCAGCGCAGCCTGCGTCGTCTTGCCCGAGCCGTCGCCGCCCTCGATGGTGATCCAGAGGCCGCGGGCCGCGCTCACGCCCCCGCCTGCGTCACCGTGACTCGCTCCGCTCACTCCGCACGACGCTTCGCGGCGTTGGCGGCACGGGTGGCGGCCGCCTTCTTCGCCGCGGCGGAGCGGGCTGCGGCCTTCTCGGCATCGGTCTTCGCCGCGGCCTTGGCCGGAGCCTTCTTCGCCGCAGTCTTGGCCGGAGCCTTCTTGGCGGGGGCCTTCTTCGCGGCGGTGCGGGCGCCGCGCTTGGGTGCGGGGCCCTTCGCGCGCTTGTCCGCGAGCATCTGCACCGCGATCTCGAAGGTGATGTCCTGCACCTGCTGTCCGCGCGGGATCGTCACGTTGGTCTCGCCGTCGGTGACGTACGCGCCGAACCGGCCGTCGCGGATCCGGATCGGCTTGCCGCTGACCGGATCCGCCTCGAACTCGGCGAGCGCGCTGGAGGCACGGCGCGCGCCGTACTTCGGCTGCGCGTAGATCGCCAGCGCCTGCTCGAGGGTGATGTCGAAGATCTGCTGCTCGTTCTCGAGGGAGCGGGAGTCGGCGCCCTTCTTCAGGTACGGGCCGAACCGGCCGTTCTGCGCGGTGACCTCCTCCTCGGTCGCAGGATCGACCCCCACGACGCGAGGCAGGTCGAGCAGCTTCAGCGCGGTGTCGAGGTCGATCGTGTCGACGGACATCGAGCGGAACAGCGAGCCGGTGCGCGGCTTGGGCGCCGCCTCCTTCTTCGCTCCGCGCTTCGGCTTGGGCGCGTCCACGACCTCCCCGGTGCGCTCATCGACCTGGTCCTCGTCCGAGACCGGGTCGTTCTCCTGCACGTACGGTCCGAACCGGCCGTCCTTGACGACGACGACCTTGCCGTTGGCGGGGTTCTCCCCCAGCACGCGGTCGCCGGCGACGGGCGCGTCGATGAGCTCCTGGGCCTTGGCCGCGGTGAGCTCGTCGGGCGCCAGGTCCTCCGGCACGTTCACGATGCGGGGCTTCGCGTCGGGGTGCTCAGGATCCGCGACCTCGAGGTAGGGGCCGTACTTGCCGAACCGGAGCGTGGCACCCTCGGTGATCGGGGTCGCGTTCAGCGCCCTGGCATCGATCTCGCCGAGGTTGTCGACGACCTGACGCAGGCCCACCTGCGTGTCGGATCCGAAGTAGAAGGAGTGCAGCCACTCGATCCGCTTCTGCTCGCCGCGCGCGATCGCGTCCAGGTCGTCCTCGAGGGCCGCCGTGAAGTCGTAGTCGATGAGGTCGGCGAAGTGCTGCTCGAGCAGCCGGACCACGCTGAAGGCCATCCAGGTCGGCACGAGCGCCTGACCGCGCTTGGTCGCGTAGCCGCGGTCGATCACCGTGCCGATGATGCTCGCGAACGTGGACGGACGCCCGATCCCGTGCTCCTCGAGCGCCTTGACCAGCGACGCCTCGGTGTAGCGCGGCTTGGGGGTCGTGCGGTGCGGCTTGGCGTCGGCCTCGGAGACGGCGAGCGCGTCGCCCACGGCGACGGCCGGGAGGGACTGGTTCTCCGTGGCGTCGGCGGCGTTGCGGCGCTCGTCCTTGCCCTCCTCGTACGCCTCCAGGAAGCCCTTGAAGGTGTAGACCGTTCCGGATGCCGTGAACTCCGCGGTGCGGCCGGCGGCCTCGACGGCGAGCGTGACCGTGGTGGTCTCGTACTTCGCGTCGGACATCTGGCTGGCGACCGTGCGCTTCCAGATGAGGTCGTAGAGCCGGTGCTCCTCGCGATCGAGCTGCGACGACACCGACGCGGGCGTGCGGAACTGCTCGCCCGAGGGGCGGATCGCCTCGTGCGCCTCCTGCGCGTTCTTGCTCTTGGACTTGTAGACGCGGGGCTTGAGCGGCACCGCGGCGTCGCCGTAGAGCGCGACCGCCTGCGACCGGGCCGCCTGCACCGCCTGGGTGCTGAGCGCGGTCGAGTCGGTGCGCATATAGGTGATGTACCCCTTCTCGTAGAGGCGCTGGGCGACGCTCATCGCCTGCTTCGCGCTCATCGAGAGCTTGCGTCCCGCCTCCTGCTGCAGCGTGGAGGTCGTGAACGGGGCGTACGGGCTGCGGGTGCCGGGCTTCGCTTCGACCTTGGTCACGGTGCCGGTGCCGGCCGCGTCGACCGCGGCGGCGAGCGCGGCGGCGGCCTTCTCGTCGAGCACGACGACGGCCTTCTTCAGCGCTCCGCGGTCGTCGAAGTCGGTGCCGCGGGCGATCGTCCCGCCGTCCAGGCGGGCCAGGCGCACGGTGAACCCTTCGCCTCGCTGTGCTCGCTCAGGGACCGATGCGCGCGCGTCGACGTCCCAGTACTCGGCGGACACGAAGGCCATGCGCTCGCGCTCACGGTCCACGATCATGCGGGTGGCGGCGGACTGCACGCGTCCGGCGGAGAGGCCGGACTTCACCTTGTACCAGAGCACCGGCGAGACGTCCCAGCCGTACAGGCGGTCCAGGATGCGGCGGGTCTCCTGCGCGTCGACGAGGGCAAGGTCGAGCTCGCGGGTGTTGCCGACGGCGGCCTGGATCGCGTCCTTGGTGATCTCGTGGAAGACCATGCGCTTGACCGGAACCTTGGGCTTGAGCGTCTCCAGCAGGTGCCACGCGATGGCCTCGCCCTCGCGGTCCTCATCGGTGGCGAGCAGGAGTTCGTCGGCGGTCTTCAGCGCGCGCTTGAGCTCGGCGACCGTCTTGGTCTTGCGGTCGGACACCACGTAGTACGGGTCGAAGTCGTTGTCGACGTCGATCGAGTACTTGCCGTACGCCGCCTTGTCGGCCGCGGGGATGTCCTTCTTGTCTGCGAGGTCGCGGATGTGACCCACCGAGCTGAGCACCTCGAAGCCGTCGCCGAGATAGCCCTGGATGGACTTCATCTTCGTCGGGGACTCGACGATGACAAGCTTCTTGCCTTGCGCCACGGGTGTGTCCTTTCCGGTCCTGAGCTTCGACCAAGGGTCGATGCACACCATACACACCGCACTGTGGGAGGGGACTCAGCACGATGGGCCGCCGCCCGCAGGAGGCTCGGGTGCCCCCGTACAGGATCCGGTGGCGGCCGGGAATCCAGCGTACGCCGCCTCGACGACCCGGGCCGACCACCCGGCGGTGTCCGCGGTTCCGCCATCATCCCGCCCCCGTCGCCGGCGCAGGCGGACCGGCGCGGGACCCGGCCGCGGCCGGGAACCCCGCATAGCGGGTCGAGACGTGCACCACGACCACGAGTCCGTCGATGCGGCAGTCCTGCAGCTCGGTGCCGTGCACCTCGGCGACCCGGGCCGCGACGGTGCAGGGATCCTCCGTCACGGCGACCGCACCCGAGACGGCATCCGCCGCGGCGAGCGCCGCCGCATCGGCCGCGGCCGCCGCCCGCTGCGAGGTCGCGCCCGCCCCGCCCACCATTGCGGCGCCGAGCCCGAGCACCGCGGTCACGGCGAGTCCGCCCAGCGCGAGCGCGGAGCCCGCCATCACCGCCCTCCGTCCAGGGCGCACCCCGACACCCGCAGCGGGATCGCGATCCCGCCGAGGACGCGCGCCTCGGTCGAGGCCGTGACGCACACCAGATCCCCGGGGCGGCTCACCGCGAAGGCCGCGGACGGATCCGCGCGGGCCACCGCCGCACCGGCACCGGCGGCGTCGTCGCCGCGGCCGAGGATGCGGGCCGCATCGGCGACCGCGTCCTGCAGCGCCACCATCCGCAGGCCGGCGCCGAGCGCGCCGACGCCGAGCAGCAGGGTGAGCACGACGACCGGCATTGCGACGGCGAGTTCGGCGGTCGCCGAGCCGCGGTCCCGATCGCGGCCGCCGGACGGAACCGGGGCGCGGTCGCGACCGCGGCGGCGGGTGCGCGGGATCCCGACCGTCATGCCACCGTCAGCGCGCGGCGGACGAGATCGGTGAGGATCCCGCGCACCTCGTCGCTGCGCATGATGACGACGAGCAGCCCGGCGAACGCGACCGCCGCCATCGTCGCGATCGCGTATTCCGCGGTCGCGGCGCCGGTCTCGTCGCCGAACAGCCGTGCCGCCCGTCGCCGGGTGAGTGCGGGCAGCTCGATCACGGGGAGCCGATGCGTGGTGTCCATGGTGTTCATCTCTTTCTCTCGTGACGACGGCGCCGGTCGGCTCCGTCGGTTTCAGGCCAACGGCAACGGCGTGGTGGACAGCACGCTGAGGATCAGCGGCGCGACGCCGAGCAGCATGAAGGCGGGCAGCGTGCACACCCCGAGCGGGAGCAGCAGGCGCGCGCTCAGCCGTGCGGCCCCCGTGCGCCCGGCGGTGCGCGCATCCCGGCGCGCGCGGTCCGACTCGGCGCGAAGCAGCTCCACGGCGGGGACCCCGGCCGCTGCGGACAGCCGCAGGACCCGCTCGATGGTCCCCTCCGCGGTCGCGGGGTCGTCCCCCGGCGCCAGCTCCTGCTCGACGAGGGCGCGGGCACGCGGGATCGCGGTTCCTCCGCTGAGCGCCACCACGAGCAGTTCGGCGCGGATGCCGGGGATCCCCGCGGGAGGCGCCGCCCGGCGGACCATCGCCCCGGTCCACAGACGCGCGAGGAGCAGCAGGCCCAGACCGGCCGCGAGGCAGATCCATCCCGCCGGCTGCGTGACGAGCATGGTCACCGTGTCGAAGCCGAGCGCGGTGCCGAGCAGAAGTCCGACCAGCGGCAGCCACAGCATGAGGCGGGCGGTGCCGGCGGGTTCGGCCAGCGCCACGGAGACCTCGTCCCGGATGTCGCCGGCGCCCTCCAGCGCCGCGGCGATCGCCCGCAGCGCCTCGCCGAGCGGCGCGCCGACCGTCCCGGCGATGCTCCACACCGCGGCGACGACCCGCCACACGCCGCCGGCGGAGCGGATCGCCTCGACCAGCGGACGCCCGTGCTCCGCGGACTCCGCCACCACTGCGACGGCGACCGTGGAGCCGCTCTCGGCGAGGTGCCGCCACGCGGCCGGCGGTGCCGCGCCGGCCTGCAGCAGCACGGCCAGGGTGCGCACGACCTCGGCGACCTCCGCCTCGCGGACCGGGGCCGCGCCCCGCCGCAGTCGGCCACGGCGCCGTCCGGGCCCGGATGCCGGAAGCCGTACCCGCCGTCCCCTCACCATGGCCGCACCTCCTGGATGCCCAGGTGCTCGCCGTCCAGCCGCAGCGTTCCGACCTGGTCGAGCCGGCGCACCCCGTCGCTCGCGCGCACCAGATGCAGCACATACGCGAAGGCGCTCACGGCCTGCCGGGCGAGAGCCGGCGGATCCATCCCGGCCAGCGCGCCGAGCGCCTCCAGCCGCGCGGGCACGTCGGCGAGCCCACTCGCGTGCAGCGTGCCGGCACCGCCGTCATGGCCGGTGTTCAACGCGGTGAGCAGGTCGCGGATCTCCTCCCCGCGGCACTCGCCGACGATCAGGCGGTCGGGTCGCATCCGCAGCGACTCCCGCACCAGCCGCGCCACGGTGATCGCACCGACGCCCTCCAGATTCGGCTGCCGCGCCTCCAGGGCGACGTGATGCGGATGCCGGGGCCGCAGCTCGGCCACGTCCTCGATCGTGACGATCCGCTCCCGGGCGGGCACGTGCGCCAGCAGCGCGGCGAGCATCGTCGTCTTCCCGGTGCCGGTGCCTCCGGTGATCAGCACGTTCCTGCGCCGCGCCACCACCTGCTCCAGCCAGACGCGCTGCGCGGCATCGATCGCTCCGAGACGGCCGAGATCGTCCAGATCCGCCGCCCGCACCCGCGGGATCCGCACCGAGACCGCGGTGCCGCCGCTCGCGACCGGAGCCAACACCGCATGCACGCGCACCCCGGATGCCAGCCGCACGTCCACACACGGCGCCTGGTCGTCCAGATGCCGTCCACCGAGGGCGACCAGGCGCACGGCGAGCTCGCGCACCTCACGCTCCGAGGCCGTCCACCCGGGCACGGGCTGGGCACCGGCACCCCGGTCGACGAACAGACCCTCCGCGCCGTTCAGGAAGAGATCCGTCACCCCGGGGTCGGCGGCGTGCACCGCGAGCTCACCGAACGCGGGATCCGGCTCCCACTGCGCGGCCGCGGCTGCGGCGGCGGCAGATCCGCGCGGGACGATCACGAAGGGCGAGGCCATGCCC
>JAFDWP010000293.1 GCA_018268435.1 Actinomycetota bacterium
GCGACGCCGAGGATGATCGCGATGACGGATCCGATGCCGGGGCCGCTCTTGGCCTCGGCGGGCACGGCGACGAGCGCGCGCGGCGCACGGGCACTGCCGGTGCGCTTGGCGTTCGCGATGTCCCAGGCGGTGAGCGCGGATCCGACTACGCCGCCGATCGCCGGGACGACCTTGTGGTCGACGACGTCGCGGGAGAACTTGAGGCCCTTGTCGACGACCGGCACGACGCGGTGCTCGTACATGTCCTGCACGGCGGGGACGACCTGCTCGCGACGGAAGTTGTCGAGCTGCCGGCCCGCCTCACGCGCGACGTTCGCCGCGTCGCCGGCGATGACCTGCTGGGAGGCCCACAGCTTGGCGGCCTCGCTCTGCAGCTGGCGGAGTTCCTTCTGACGCTTGCGGCTCAGGCTCACGATGCCCTCCCAATCGAAACGGGGTTCGGACTCCCCATCTTGCCAGACATGCTCCTGTGCAACGGGTGTGCATTCGAGAACTTCTCCGACGAATCGAAGGACGCGTGGATTCCGATGCGAGAATGGATCCATGCCTCACGCCACTCATGTCGCCACACTGCACACCAACCACGGAGACATCGTCGTCAACCTCTACGGCGACCACGCCCCCCGCACGGTCAAGAACTTCGTCGAGCTGTCCGACGGAACCGGATCCTGGACGCACCCCGCCACCGGCAAGCCCGGCGAGGGCCCGCTGTACAAGGACGTCATCTTCCACCGCATCATCCCGAACTTCATGATCCAGGGCGGCGACCCGCTCGGTCAGGGCATCGGCGGCCCCGGCTACAACTTCAACGACGAGATCCACGGCGAGCTGAACTTCAACGAGCCCTACGTGCTCGCGATGGCCAACGCCGGCCTGCGCCGCAACGCCATCACAGGTCAGGTGGAGGGCACCAACGGCTCGCAGTTCTTCATCACCACCGACCCGACCCCGTGGCTGCAGGGCAAGCACACGATCTTCGGCGAGGTCGCGGACGACGCGTCCAAGGCCGTCGTGGACGAGATCGCCGCAGTGCGCACCGGTGCCGGCGACCGCCCGGTCGAGGACGTCGTGCTGCAGTCCGTCGACATCGTCGCGAACTGACCGCGGCGCGGTGACCGGTTGCTGAGCTTGTCGACGTACCCCGTGCCGCGCGTGGATCCCGGGGTGTGCCCATGACCACCCCGGAGTTCCACGCGAACACCGACAACTTCTGCTACCGGCACCCCGGTCGGCAGAGCTTCGTGCTGTGCCAGCGCTGCCTGCGCACGATCTGCCCGGAGTGCCAGACGCAGGCCCCGGTCGGAGTGATCTGCCCGGAGTGCATGCAGGAGCAGCGCCGCAACCAGACGCCTGCCCAGCGCCGCGCGAACCGGCGCTGGGGTGCGCGCTCGCTGACCGCGGTCGGCGGCCGTCCGCTCGTGACGTACTGGATCATCGGGATCACCTCCGCGGTGAGCCTGCTGCAGCTGGTGCCGGGCATCGGCCAGCCGATCACGAACGCGCTGCTGTTCTGGGCCGGCTATCTCTATCCGTCGCTCTCCGGAGAGCCGTTCGAGCCGTGGCGGATGCTGACCGCGATGCTCGTGCACGGCGGATTCATCCACCTCGGCCTGAACATGCTCGCGCTGTGGATGCTCGGGCAGCAGCTCGAGCCGCTGCTCGGACGCGCGAAGTTCCTCACGCTGTACCTCGTGGGCGGGCTGGGCGGATCCGTCGCCATGGCGCTGCTGGATCCCAGCCAGTCGACGGTGGGCGCGTCGGGGGCGATCTTCGGACTCCTCGTCGCGCTGCTCGTGATCGGCCGTCACCTCGGCGGCAACGTGGTCGGCATCCTCGTGGTGCTGGTGATCAACTTCGTCTACGGGTTCATCGTGCCCGGGATCGCGTGGCAGGCGCACGTCGGCGGTGCGGTCGCCGGAGCGCTGGTGTCTCTCGTCTACGTCACGGCGCACGGCCGCCGCAACGCCCGGTTCTGGTGGATCGGACTGGTCTCGGCGATCGTGCTGGTGCTGCTCGTCGTGGTGGCGACCATTCCGCCGCTGATCATCACCGCGGGCCACTGAGCCTCGACGATCCAGGCCCCCGCCTCCGGGCGGGGGCCTTCGTCTTGCCCCGGGATGGATGTGAATGACATCCGTGTAATTCTCCCCAGGTGGGGATAGATCTGTGGATAACTCCGGGGAGGGCATGTGCATATCCATCCCCAGAGTGTGGATAACTCGCAGGATCGGTGGAAAACCCTGCGTCCAGGGCATGCGCCCTTCGTCTCGTCGCTGCGGTTCCTGAGCGAGCGCAGCGAGACGAAGGGCGCTCCCCCGCTCCGGCACGGTTGCTGAGGCTCTCGAAGCACGCAGAAACGCCCCCGCGCGAGCGGAGGCGTTTCGAGGGGGTCGGGGGGCGTCAGCGCCAGCGGGTCGTCATGAGGAAGCCGATCAGCGCGATGCCGAGGCCGATCAGCAGGTTCCACGACTGCAGGCCCGGGATCGGATACTGCATCCCCGTGATGTAGAAGACCAGGA
>JAFDWP010000294.1 GCA_018268435.1 Actinomycetota bacterium
CGAGGCGCTCGGCACCGCGCGCATCGCCGGGATCATGGGGGCCAAGCAGACCTCGGCGCTCATCCCGCTCTGCCACCCGCTGCCGCTGAGCAGGGTCGAGATCGATCTCGTCCCGGAGGGCGATCGGGTGCGGATCCTCGCGACGGCGGTCACGAAGGGCGTCACGGGCGTGGAGATGGAGGCGCTCACCGCGGCGAGCGTCGCCGCGCTCACGCTCTACGACATGATCAAGGCCGTCGACAAGCACGCCGTGATCGGCGACATCCGGGTGCTCGCGAAGTCGGGCGGCAAGAGCGGCGACTGGACCGCGGAATGACCGACGGCGACGCCCCGACCCGCGTGCAGCGACAGGCTCCGAAACCGGTCGACGGGCGCACGGCCGTGGTCGTCGTCGTGTCGACGCGCGCGGCCGCCGGCGTCTACACCGACGAGACCGGGCCGATCATCCGCGACTGGCTGAACGCGCGGGGATTCTCCGTCGCGGATCCGATCGTCATGCCCGATGCCGCCGTCGCGGAGTCCCTCGCGGCCGCCCTCCGGGAGGAGCCCGACGTGCTGCTCACGACCGGGGGCACCGGACTGAGCCCCGACGACCGCACCCCCGAGGCGACCGCCGCGCTGCTCGACCGCGAGATCCCCGGGCTCATGGAGGAACTGCGCCGCCGCGGCCTCGACGCGACGCCGATGGCGCTGCTCACCCGCGGCGTGGCCGGAGTCGCCGGCCGCACGGTCGTGATGAATCTACCCGGCTCCCGCGGCGGCGTGCGCGACGGCCTCGCGGTGCTGGATCCGATCCTCGACCACCTGCTCGGACAGCTGAGCGGGCGCCGCGACCACTGACGCGCCCCGTCGGGCGAGACCGATCGTGATCCGCCATCGACGCCGTCATCGCCCGCCCCTAAAGTGTGCTCAACAGGGCACGGTGCGGCGCACCGCTCGGCGACGAAGGGCGGCACTCTCCCATGATCGACTCGCAGCACGCACGCGCCGGGCACTCGCGACTCCGGCGACGCGGGCCTTCGATGTGCCTGGCGGTGCTCGCGGGCGCGATGCTCACCCTGACCGGATGCACCGCGAACGGAACGACGCCCCCCACCTCCGCGTCCGCAAGCCCCTCGACCACGGCGATCGACCCGTCGGCGTGCGTCCCGGACCCCGGGGCGGTGATCGATCGCGGCGAGGGCGCGTCCGCCACCCGGCAGCTGCCGGCGGCGCAGTCCGCGCCGCTCGACGCCGCCGCGACGGCGGCGTTCTCCGCAACCGGCGCACCGGGCGCGGTCGTCGCGGTGCGTTCTCCGGAAGGCACCTGGATCGGCGCGTACGGCGTCTCGGATCTGACCACCAACGCCCCGATGACGACTGACGTCCACCATCGCATCGGATCGGTGACGAAGACCTTCACGACGACCGTGATCCTGCAGCTTGTCGCACAGAAGAAGCTGTCGCTGGACGATCCGATCAGCAGGTATGTGCCGAACGTGCCGGACGGATCCGACATCACGATCCGCCAGCTGGCGAACATGACCAGCGGCATCGCCAACTACACCGACGACCTGGAATTCATGAAGCTGTATCTCACCGACTACAGCATCATCTGGACCGTCGACCAGCGCCTCGCCACGGCGTTCGCGATGCCGCGCACCTCGGCTCCGGGTGCCGAGTTCCACTACTCCAACACCAACACCGTCCTGCTCGGGGAGGTCATCGAGAAGGTCACAGGGCACCCGCTCGCCGAGGAGCTGCAGCGCTGGATCTTCGAACCGCTTCACCTGACCCACACCTCGTACCCGCTGGCGTCCGCCGTCCTGCCCCTGCCGCACGCGCACGGCTACACGAACCTCGGGATCGTCGACGATGCCGTCAGCGGGTACGCCCCGATGCGGGACTCCACGGCGTGGAACGTATCCCAGGCCGGCGCCTCCGGCGAGATCGTCAGCCGCGTCGACGACCTGCTCGCATACGGCCGCGCGCTCGGCACCGGACACGGGCTGCTCCCTCGCGACGCGCAGATTCTGCGCCTGTCGTCCTTCCCCACTCCCGCGGGCTACGGCATCGGGCTGAACTGCGTGCAAGGCTGGCTCGGTCACAACGGACAGGTGCCCGGCTACAACACGGCGCTGTACTACGACACCCGCACCGACACGACGGTCGTCGTCGAGGTCAACGGCGACCGGCCCGTCGGGGCCGCCGGGATCACTCCCGCGGACTCGATCTTCTACGCGGTGGCCGCCGCCGTCGGACGTGCCGTGCAGGGAGCCCCCTGACTCCGGCCGCGTAAGGTGGAACGCTATGGCTATCGGAGCGACGATCCACACGTTCGACGTGCAGCTGGCGGACACCGACCGCGGCGTCTACGAGGACTACTCGCTGCGCGTCGCGCGGCACCCCTCGGAGACCGACGCGTACATGCTGACCCGGCTGCTCGCCTACGGCCTGGAGTTCACCGAGGGGATCGCGTTCAGCGAGGGGCTCTCGTCCACCGAGGAGCCCGCCGTGGTGGTGCGCGACCTGACCGGACGCACCACCGGCTGGATCGAGGTCGGCGCCCCCGACGCCGAGCGCCTGCACTACGGATCCCGTCTGGCCGAGCGCACCGTCGTGTACACGCACCGCGATCCGGCGAAGGTCATGGCTCCCTGGGCGGGCAAGCGGATCCATCGCGCCGAGGACATCCGCGTCTACAGCTTCGACCCGGGGTTCATCGAGTCCGCAGTGCCGCTGCTCGAGCGCCGCAACACGGTCACCATGACCGTCACCGAGCGCGTGCTCTACCTCGACCTCAACGGCACGACGCTCAGCACGACCGTGCACGAGCACGAGCTCGGCTGACACCCGTACGCCCCACCACCGGTTCCCGAGCGAGCGCAGCGAGACGAGGGACCGAGCGCCCTTCGTCTCGTCGCTGCGCTCCTCGCTCAGGGACCGACCACCGGTTCCCGAGCGAGCGCCCTTCGTCTCGTCGCTGCGCTCCTCGCTCAGGGACCGAGCACCGGTTCCCGAGCGAGCGCAGCGAGACGAGGGACCGAGCACCGGTTCCCGAGCGCCGGCCTCAGTCGGTCGGTTCCATGCCGGTGAGTCCGTGGTCGCGCAGCTCGCGCCGCGTCGGATGGTGCGCCGGGGA
>JAFDWP010000295.1 GCA_018268435.1 Actinomycetota bacterium
ACGACGTCGATCAGCAGGCGCCGCTCGACGGGCTTGATGCGCTCGTGCAGGGCCGACTCGGTGTCGCCCGGGTGCACCGGCACCCGCTCCTGCGCGAGGATCGGTCCGCTGTCGACGCCGTCGTCGACCACGATCACGCTCGCCCCGGTCTGCGTCACGCCGGCGGCGAGCGCGTCGCGCACGCCGTGCGCTCCGGGGAACTCGGGCAGATACGCGGGGTGCGTGTTGATGATGTTCGGGGCCCAGGCCGCGACCAGGTCGGCCGGCAGCAGCCGCATGAGCCCGCTGAGCACGATGAGATCCGGCTTCCAGACCGTCAGCTGCGCGTCGAGCTCCGCGCCCCACTCCTCCCGGCTGTCGAACGCCTCCCAGGGCACGACGAACGAGGGGATCCCGAAGGCCTCGGCGTGGGCGAGCCCCTCGGCCTCTCGATCGGCGCCGATCACGATGATGCGGGCGGGGAATCCGGGGTCGTCGGCCGCGTCGAGGAGGGCACGAAGATTCGAGCCGGTGCCCGAGATGAGTACGGCGACCGTCAGCACCCGCCCAGTCTAGCCGGGCGCCCGCAGCCCCCCGTCCGCGGTGACGTCGGCCCGATCGACCCTCACGGGGCCGACCGCGTCCCCGCCTGCGCGGTCACCGTCCCCCGCGCCGTCGAGCCCCTCCCCGGGAGCCGCGCCATGGCGTCGGGGGGCGAGCAGCAGGATCGCCGCGCCGACGAGCACCTCAAGCCCCAGGGCGAGCGCGACCGGACCCGGCTCGGGCCCCGCCACGGCGAGGCGGCCGGGTCCCAGGGATCCGCGGGACAGGGCGGCCAGGAGCGCGCCGACGCCGGCGGCGAGCACAGCGACCCCCACCGCCGTGACGGCCCGCGACCCGAACGACGCCTCGAACCCGGCGGAGACCTGCCGGGAGCGGAGCAGCCATCCCGCGAAGGCACCCGCCCCGATCGGCACGAGCACGACGATGAGGGCCCACGACGAGGAGCTGTCCGGCACGAGTCCCAGCAGCGGGACGCCGGGGACCACGCCCAGCACGGTGCCCGTGGGCGACACGGCGGTGCCCGCCCCGATCGCGAAGCCCGGCCCGGCAATCCACGCCACCGCCCACGCCACGAGCGTCGGCAGATACGCGAGCTGCGCCAGACCGATCACGACGACGCCGAGCCCATCGGTGCGCAAGGCTTCGAACAGCGCCACCATCTGCCCCCCGCGGAGCAGGGCGGCTGCGGCGACCGCGAGTCCTGCGACGCCCACGACCCCGGTCACCGCGGCGGCCGCACCGCGGACGACATCGCCGGGCACGTGCGCCCAGGCCGGACGGCGGTCGAGCGCGTCCTGCACCCGATCGACGATCCCGCCGTCGCCCTCGCTCCAGGCGGTGGCGACGGCTCCGGCGAGCGCGCCGCAGAGGAACACGAGCGGGGGGAACAGGATCGCCGCCCACAGCGCCACCCGGAGCACGCCGAGCCCCCCGGTCAACGCCACCGCCGCGGAGATCGCGGCGAACACGGCGGTGCCGCTGAGCACGCCGGTCGGCCAGGAGCCCGCGAGCGCCGCGCGGCGGCCGGACCGGGCCGCGAACAACGCCGTGAATCCGAGCAGCAGCAGCGGGGGCACCGAGAGCGCGAACCGCGCGGCGGACGGATCCAGCCCCATCGTGCGCACGAGCGCGTCGGGCAGGGCGACCGCGAGCGGCACACCGTGCCCGAACTGCCACAGCGTGGCGGCGCTCGGCCACAGGGACCCCCAGTCCGCCCGCGGCCCGAACGCGACCGCCCAGATCACGGTGAGGGGCGCGAGCAGCGCGGCGAGGCCGATCGCGGCCGCGACGACGGCATCGACCGCCGCCAGGAGCACGATGAGGAGGCGTTGCATGACGGCATCGAGCCTACGTGCTCCACCCCGGGGACCCCTGCGGGCGCGCGGATCGGGACGTCGAGCGCGGGACGCGGACCGGATCCGCGCGCCGCGGGCACCGCGCGACACGCGAGGACCCGGCGACACGATACGGTTTCCGCGGAGGTCCCCCATGACAACAGTCCCCCCGCCCACCACCGATCAGCCCGCGGCAGAGCCGAAGAACGCCCTCGACCGCTTCTTCGAGATCACCAAGCGCGGATCCACCGTCGGCACCGAGGTGCGCGGCGGCATCGTCACGTTCGTGACGATGGCGTACATCGTGATCCTGAACCCGATCATCCTGTCGACGCCCGATGTCGACGGACACACGCTGCCGGGCGCAGCCGTCGCCGCGGCCACGGCGCTCACCGCCGGCGTGATGACCATCCTGTTCGGCCTGATCACCCGACTGCCGTTCGCGTTCGCCGCCGGCCTCGGCATCAACGCCTTCCTCGCCTTCACCGTCGTGGGCACGGTGACCTGGCCCGAGGCGATGGCGCTCGTCATGATCAACGGCGCGATCATCGTGCTGCTCGCCGCGACCGGGCTGCGAAAGCTCATCTTCGATGCGGTGCCGGTGCAGGTCAAGCTCGCGATCACGGTGGGCATCGGCCTGTTCATCGCCTTCATCGGCTTCGTGAACGCCGGCTTCGTGACCTCGACGAAGAACCCCTCGCCGCCGGTCGACCTCGGCGTCGGCGGCTCGATCGCCACCCTGCCCACCCTGCTGTTCGTGCTCACGCTGCTCATCGGCGGCGTGCTCATCGCCCTGCGCATCAAGGGCGCGATCCTCATCGCGCTCGTCGGCGGCTCCGTGCTCGCCGCGATCCTGAACCTGATCTGGCCGTTCGGGCTGAACTTCGGGTTCTCCGGAAGCATCGTGAGCATCCCCGACTTCAGCCTGATCGGGAACGTCGACTTCGGCTTCGACCTCGCCAAGGTCGGCGGCGTCACGCTCGTGATGTTCGTCTTCACGCTGCTGTTCTCGAACTTCTTCGACGCGATGGGCACCATGACCGGTCTCGCGAAGGAGGCCGACCTGGCCGACGAGAAGGGCGACTTCCCTCGGATCAAGTCGGCGCTGGTCGTCGAGGGCGTCGGCGCGATCGTCGGCGGCGGCACGTCGTCCTCGTCCGCGACCGTCTTCGTCGAGTCCGGAGCCGGCATCGGCGAGGGTGCCCGCACGGGCTTCGCGACCACCATCACGGGCGTGCTGTTCCTGCTCGCGATGTTCTTCACCCCGCTCACCGCACTGGTGCCCAGCTCGGTCGCCGCGGCCGCGCTGGTGCTGGTCGGCGCCATGATGCTGTCGCAGATCAGGAACATCGATCTCAGCGACTTCCGCGTCCTGCTGCCGGTGTTCCTCACTGTCACGGTCATGCCGATGACCTACTCGATCGCCAACGGCATCGGCGCCGGCTTCGTCAGCTGGATCGTCGTGAACGCCCTCAGCGGCCGGGCCAAGACGATCCACCCGCTGCTGTGGGTGGTCGGCGTCGGCTTCGTGCTGTTCTTCGCCCGCGGCCCGCTTGAGGCGCTGCTCGGCGCCTGATCCGCCGGATCCACCCGGATCCACCCGGATCCGCCGGCATCCGCCGGCCCCCAGGATCCACCCGAGGCCCCCCTCAGCGCACGCCCACCGGGCGCGGTGCCGGAGGGGGCCTCGGCGTCGGGCGCCTCGACGCCGGCCCGGATCCGCACCGCCGCTCAGAGCGCGAGCGGCACGCCGGCCTCGGGCACCCGCAGCCGGTCGGCCAGGCCCGCGTAGCCGAACTCCCGGACGAGGCGCTCCCTGGTCTCGCTGAAGTGGTGCCAGCCCTCGGCGTGCACCGGCACGATCACGGCGTCGCCCAGCAGCACCGCGGCCTGCACCGCCGTGCGGGCGTTCAGCGTGAGGTCGCTGTCGCCGAAGCGTCCCACGTTCGCGGCCCCGGCGAACAGCACCGCCACGTCGATGCGGCCGACCCGGTCCGCGATCTCCGCGACCCGTTCGACCGAGGCGTTGTCGCCGGACACGTACACGACCCGCTCCCCGGGCGCGGAGAGCACGAACCCGGTCACCGTGCCGGACAGCGCCTCGGCGCCCTCCGGACCGTGCAGCGCCGGCACCGCCGTGATCCGGACGTCGCCGATCCGGTGCACCTGCCACGGCGCGAGCCCGACCACGCCGTCCACACGCTGCGCCGCCTCCGGCGTGGACAGCACCACGCCCGCCCGCGGCAGGAACGCGCGTCCGGCCTCGTCGAGGTTGTCGGGATGCTGGTCGTGCGAGAGCAGCACGACGTCGATCGCGCCCACCGCGTCGGGACCGAGGGCGGGGCCGGTGAGCTTGTGCAGCGCGGCGCCGCCCTCGTATGAGCGCGGGGCGTCGAACGTCGGGTCCGTGAGCAGGCGGAGCCCCGCGTACTCGATGATCGCGGTCGGTCCGCCGACGAGGATCAGGGTCAGCGGGTTCTCGGTCAGGGGGTTCTCTGTCATGGATCCATCGTGCCGAGACCCGGCCCGCACCGGAAGCGGCCCGAGCAGACGCGGGCCCCGCGACGGGAACGACGGAGGGCCCCCGGGCGCGATGCCCGAGGACCCTCCGGAGTGCGTCCGCTTACAGCGCCGCAAAGACCTCGCGCAGCAGGGCGGCGGTCTCGGACGGCGTCTTGCCGACCTTGACCCCGGCGGCCTCGAGGGCCTCCTTCTTGGCCTGCGCGGTGCCCGCCGAGCCCGAGACGATGGCGCCGGCGTGACCCATGGTCTTGCCCTCGGGTGCCGTGAAGCCCGCGACGTAGCCGACGACCGGCTTGGTGACGTTGGCCTTGATGAACTCGGCCGCGCGCTCCTCGGCGTCGCCGCCGATCTCGCCGATCATCACGATCGCCTTGGTCTCGGGGTCGGCCTCGAACGCGGCGAGCGCGTCGATGTGCGTGGTGCCGATGACCGGGTCGCCGCCGATGCCGATAGCGGTGGAGAAGCCCAGGTCGCGCAGCTCGAACATCATCTGGTAGGTCAGGGTGCCCGACTTCGACACCAGGCCGATCGGGCCCTTGCCGGTGATGTTCGCCGGAGTGATGCCCGCGAGCGCCTCGCCCGGGGTGATGATGCCGGGGCAGTTCGGACCGATGATGCGGGTCTTGTTGCCCTTCTCGGTCGCGTACGCCCACGCCTCGGCGGAGTCGCCGACCGGCACGCCCTCGGTGATGACCACGAGCAGCGGGATCTCGGCGTCGATGGCCTCGATCATCGCGTCCTTCGTGAACGCCGGCGGCACGAACGCGACCGACACGTTGGCGCCGGTCTTCTCGATCGCCTCGGCGACGGAGGCGAACACCGGCAGCTCGACGGTGTTGCCGTCCTTGTCGGTGTGCGTGACGGTGGTGCCGGCCTTGCGTGCGTTGACGCCGCCGACGACGTCGGTGCCCGCCTTCAGCATGAGCGCGGTGTGCTTGGTGCCCTCGCCGCCGGTGATGCCCTGGACGATGACCTTGGAGTCCTTGTTGAGGTAGATCGACATGTTCCTTGTTCCCTTTTCCGGTCCTTGAGCCTGTCGAAAGGTCAGGCGTTCGCCAGCTCGGCGGCCTTGTCGGCGCCCTCGTCCATGGTGGCGGCGAGCGTGACGAGCGGGTGGTTCGCCGCCGTGAGGATCGCGCGACCCTCCTCGACCTGGTTGCCGTCGAGACGGACCACGAGCGGCTTGGTGGCCGTGTCGCCCAGGATCTCGAGGGCCTTCACGATGCCCTCCGCGACGGCCACGCAGCTGGTGATGCCGCCGAAGACGTTCACGAAGACGCTCTTGACCTGCTCGTCGCCGAGGATCACGTCGAGGCCGCTCGCCATGACCTGCGCGTTCGCGCCGCCGCCGATGTCGAGGAAGTTCGCGGGCTTCACACCGCCGTGGTTCTCGCCGGCGTAGGCGACGACGTCGAGGGTCGACATGACCAGGCCCGCGCCGTTGCCGATGATGCCGACCTGGCCGTCGAGCTTGACGTAGTTCAGGCCCGACTCCTTGGCCTTGGCCTCGAGCGGGTTCTCGGTCGCCTTGTCGGCGAGCTCCTCGTGCTCGGGGTGGCGCACCTCGCTGGCGTTGTCATCGAGGGTGACCTTGCCGTCGAGGGCGATGATGTCGCCGTCCTCGGTCTGCACGAGCGGGTTGACCTCGACCAGGGTCGCGTCCTCGCCCTTGTAGACCTCGTACAGCTTCACGAAGACGTCGGCCACCTTCTCGGCGAGGCCGGGCTCGAAGTGGCCGGCCTGGGCGATCTCGAGCGCCTTCTCGGGCGTGATGCCCTCGAGCGGGTTGACCTCGACGCGCGCGAGCGCCTCGGGCTTCTCCACGGCGAGCTGCTCGATCTCCATGCCGCCCTCGACCGACGCGAGGCTCAGGTAGGAGCGGTTGGAGCGGTCCAGCAGCACGGAGAAGTAGAACTCGCGGGCAATGCGGGCACCGGCGGCGACCATGACGCGCTTGACGACGTGGCCCTTGATGTCCAGACCCAGGATCGCCTTCGCGGCCTCGTACGCCTCGTCGGGGTTCTTCGCGACCTTCACGCCGCCGGCCTTGCCGCGGCCGCCGGTCTTGACCTGCGCCTTGACGACGACCACGCCGCCGAGCTTCTCTGCGGCTGCCTTCACCTCCTCAGGGGTGTCGGCGACGATGCCGGCGAGGACCGGCACTCCGTACTTCTCGAAAAGGTCTCGTGCCTGGTACTCGTAGAGGTCCACGTGCAGTCCTTCGCTGGTTGCGACGAATGGGACGCGACAGAGTTCTGTCGGGTGTCGATGTGATTCGACCCGGTCAACCAGCCTACTACCGCGGAATGGCGCTTCCGGACCGCTGTTACCGCCTTCCGACGGGGGCGCGCGGCCGGGGCGCGACGCACGGCGACCGGTGCGGAACCGGGGGAACTAGGCTTGGCAGCTATGACAGAGCACGCCGACGTGTCCCCCGCTCGCACCGCCGTGGTGCGCGCGGCGCTCGAGCTGTTCTCCACCCAGGGCTTCGACTCGACCTCGGTCGAGCAGATCGCGCGCGCCGCGGGGATCTCCCGCTCCACCTTCTTCCGGCAGTTCGGCGGCAAGGACGACGTCGTCTTCGCCGACCACGAGGAGCTGCTCGACGGGCTGCGCCGCTACCTGGACCGTCCGCACGCGAATCCCTGGGCCGCCGTGTGCGACGCATCGATGATGGTGTTCCGCACGTTCGCGGCCGACCCCGAGCTCGCCCGCCTGCGCTACCAGGTGGTGCGCGGGGTGCCCACGCTGCGCGAGCGCGAGATCGTCGCGGTGTTCCGCTACGAGCGCCTGTTCGACGAGTACCTGCGTCGGGCGCTGCCGGACCTGGATCCGCTCGACGCAGTCGGCTTCGCCGCCCTCGTCACCGCCGTGCACAACCACGTGCTGCGCCGCCTGCTGCGCGGGTCGCGCACCTCCGCGGCCGTGCTGCGCCGCGCCCTGGACGACGTGCTGCGCCGCTACGGCGTGCACCCGGACGGCATGGCGGAGCCCGGAGATGACGCCGTGGTCGTGGCCGTGTTCCCGCGCTCGATGCCGATGGCCGAGATCACGCGGCGCCTGCGCGACGAACTGGGCTGAGCGGCGGCCCCCTCCACACCGGATCCCGCACGGATCCGGTGTCGATCGCGCGCCAATAGCGGTACGCTGTCTCATGAATTCTGAGACTCAGTCTCACTCCCGGATGGAGAACCCATGAGCAGCGACGCAATCTTCCCCGGCGAAGCCGTGACGAGCTATGACCTGACGGGCCGCGGCGGCACCGACTACTACGAGCTCTTCTCCGACATCCCCGCATCCGATCGCGCGCACTGGGAACGGGCGCAGGCGTACGTCGACGAGGTCGCACCGCGCATGCTCGAGGCCTGGGACCGCGCGGAGTACCCGCTCGACGCGGCGCGCCGCATGGGCGAGATGGACCTCATGGTGGACGGCATCGACCACCCCGCGCTCACCCGGATGAGCCCGCTCGCGGCGGGCCTCGTGAACATGGAGATCTCCCGCGGCGACGGTTCCCTCGGCACGGTGCTCGCGGTGCAGGGCGGGCTCGCGCTGCGCACGCTCGCACTGTTCGGCAGCGCCGCGCAGCAGGAGCGCTGGCTCGTGCCGCTCGCCGACGGATCCGTGCTCGGATCCTTCGCGCTCACCGAGCCCGACCACGGCTCCGACTCGGTGTCGCTCGAGACGGTCGCCCGCCGTGAGACCGCCGCCGACGGCACCGGGGAGTGGGTGCTCCGCGGCGCGAAGAAGTGGATCGGCAACGGCGCCTCGGGCGGGATCACGCTCGTGTGGGCGCGGGTCGAGGACGAGGGCGCCGAGGATCACGGGTCCGTGCGGTGCTTCCTCGTGGAGCAGGACCGCCCGGGCTATCTGGGCACGGTCATCACCGGCAAGGCGTCGCTGCGCGCGATCCACCAGGCGCACATCCGTCTCGACGACGTGCGCGTGCCGCTCGACGCGGTGCTCCCGGGCACGCGCAGCTTCAAGGACGCGTCGACCGTGCTGTACGCGACCCGCTCCGGCGTCGCGTGGTCGGCGCTCGGCCACGCCACGGCCTGCTACGAGGCGGCGCTGGCGTACGCGACCACGCGGATCCAGTTCGGCAAGCCGCTCGCGAAGTTCCAGATGGTGCAGGAGCGCCTCACGCACATGCTGGAGGACCTCACGGCCATGCAGCTGTACTGCCGCCGCATGGCCGACATGGACGAGGCGGGCACGCTCCGGCCGACGCAGGCCTCGCTCGCGAAGTTCCACAACACCCGCGCCGCGCGGCGCATCGCGCAGACCGCACGCGACCTGCTCGGCGGCAACGGGATCCTGCTGGAGAACGGCGTGATGCAGCACATGGCCGACATCGAGGCCATCCACACCTACGAGGGCACGGAGAGCGTGCAGGCGCTGCTCATCGGCCGCGACATCACGGGGATGAGCGCCTTCGCCTGACCTGCCCCCCCTTCCCATCGTCGCCCCGTCGCTCGCCGTCGCCCCGTCGCTCGCAGACACCCGAGACTCCACTTTCAGCATGAGACTGCTCGACAGAGACGGAGTCTCACGCAGAAAGTGGAGTCTCGCGTG
>JAFDWP010000296.1 GCA_018268435.1 Actinomycetota bacterium
CTCCCCGTTCGAGCGCGCCAGGGTCGAGGCGCTGCTGGGATCGGCCTGCGCCGCGCGCGGCGATCGCGGACGGAGCGTGCGGCACCTGCGTGCGGCGCGGAGTCTGTTCGACGAGGCCGGGGCGCGGGCCTGGCGCGGCATGGTCGAGCGTCGGCTGCGGATGACCGCGGGCCGCGGACCGCGCTCGGGCAGGGACGATGCGCATGACGACGGGCCGTGCGCCACTCTCGAGGTGTGCCGCGCCAACTGGGAGCCGATCCTCACGGCCCGAGAGCTCGAGGTCGCGCTGCTGATGGCGGACGGGCGTACGAACCGCGAGATCGCCGCCGCGCTGCACGTGTCGGTGCGGACCGTGGAGGTGCACGGCGGTCGGATCTTCGCAAAGCTCGATGTGCGCACCCGGCACGAGCTCGCCGTGCTCGCGCACCGCACCGACCAGCACCTCTGATCCAGCACCTCTGATCCAGCACCTCTGATCCGGGGGCGTCCTCCGCAGGGCGTCAGCGCGGGAGCAGCAGCTCGCCGGCCGCGGCCTCGAGCAGGCCGTCCGCGATGAGCGAGTCGATCGCGCGGTCGCGCTGGATCGGATCGGGCCAGGCGGTGAGGACGGCGTCCGCCGGCAGCCGGTGGCCCTCGGCGTGACGCAGCGCCCGGAGCACGCCACCGCGCGCCTGCCGGTCCGACCCCTCGTAGCGGGCCTGCCGGCGACGCCGGTCCGCGCTGGGCGGGGAGCCCGCCGCGCGCCACGCGCACAGGGACGCGAGCGGGCACTGCGCGCAGTCGGCGGAGCGGGCCGTGCACACCGTGGCGCCGAGCTCCATCGTCGCCGCGTTGACGACGGCGGCGTCCTCGTCGCTCTCCGGAAGCAGCGCGAGCATGTCGTCGAGGTCGCGCCGCGCGGGCGGATCGGGCTGGGCCTGGCCATGCACGGCCCGCGCGATCACGCGGCGCGTGTTGGTGTCCACCACAGGGTGCCGGTCGCCGAAGGCGAACACGGCGACGGCGCGCGCGGTGTAGTCGCCGATCCCGGGCAGCGCCAGCAGCGCGGCGACCTCGCGCGGTGTCCGCCCGCCATGCTCGTCGCGGATCGCGATCGCCGCCCGGTGCAGCCACAGCGCGCGCCGGGGATAGCCGAGGTTCGCCCACTGCTGCAGCACCTCGGCCGGGGTCGCCGCGGCGAGCGAGAGCGGATCCGGCCAGCGCGCGAGCCACGCCTCGAGATGCGGGATCACACGTGTCACCGGCGTCTGCTGCAGCATGAACTCGCTCACCAGCACACCCCAGGCGCCGTACTCCGCGAGGTACTCGGCGCGCCGCCACGGCAGGTCGCGGGCATGCACGCGATACCACGCGGTCAGCGCGGCGGCGATCGGCGGCGCGGGGGAGGGAGACGCGGCGGCGGGGGAGTCGGGCACGGGAGTCCAGGCTACCGCCCGCGGTCCGGGGGCGGCGCGCCCACGCCTTAGGCTGGGGGGATGGCAACCAGCGGCATCCTGCTCGTCGACAAGCCGGGCGGGATGACGAGCCACGACGTCGTCGCCCGCACCCGCCGGGCGTTCGGCACCCGCAAGGTGGGGCACGCCGGCACGCTCGACCCGATGGCCACGGGACTGCTCGTCGTCGGCATCGAGGCGGCGACACGGCTGCTCACGTTCGTCGTCGGGGCCGACAAGACCTACCGCGCCACGATCCGCCTCGGTCAGAGCACCGGCACGGACGACGCGGACGGCGAGATCACCGCATCCGCCGACCTCCGGCAGGTCGCCGCGATCACCGCCGAGCAGATCGTCGCCGGCGTCGGGGCGCTCACCGGCACGATCGCACAGGTGCCCAGCGCCGTCTCCGCGATCAAGGTCGACGGTCGCAGGGCCTACGACCGCGTCCGTGCGGGGGAGGAGGTGGTGCTCGCCGCCCGTGAGGTCACCGTCTCCCGCTTCGACGTGCTCGATGACCGCCCGACCGACGACGGACTGCGCGATCTCGACGTCATCGTGGACTGCTCCTCCGGGACGTACATCCGCGCCCTCGCGCGGGACCTCGGCGCGGCGCTCGGCGTCGGCGCGCATCTCACCGCGCTGCGACGCACCAGGGTCGGTCCGTTCGATGTGGCGGAGGCGACGGGCCTCGACGACCTCGCCGGGGCGCAGCCGCTCACGGCGGCGGCCGCCGCCGGCCGGATCCTCCCCGTCCTCCCCGTGACCGTGCAGGAGGCCGTCGACCTGCGGCACGGCAAGCGCCTGCTCGGCCAGCGTGCGCGGCTCGAGGGTCCGCGCGCCGCGGCGATCGACCCCGACGGCACGCTGATCGGGATCGTGGAGCGCCGGGGCGACGATCTGAAGAGTGCGATGAACATGCCGGAGGGCGCGTCATGATCCTGTGGTTCACCGTCCTGCAGCTCGTGGTCGCGGTCGCGGCCGGCGTGTTCTGCCTGATCATGGGCTTCGCGGGGAAGCGGCCGAACGACTGGACCGTCGGGTCCCTCGCGCTCATCGAGCTGCTGCTGATCGCCCAGGTGGTGATGGCGATCGTCTCCCCGTTCGCCGGCAACCCGGCGCTCGGCGACCCCCTGGAGTTCGGCGTCTACCTGGTCTCGGCCGTGCTGCTGCCCATCGGCGGCGCGATCTGGGCGCTGCTGGAGCGCTCCCGCTGGAGCACCGTGATCATGGGCGTGGTCGCGCTGTCGCTGGCCGTGATGATCTGGCGGATGCAGATGATCTGGACGACCCCGCTCGGCGGCTGAGCGCGACGACCCGATGGACGTCGCGTCCGCCCCGTTCCGTAGAATGGACCCCGCCATGAGCACCGCGCGATCCACGACCCCGCCCGACTCCTCCCCGCAGCCGGAGGGCTCCTCGGGCGCACCGGCCCGCCCCCGCATGCGCGGCATCGGGCGCGTGCTCGTGATCGTGTACCTGGTGATGGCGCTGGGCGCCACGGGGCGCTCCTTCGTGCAGATCGCGCGCGCATTCGATCAGGCACCGCTCGCGTACACCCTCTCGGCCGTGTCCGCGGTCGTGTACATCGTGGCGACGCTCGCCCTGATCCTCTCCGGCCGCCCGGGCTGGTACCGCGTCGCCTGGGTCGCCATCGGGTTCGAGCTGATCGGGGTGCTCCTCATCGGCACGCTGAGCCTCACCCACCCCGCGCTCTTCCAGCACCCCACGGTGTGGTCGCAGTTCGGCCTCGGCTACGTGCTGATCCCGCTGTTCCTGCCGATGGCGGGGCTGTGGTGGCTCCTCGTGCACCGGCCGTCGGCGCCGCGCGCCGGCCGCGCACCGGAAGGATCCGCTGCATGATCGTGTTCCGGGATCCGGCCGAGGTCCCCGCGGACTTCGGCCGCACCGTCGCAGCCATCGGCAAGTTCGACGGCGTGCACTCCGGCCACCGCGCGGTGTTCGAGCGCGCGCGGCAGGACGCCGCGCGGATCGGCGCGAAGACCGTCGCCGTCACCTTCGACCGCAATCCGCTCAGCGTGCTGCGGCCCGACCGATGCCCGGACGATCTGGTGTCGGTGCAGCGTAAGATCGAGCTGCTCTCGGAGTGCGGACTGGACGCGGTGCTGGTGCTCACCTTCGACGAGCGGCTTGCCGCGCGCACGGCGGAGGACTTCGTCGCATCGATCCTCGTGGATGCGCTGCACGTCGCCACCGTGCTCGTCGGCCGCGACTTCCGCTTCGGCCGCGGCGGCAGCGGGACGCCGGCGCTGCTGGCGGAGCAGGGGGCGCGGTACGGCTTCACCGTCGACGAGATCGAGGACGTGTTCCTCGAGGGCACGGATCGCCGGGCCTCATCCTCCTGGGTGCGCGAGCTGCTCGCGGCCGGTGACGTCACCCTGGCCGGCGCCGTGCTCGCACGGCCGGCGTCGGTGCGCGGAGAGGTCGTGCACGGACTCAAGCGGGGCCGCGAGCTCGGCTTCCCGACCGCCAACCTGCCGGCGCTGCTGGACGAGATGGTGCCCGCCGACGGCGTGTACGCCGGGCGGCTCGTGGACCACACCACCGGCATCGCGCATCCCGCCGCGATCTCGGTCGGCACCAATCCCACGTTCGACGACGTCCCGCAGCGTCAGGTGGAGGCGCACGCGATCGACCGTCCGGGCCTCGACCTGTACGGACACGACGTCACCGTGGAGTTCTGGCACCGACTGCGGGGGATGACCGCGTTCGACAGCATGCAGGCCCTCATCGACGGCATCGCCTCGGACGTCGTCCAGGCGCGAGCGCTGCTGGGCGTCCCCGATCCCGCGGACTCGCACGCGGAGTGACCGCGCCGCGCCGCGAGTGGCGTAAACTGGCGGCGAACCCGTTGTGTTCGACGTGCGTGATGCACGCCTACGGGGTTCGCGTCCGCCCGGTCCGCGCGCTGCCGACCGACAGCCGCCGTCCGCGGACATCGCATCGCCCGGAGGGCTCCGCCGTCCGGACGGTCATTTTCGGACCAGTCGCCGTCCGCACCGGATGGCATCCACGCTCAGGAGGAGCATGCCGACCACGGCGACCGCCGCACGGCGGAAGAGGACGTCGCGCCGAGACGAGGACGCGCCGCTGATCCCGATCCTCGCCCGCAAGGTGCGCGAGATCGAGGCCAAGGCCCAGCACGGCAAGCTCGGCCCCACGAACCGCGTCAAGTTCCAGGTGATCGCGTTCCTGGTGCGTGAGGAGCGCGCCAGGGCCAAGGGCGACGCCGAACTCGCCGACGGCGCGCGCGCCGAGCAGCTCAAGCGGCTGGACGGCGTCGCGACGATCCTCGCCAAGACCGCGGCGCGGGACACCTCGCTGATCCAGCTGCTCGAGGCGGACCAGGCCACGAGCCCGGTCGCGAAGCGGATGCGCCGCGACTGGCTCCTCGAGTCGGGCGCCGAACTGGCCCCGGAGGAGCTGGTGATCGCCGATGTCGCCCGCGTGCAGCAGGCGCCCGTCGTGCCCGCGGCGCTCGCCGAGCGCCAGGTCACGCCGCCGTCGGTGGAGTCGCGGATGCTGGCGAACCCGTTCCTGGCCCCCGACCTCACGCCGCGGCCGGCGGCGACGCCGCGCCGTCGGCTGGACGGCTGGGAGCTGATGGGGCCGCTGTACAAGGCGTTCGAGTCGGGCGCCGGCGGATCCGTCGCCTCGATGGAGCTTCCCCCGCTGCCCGAGTACGACCACCTCTCCCCGAAGGGGCTGGAGGTCATGGTGCACCAGTCGCGGTTCGTCGAATCCGTGCGTGCCGGGCACCGCTCGTTCCTGCTCGCCGACGAGCCCGGCCTCGGCAAGACCGCGCAGTCGGTGCTCGCCGCCTCGGTCGCCGATGCCTACCCGCTGCTCGTGGTCGTGCCGAACGTCGTCAAGATGAACTGGGCCCGCGAGGTGGAGCGGTGGACGCCGCAGCGCCGCGCCGCGGTCATCCAGGGCGACGGGCAGGATGTCGACGCGTTCGCCGACATCTTCATCGTGAACTACGAGATCCTCGACCGGCACCTGTCCTGGCTGGGCGAGATCGGCCTGCGTGGCATGGTCGTCGACGAGGCGCACTTCATCAAGAACCTGGGCTCGCAGCGCTCCCAGAACGTGCTCGCGCTGGCATCCCGGATCAAGGAGCAGTCCCCGGGCGGGCGTCCGCTGCTGATGGCGCTCACAGGGACCCCGCTGATCAACGACGTCGAGGACTTCGACGCGATCTGGCGCTTCCTCGGCTGGACCAACGGCGAACGGCCCTCGGCCGTGCTCGCGGACAGGCTCGACGCCACCGGTCTCACCCCCGCCGACAAGGCGTTCTACGGGGAGGCCAGGGATGCGGTCATCTCGATGGGAATCGTGCGTCGCAAGAAGAAGGACGTGGCCGCCGATCTGCCGGACAAGCTCATCGCCGACCTGCCGGTGCAGCTGGACGACGAGTTCGGTCGCGGCATCCGTCAAGCCGAGGCGGAGCTCGGGGCGCGGATGGCGGCGAAGTACCGGCGCATCATCGAGGCACGCGGCGACCGCGGGCTGGGCCACGGCGAGATCGACGAGGACATCGTGCGTCTCGTCGCGCACGGCGAGCTGGAGGAGTCGAAGGCGGCCGGCACCGGGGGAGACAACGTCTTCACCATGGTGCGCAAGATCGGCCAGGCCAAAGCGCTGCTCGCGGCGGACTACGCAGCGCAGCTGCAGCGCTCGGTCGGCAAGGTCGTGTTCTTCGCCAAGCACATCGACGTCATGGATCAGGCCGAGGCGCACTTCGCAGCGGCAGGGATCCGGGCGGTGTCGATCCGCGGGGACCAGTCCACGCCCGCGCGACAGCAGGCGATCGATGACTTCAACGGCGATCCTGAGGTCGGTATCGCCGTGTGCTCGCTGACCGCGGCCGGCGTCGGTGTGAACCTGCAGACCGCCTCGAACGTGGTGCTCGCCGAGCTCAGCTGGACGGCCGCCGAGCAGACCCAGGCGATCGACCGCGTGCACCGCATCGGTCAGGACGAGCCCGTGACCGCGTGGCGCATCATCGCGGCGCACACGCTCGACACGAAGATCGCGGAGCTCATCGACCAGAAGCAGGGGCTCGCGGCGCGGGCGCTGGACGGCGAGGCCGTCGAGGACGGCGGGAGTGAGTCGGTGCAGCTCGCCGCGCTCATGCACCTGCTCCGCGAGGCGCTCGGCGGGAACTGACCCACCGCCGAGGACGGCTGCAAAGAACGGTGCTTCTTCGCCTCCTTTCGGGTGAAGAGGCGCCGGTTCTCGTCAAGAAGGCGGGAACTCGGCATGTGGGTGCGTAAGAATCCCTGTTTTCGGCGCCTCGAATGGCGCCGCAGAGGGAATCGGCACTAGGGTCGAACGAGGCAACGGCGCCGCGCTTCCATCCCCTTCCCTCCCGAGGACGACCCATGAAGATCGGCATCCTGACCAGCGGCGGCGACTGCCCCGGCCTCAACGCGGTCATCCGCGGCATCGTGCTCAAGGGCACCACCACCTACGACCTGGAGTTCGTCGGGATCCGCGACGGCTGGCGCGGCGTCGTCGATGGCGACTTCTTCCCGCTCACCCGGCACGAGGTGAAGGGCCTGAGCAAGGTCGGCGGCACGATCCTCGGCACCAGCCGCACCAACCCCTACGAGGGCACCCGCGGCGGCGCGGAGAACATCGCGCGGACGCTGGCCAAGCACGGCATCGACGGCATGGTCGCGATCGGCGGGGAGGGCACCCTGGCTGCCGCGAACCGTCTGGCGAACGACGGGATCCCCGTGCTCGGCGTGCCGAAGACCATCGACAACGACCTGCGGGCGACGGACTACTCCTTCGGGTTCGACACCGCCGTCAACATCGCCACCGACGCGATGGACCGGCTGCGCACCACCGGCGACTCGCACCAGCGCTGCATGGTCGCCGAGGTCATGGGCCGGCATGTGGGCTGGATCGCGCTGCACGCGGGCATGGCCGCCGGAGCGCACGCGATCTGCATCCCCGAAGTGCCGATGTCGATCGAGGAGATCTGCGCCCTCGTCACCTCGGCGAGCGACCGCGGACGTGCGCCGCTCGTCGTCGTGTCCGAGGGCTTCAAGCTCAAGGGGATGGACCAGGCGTACAGCGACAAGGGCCTGGATGCGTTCAACCGCCCGCGCCTCGGCGGCATCAGCGAGATCCTCGCCCCCGAGATCGAGAAGCGCACGGGCATCGAGACGCGCTCCACGGTGCTGGGGCACATCCAGCGCGGCGGCTCGCCGTCCGGCTTCGACCGCGTCCTCGCGACGCGCCTGGGACTGCACGCCGCCGACGCCCTCGTCGACCGCGCCTGGGGTCAGATGGTGGCGATGCGCGGCACCGACATCGTGCGGGTGCCGTTCGCCGAGGC
>JAFDWP010000297.1 GCA_018268435.1 Actinomycetota bacterium
GCTGATCGCCGCGATCGGCTGGCTCGTCTTCGGCCAGCGGCTGGACGCGCCGGCACTGCTCGGCATGGCGCTGATCATCGCCGGCGTCGCGGTGATGAACCTGTTCTCGAAGACCACGGCGCATTGAGCGCCTGTGAACGAGCCCGACGCACCCGCCCGGGCGCGCCGGATTCATTCACGGGCGCTGCCCCCGGGCCCGGTCAGGGCCCGGCCGCGGCGCAAGCTTCGGGAACCCGCGGGCGGCCTCGCCCGCCTCACGGGGGCGGCGCGGCGGGCCTTCAGCCGTGCTGCGCCGCGCGCAGTGCGCGCTGCAGCCGCGCGATCTCGTCGAGCAGGTCCACCGCCACCGCGGCGCCGGGCAGGTTCAGATCCAGGTCGTGCAGCAACCGCAGCGCGACCCGCGTGCGCCGCAGGCTGGCGCCGGTGAAGACCCAGGCCTGCGGCTCGCCGCCTTCGGGCTGGATCACGCCGTACTCGACCAGTTGCTGCACCAGCGTCAGCTCGGCGTTGCAGGCGCGGCCCAGGTCGGCCAGCGACAGCCGCACCTCCTCTTCCACCACTTCGCAGTGCAGCAGGGCCGCCCCGGTCGGTCTGGTCTCGCTCATGCGCCCCCCTGCGCGGCGCGCGGGTCGAAGCGGCCGTGCACGCGCGCCAGTTCGCGCCACGCCTGGCGCTGTGCATCGTCGGCCACCGGCGGCAGCGCGATCTGCAGCACCGCGTACAGGTCGCCCGGCGTCTTGCCGGGAATGCCCTTTCCCTTCAGGCGCAGCTTGCGGCCCTGCGCCGAGCCGGCCGGCACCGTCAGCCGCACGACGCTGCCGTCGGGCAGCGGCGCGTCCACGCCGGCGCCGAGCGCCGCCTCCCACGGCGCCACCGGCAGGTCCAGATGGACGTCGCGGCCGTCTGTGCGCCAGCGCGGGTCGGGCTGGAACGCGACTTCCAGGTACAGGTCGCCGGGCGGGCCGCCGCCGAAGCCCGGCGCACCCTGCCCCACCAGCCGCAGGTGCTGCCCCTCGCGCACGCCGGCGGGGATGGCCACGTCGAGCTGGCGCTCGCTCAGGCTCACGTGGCCCTGCGCATCCACGGCCGGCATCTGCAGCCGGATGCTGCGGCTGGCGCCGCGATAGGCGTCGGCCAGGTCGATCAGCACCTTCGCGTGGTGGTCCTGCGCGCGCGGCGGCGTGCGCCGGTGCGCCTGCGCGCTGCGCCGGCCGAACAGGGCCTCGAAGAAGTCGCTGTGGCCGCCGAAGCCGTCGAACTCGGCCCCGCCGCCGCGGAATTCGTAGCCGCTGCCCCAGCCCGGCGGCGGCTGGTCGGCGCCGGGCTGCCAGCGCTTGCCGACGTCGTCGTAGGCGGCGCGCTTCTCCGGGTCGCCCAGCACCTCGTAGGCTTCGCCGACTTCCTTGAAGCGCTCCTCCGCGCCCGCCTCCTTGTTGAGGTCGGGGTGGTACTTGCGCGCCAGCCGCCGGTAGGCGTGCTTGATGTCGTCGGCGCCAGCGTCGCGCGCGACGCCGAGGGTCTGGTAGTAGTCCTTGAACTGCATCGCCGCGGGTCGGGGTCGGGGTTCGCCGACATCTTAGTTGCCCGTGGCGCACAAACGCCGCCACGGCACATGAAACACCGCGCAGCCATCGACCGGTATCGGCCCGAAGCGGCTGGAGGCCGCTTCGGGCCAAGGCCCGTACACACAGCTCCCCCGAGCCCCCTCCAAGAGGGGGCTCCAGCATGACAGTTGGGCCGGCCTTGCGGCCGGCGCAGGCCTCTAAGTAACTGGCGCGTGGGAGGCACCACGGTCCGTCGGCCGACAGGCCGACTCGTCAAACGAACGGGAGCCCCCTCTCGGAGGGGGCTCGGGGGAGCCGTGCAAAAGGGCCGCCAGGCCCAAAGCGGCCTCCGGCCGCTTTGGGCCGCCAGCCGGCAGCCAAGGACTGGGTTGCACTTCAGCCGCCCACTACACTGGCGGCCCGATGGACGACCTGCCCGCCTCGCCGCTCGGCCCCGAACAGGCTGCGCTGCTCGCGCGCCGCGTCTCGATCATGGTCGCCAGCCGCGATGCGCAGTTGCGCCCGCACCTGATGCGTGCGCTCGCCTGCCGGCTGTCGGCCGACCGGCGCGTCGTCACGGTGCTGCTGCCGCTGCGCGCGGCCGCGCAGGTGCTGGACGACCTGCGCGCCAACCGCAGGGTCGCGATGGTGTGCAGCGAGCCGACGACCAACCGCACGCTGCAGCTCAAGAGCGACGACGCGCAGGTGCTGAGCGCCGGCGCCGACGATGCCGCGCAGGCCGCGCGCCACCTGGAAGACTTCGCCACCGAGATCGGCGAATTGGGCCTGCCGGCGCAGGTGGCGCAGACCGTGCTCGCCGCCGACGGCGGCATCGCGGCGGTGCGCTTCACGGTGCGCGAGGCCTTCGAGCAGACGCCGGGGCTGCGCGCCGGCAAGCGCCGGGGCAGCACGGGCTGACGCACGATGCCGACCGCCCCGGTGCGCCTGGACGCGATCCGCGCCTGCCTGGAGGGCGCGATCCCGGGCGTGATGGCCACCTGCTCGGCCGACGGCACGCCCAACGCGACCTACATCTCGCAGGTCGAGTACCTCGACGCCGACCATGTCGCGCTGTCGTTCCAGTTCTTCAGCAAGACGCGCCACAACGTGCTCGCCAACCCGGTGGTCGAGCTGCTGGTGGTGCACCCGCTGCACGGCGCGATGTACCGCCTGGGCGCGCGCTACCTACGCACCGAGGCGCAGGGGCCGGTGTTCGAGCGCATGAAGGCCAAGCTCGCCGGCATCGCGTCGCACGAGGGCATGGCGGGCGTGTTCCGGCTGCGCGGCGCCGACATCTACGCGGTCGACCGCGTCGAGCAGGTGGCGGCACCGCGCCACGCCCCGGTACACGCCGGCGCCAGCCGGCTGTCGGCGCTGCGCCGCGCGGCGCAGCGCGTGGCCGAGGCCGGCGACGTCGACGGCCTGGTCGAGGCGCTGCTGGACGCCGCGGCGCAGGAGTTCGGCTGCGCGCACGCGATGCTGATGCTGCAGGACGCCGCGGGCGAGCGGCTGTACACCGTCGCCAGCCGCGGCTACGGCCGCTCGGGCGCCGGCGCCGAGATCGCGCTCGGCGACGGCGTGATCGGCATGGCCGCGCGCATGGCCACGCCGATCCGCATCAACCACGCGACGCTCGAGTACGGCTACGCGCGCACGCTGCGTGAAGGCGTGGCCGGGCACCTGCTCGGGCGCGAGATCCCGCTGCCCGGGCTGGCCGAGCCCGGCAGCCAGCTCGCGGTGCCGCTGGCCTGCGGCGGCCGCGTGCTCGGCGTGCTCTACGTCGAAAGCCCGCAGGAGCTGCGCTTCGACTGGGACGACGAGGACGCGCTCGTGGCGCTGGCCACGCAGGCGGCGGTGCAACTCGGCGCCTGCGCCGCCGGCGCTCACGCGGCCCCGGCCGACGACGCCGCCGAGCCGGCCGCGGGCTGCGCCGCCTGCGACGCGCCGGCTGCCGCCGGGCCGCTGCGCGTGCGCCACTACGCCGCCGACGACAGCGTGTTCCTCGACGACGACTACCTGATCAAGGGCGTGGCCGGCGCGGTGCTGTGGAAGCTGCTGCGCGACCACGCCGCGACCGGCCGCACCGATTTCAGCAACCGCGAGCTGCGGCTGGCGCCCGAGATCCGGCTGCCCGAAGTCGGCGACAACCTCGAGGCACGGCTGGTGCTGCTGACCCGGCGGCTGGTCGACCGCGACGCCGACCTGCGCCTGCAGAAGACCGGCCGCGGGCGCTTCCGCCTGTGCGTGGCGCGGCCGATCGAGTTGCGCGACGTGCCGCGCTGAGCACCGCCACAGCGCCGCACCGGCCGCGCCGCGGCTTCAGGCCGCCGCCGGCAGCGGCTCCATCAGGTCGCGCTGCAGCCTGGCGAAGTCGGCCGCGGCGAGCGTGCGCTCGGCGATGCCGAGCACGCCGGCGAAGGCCTCGGGCGGCATGGCGTCGCGCATGCCGGCCAGCATGGCGGCGCGCTCGGGCGCGTTCAGCGCCGGGATGAAGCCGTGCAGCACCGCCGCCATCGCCGGCGCCGGGATCGACGCGACGATCGCCTGTTCGATCGCCGCCAGTTCGGCGTCGCTGTACGCGGCC
>JAFDWP010000298.1 GCA_018268435.1 Actinomycetota bacterium
CCCCTTCCCATCGTCGCCCCGTCGCTCGCCGTCGCCCCGTCGCTCGCAGACACCCGAGACTCCACTTTCAGCATGAGACTGCTCGACAGAGACGGAGTCTCACGCAGAAAGTGGAGTCTCGCGTGGAGTGCGACGGCGCGGAAGGGGGTGACGGGGAGGGCGACCGGGGAGCCGGTCAGTCGCAGCCGCAGCGGCCGGCGGCGTTGCGCACCATGAAGCAGACGTCGCACACGCCGTAGTCGCGCTCGCTCAGGTTCAAGGCGGTGGTGGCGCGCGCCTCGGGCTTGGGCTTGGGCGCGCCGGGAACGCGGGCGGCGGTCGTCGCACCCTTGGCGCGGGCGGGCGTCGCGGCGGGCGCGAGCTCGCTGGGGTGGGTGACGTAGAAGTAGGGCTCGCGGCCCTCGCTCGGCAGCAGCGGGAGCGCGCGACCGCCGACGAGCACCTGCTCCTCGGCGGCGAAGCCGTTCGTGTAGGTCTTGCCGATGTGCAGGGCGGGCCCGTCACCGAGTCGGATCGCCTCGATGTAGCGACCGCGGTCGATCAGGCTGCTGATCCCGACGGCCTCCACGACCGCGCGGATGAAGTCGTAGTTCGCGGGGGCGATGCGGTGCGCGCGCAGCGCATCCGCGAGGGACTTGTAGGGACGGGAGGTGCCGGTCGGGGTGGGACCCTGGACTTCATTCATGGTCCTTCAAGGATCCCACGTTCTGCTCCGCGTGCGCTGCGCGTGCGGGGACGCGTGCGAGACTGGCGGCATGCCCCGCGCCACCGTCATCGGGAGCGGACCGAACGGACTCACCGCCGCGGTCTCCCTCGCCCGCGCGGGCTACGCGGTCGAGGTCCTCGAGGCCGCGCCGACGATCGGCGGCGGCGTGCGCAGCGAGGCGTCGACGCTTCCGGGATTCGTGCACGACGTGTGCTCCGCGGTGCACCCGGCGGCGTACTCCTCGCCGTTCTTCCGCGCATTCGGCCGCGACCGGATCGACTGGATCGTCCCGGAGGCGTCCTACGCGCACCCCCTGGACGGCGGACGGGCCGGGATCGCCTGGCACGACCTGGAGCGCACGGCGGATGCGCTGGGCCCCGACGCACGCGCCTGGCGTGCGCTGCTGCGCCCGCTGAGCGCGCACATCGAGGGCGTGCTGGACTTCACCGGCGGCTCCCTGCTGCGCCTGCCGCGGGATCCGGTCACGGCCGTCCGGTACGGGCTGCGGGTGCTGGAGCAGGGCTCCGCGATGGCGACGCGCACCTTCCGCACCCCGGAGGCCGCGGGGCTCGTCTCCGGCGTCGTGGCGCACGCGAACACGGCCCTGCCCGCCCTCAGCGGGGCCGCGGCGGGCCTGCTGCTGATGGCGCAGGCGCACGCCGGCGGCTGGGCATACCCGCGCGGCGGCGCGCAGCGGATCGCGGACGTGCTCGCCGACGACCTGCGCGCGCATGGCGGGACGATCCGCACCGACGCGCCCGTGGCCGACCTCTCCGGCCTGGACTGGGGGGATCCGCGCCGCGGCGACCTGCTGCTGCTCAACACCGCACCCCGACTCGCCCTGACCCTGCGCGACGTGCCGCCGCGCTACGCCGCGGCGATCCGCGCGTACCGCTACGGCGCGGCCGCCGCCAAGGTCGACTTCGCCCTGGACGGGCCCGTGCCCTGGGCGAACCCCGAGGTCGCACTCGCCCCCACCGTGCACGTGGGCGGCACCAGGGCGGAGGTGTGGGCGAGCGAGAACGCGGTCGCGCAGGGGCGGATCTCCGAGCGCCCGTATGTGCTGGTGGCCCAGCCCTCGGTGCTCGACGACTCGCGCGCGCCTGCGGGCAAGCACGCGCTCTGGGCATACATCCACGTGCCGCCGAACTCGGACGCCGATGCGACCGCGCTGATCGTGCGGCAGATCGAGCGGTTCGCCCCCGGGTTCCGGGACCGCATCCTGGCGAGCCATGCAGTGACCGCGCGCGAGCGCGTGCACCTGAACCCGGCCGAGGTCGGCGGCGACATCTTCGGCGGAGCGTTCACGATGCGCCAGGCCGTGGTGCGCCCCGTCCTCTCCCCCGCACCCTGGCGCACGCCGATGCCCGGGGTGTACCTGGCCTCGGCGGCCACTCCCCCCGGCCCCGGGGTGAACGGCATGGCCGGCTGGCATGCGGCGCGCACGGCCCTGGCCGACGCCGGGGCGCGGATCGGGCTGGCGGATCTGTTCGGATCCTGACCCGCGCGGCAGGATGGGACCATGCGCTACGAGATCCCCGCACCGATGCTCGCGAAGGCCGCCGCCGCGGTGCCGGATCCGGCGAAGTTCCCGGACGGCCTGATCTACGAGCCCAAGTGGGACGGCTTCCGCGGGCTGATCTCCTGGGACGGCGAGAGCGTCGAGATCGGCTCCCGGGGTGCCAAGCCACTGACCCGCTACTTCCCGGAGCTGGTCGAGGCGATCCCGCGGCTGCTGCCGGAGCCGTGCCTGCTCGACGGCGAGATCGTGGTCGCCACCGGGCCGGCCGGCGCGCAGCGCCTCGACTGGGAGGCGCTCAGCCAGCGGATCCACCCGGCCGCGTCGCGCGTCGCGAAGCTGTCCGCGGAGACGCCCGCGATGTTCATCGCCTTCGACCTGCTCGCCGTGGCCGACGAGGACCTGCAGCCGTCGCCCTTCGGCGAGCGCCGCAGGCGGCTGGAGCGGCTGCTCGCCGGCGTCCCGCATCCGCTGCACCTCACCCGCACCACGACGGATCCGGCCACCGCCCGGCGCTGGCTCGCGGAGTTCGAGGGCGCGGGCCTCGACGGCGTCGTCGCCAAGCCCCTGGACCAGCCGTACGCGCCGAACAAGCGCACCCTGGTCAAGGTCAAGCACGCCCGCACGGCGGACGTGGTCGCGCTCGGCTACCGGATCCACAAGAGCGGATCCGGTGTCGGATCCCTCCTCGTCGGCCTGTACGGCGACGACGGCGTGCTGCGCCAGGTCGGCGGCGTCGCGGCCTGGAGCGATGCGATGCGGCAGCAGCTCGTCGCAGACCTCGCCCCGCTGGTGGAGCGGGACGAGTCGGGCGCCGCCGTGACCGGGGAGGGCGAGCGCTCCCGGTTCAGCGGGGGCAGGGACACCTCGTTCGTGCGGCTGCGCCCCGAGCGCGTGCTCGAGGTGCGCTACGACCAGCTGGAGGGCGGGCGCTTCCGGCACACCGTGCAGTTCGCCCGTTGGCGCGACGACCGCGAGGCCCGGTCGTGCACGTACGACCAGCTGGAGACCGTGGCCGGCTACGACCTCGCCGACGTGATCGCCTGACGTCCTTCGTCTCGCTGCGCTCGCTCAGGAACCGGCCCTGACGTCCTTCGTCTCGCTGCGCTCGCTCAGGAACCGGGGCTTCACGCCCGTCGTCTCGCTGCGCTCGCTCAGGAACCGGGGCTTCACGCCCGTCGTCTCGCTGCGCTCGCTCAGGAACCGGGGCTGACGCCCGTCGTCTCGCTGCGCTCGCTCAGGAACCGGGGCTTCACGTCCTTCGTCTCGCTGCGCTCGCTCAGGAACCGGGGGCTACTCGCCGATGCGGGTGCCGTTCTCGTCCCAGTGCGCGGCGACCTTCTTCGAGGGCTGCACGCGCGGGGGCTCGCCCGGCATCTTGGGGAACTCGGGCGGGAACGGCATCTCGCCCTGACCGTTCTCCACGTCGCGGTCCCACCAGCTCAGCAGCGTCTCGATGCGCCCCGGTGCGTCCTGCATGCGCGCCCACGGGTCGCCGAGGTCGGCGAGGCGCTGCGGCACGGTACGCACGGTGAACCGCTTCGGATCCACGTCCTCCAGCTCGTCCCAGTCGATGGGCGTCGACACGGTCGCCTCGGGCAGCGCCCGCGGACTGTACGCGCCCGCCATGGTGCGGTCGCGGTTGGCCTGGTTGAAGTCGACGAAGATGCGCGTCCCGCGCTCCTCCTTCCACCACGCCGTGGTCACCCGGTCCGGCATCCGCCGCTCCAGTTCGCGCCC
>JAFDWP010000299.1 GCA_018268435.1 Actinomycetota bacterium
AGATCGATGTTGTGGGCGATCAGGATCGAGATCCCGCCGGGCGTTCGGAGCAGGAACTTCTGGTGCCGTGATCCCTCGTCGTCATCCGCCAGGATGCGGGTGACGACGCCGGTGCCCTGGACCTCGACCCCGCTGCGCCGCTCCTCGAACAGCGCGACGACCGGGTCCGACGATGCCGTCCCAGGTGTCACGGGAACCGACGTGGCGACTCCCGCCCCCATCGTGGCGGGAGTCTCGCCGGGGATCCATCCCCGTCCGACCGCGACGACCGCGAGCACCCCGACGGCGACCGCGACGACGACGGCCGTCCGGCTCACCCTCCGTCTCACCGCGCCAGCCTAGCCGCACCCGCCGCCGTCCCCCGGGCGTACGATGCGCGCATGACGTTGGAGCGCTGGCGGCGGATCACCGAGTGGCCGCTCATCGTCGCGTCCCTGCTGTTCCTCGTCGCCTACTCGATCCAGGTGATCGTGGATCCGCGCGGCGCGATCGGCGCCCTGCTCGAAGACCTGCTCTGGGTGTCCTGGGGTACGTTCCTCATCGACTACATCGTGTGCCTCGTGATCGCACCGCGGCGCTGGCACTGGTTCCTCACGCACCTGTTCAACCTCGCGACCGTGGTGCTGCCGATGCTGCGGCCGCTGCGTGTGCTGCGCGTGGTGACGTTGCTCACCGTGCTGCAGCGCACCGCCGGGCGGGCCGTGCGCGGCCAGATCGTCATCTATGTGACGGGCGCGACGCTGCTGCTGGTCTACGTGGCCTCGCTCGCGGTGCTCGACGCGGAGCGCGCCGACGGCGGAGCGATCACCACGTTCGGCGACGCGCTCTGGTGGGCGTTCACGACGATCACGACCGTCGGCTACGGCGATCTCGCTCCGATCACCCTGCCGGGACGGATCATCGCCGTCGGCCTGATGCTGAGCGGCATCGCCCTGCTCGGCGTCGTCACGGCGACCTTCGCCTCCTGGATCGTCGAGCAGGTCTCCGTCGAGAACACGAGCCGGCAGGCGGCCACGGTCGCGCACGTCGACGCGCTGCGCGCCGAGATCGCAGAACTGCGCGAGGTGCTGGCGTCGATGGCACCCGATCTGCACCGCACCGCCGAGGCCGAGGATCCGGCCCCGGCACCGCTCGACGGCCCGGATCCCCGCGCCGCGGACGGCTGACCGGGGACCGGACCGCACCGGGCTACATCCCGGCGTGCTCGAACGCGGTCGTCGGCAGGTCGACGATGTGCGCGCCGCCGTCGACGACGAGCACGGATCCGGTCATGTAGCTCGATTCGCCCGAGCCGAGGAACCGCACCACTGCGGCGATCTCCGCGGGCTGCGCGGGGCGGTGCAGCGGCACGTCCGCGGTGACCGTGGCGTACGCGTCCTCGCGGGAGGCGAGACCGGCGTGCTCGGCGAACTCGTCCATCTCCTCGTCCGCCATCGGCGTCTGCACCCAGCCGGGGCACACCGCGTTCACGCGCACGCCGTGCTTGCCGTAGTCCCGCGCGAGCGTGCGGGTGAGGCCGATGAGGGCGTGCTTGCCGACGGTGTAGCCCGCGACCGAGGGACCCGCGAAGAGACCGGCGAGCGAGGAGATCACCACGATCTGACCCTTCGCCTCGATCAGCGCCGGCAGCGCCTCGCGCGCCATCACGAAGGCCGTGGTGAGGTTCGCGCGGATCGCGCCCTCCCAGCCGGCGTCGTCGGTCTCCCCGACCGGGGCGAAGCCGTGCCCGCCCGCGTTGGCGACGAGCACGTCGATGCGACCGAACGTCGCGAGCACCTCCGCGACCGCGCGCTTCGCGTCCTCGGTCGCGGCGGCGTCCGCGACGATGGGGTGCGCACCGACCGCGCGCTCGACCTCGCGCAGCGGCGCCTCGCGGCGCCCGACGATGACGACGTGCGCGCCCTCGCCGGCGTAGCGGGCGGCGATCGCGGCGCCGATGCCGGTGCCGCCACCCGTGATGACGACGACGCGTCCGGTGGATCCGTTGGTGGGCATGGGTTCTCCTGTCGGGGATTTCGAGGGACGTGGGGTGGTCAGGCGGGGAATCCGGAGCGGGCGGAGTAGCCGAAGTCGCTGAGGATCCCGGATCCGTTCACGGCACGGGCGCGCGGAGAGGCGAGATAGACGACGTGGGCGGCGATCTCGTCCGCGCTCTGCACCGGGAAGTCGGGCGCGGCGAACGCCTCGTCGCCGAGGTCGCCCCGGCTCATCGGGGTGTCGACGATCGACGGTGAGACCGTCGTCACCCGCACGTCGTCATCCGCGAGATCGACGCTGAGCGCGCGCCCGAACTGCACGAGGGCGGCCTTGGAGGCGCAGTACGGCGCCATGCCCGGCGAGGCGACGAACGCGGAGTCGCTCGCGACCAGCACGACCGATGCCGCGGGGGCCTCGCGCAGCGCCGGCAGCGCGGCGCGCAGCACGAGGAAGGCGCCGGTCACGTTCACCGCGAACACGTCCTGCCATGCAGCGAGGGAGGTCTGCTCGATTCCGGATCCGACCGGACCGGAGATCCCCGCGCAGCACACCACGGTGTGCAGCGCTCCCAGCACGGTCGCCGCCTCGGCGACGGCCAGGCCGACCGCCGTCTCATCCGTCACATCGGCGACCAGCGGGACGGATCCGGCGCACAGCGCCGCGGTCTCCGCGAGGCCGTCGGCGGAACGGTCCAGCAGCGCGACCCGCACACCCTCGGCGGTGAGCGCCCGGGCGACGGCCCGGCCGATGCCGCCGGCGGCGCCGGTGACCAGCGCCGTCCTGCCGTGCAGCTGCAGCTCCATCGCCGCTCCCTTCCGAGCCGGGGAAGCATCCGTCGATCGCCCCGCTCCGCCATCCTGCTCCGCGGCACGGCCCACGACGAGAGGCGGGGAAGAGGGTGTGCGCGCTGGCACCATCGTCCTTCGCTCATGGGCAAGCCCGCCGCACCGGAACCGGGGCAGACTCAGCAGAGTCCGATACCGCATGCCTCCGGCACAGCACGACGTCCGCGCTGTGGAGCCGTCCCGACCGGAGGAATGCATCGTCACCGCGCGAAGGAGCCCGACGTGACCGCTGCACCCGACCAACACACCCACACCGCACTGAGAGAGGGTGCTCTCGGCGTCGCCGGGATCGTCTTCCTGGTGCTCGCGGCCGTCGCGCCGCTGACCGGCATCGTCGTCGTCGCCTCGCTCGTCATCGCCTTCGGCAACGGCGGCGGCGCGCCCGTGTCGTTCTTCCTCGTCGCGATCATCCTGCTGCTGTTCGCGATCGGCTACGCGCAGATGTCGAAGCAGCTCGTGAACGCCGGAGGGTTCTACGCCTTCGTGGTCAAGGGGCTCGGACGCACCGGCGGCATGATCGCCGGCCTCATCGCCACCCTCGGCTACAACTTCTTCGTCGTCGGCACGATCGGCACCAGCGGCTTCTTCATGCAGACGATCATCGCCCAGCTCACCGGGCTCGACGTGCACTGGCTGGTCTGGGGCCTGCTCTCGATCGCGGTCTGCTTCGTGCTCGCCCGCATCGGCGTGGACTTCTCCTCCAAGGTGCTCGGCGTCTGCCTGGTGCTCGAGGTGACCATGCTCGTCGTGTTCGACATCTCCGTGCTCGTGCGCACCGGCTACAGCTTCGAGGCGTTCAGCCCCGAGGCGATCTTCTCCGGATCCCTCCCGATCGGCCTGCTGCTCGCCGCGACCGGCTTCCTCGGCTTCGAGGCGACCGCGCTGTTCAGCGAAGAGGCCAAGCGCCCGCTGCGCACGATCCCGCGCGCCACCTACACCGCGATCACCGCGATCGGCATCATCCTGGGCGTCACCACCTGGGCCGTGGTCAGCGCCACCGGCGTCGCCAAGGCGCAGCAGACCGCCATCGACCACCTCGAGGGCGGCGACCTCATCTTCTCGATCGCACAGACCTACCTCGGCGGCCCGCTCACCACGGTCATGGAGATCCTGCTGCTGGTCAGCCTGTTCGCCGCGATGCTCGCCTTCCACAACTCGGCCACCCGCTACCTGTACGCGCTCGGCCGCGCCCGGATCCTGCCGCACTCCTTCGCCCGCACCCGCCCCAGCGGCACGCCGCAGATCGCCGGCATCGTGCAGGCCGGATTCGCCGCCGTCGTCGCCGTGATCTTCTTCCTCGCCGGCGCCAACCCGATCACGCAGATCGTGCCCGCGATGCTCGGCTTCGGCACGCTCAGCGTGCTGATCCTGCAGGGCCTGGCCGCGCTGTCGATCGTGGTGCACTTCCGCCGCCAGCACGACGGCCGCTGGTGGAGCACGTTCATCGCCCCGGGCATAGGCTTCCTCGGCATCGCGTCGATCTCGATCCTGGCGATGTTCAACTTCTCGATCGTCGCCGGATCCGAGGAGCTGTGGATCAACCTGCTGCCGCTGCTGCTCGTGCTCGCGGTGATCGGCGGCATCATCTACGCGCAGTACCTGAAGCGCGCGAAGCCTCCGGTCTACGACGGCCTCGCCGCCGACCTGGAGCAGTTCAGCGCGCACTGACCCGATCCCTGCGTGCGCCGGCCCCGGGTCACCCGACGGGGCCGGCGCGGGCAGGACGGATCCACGAACCACCCCGATCAAGGAGCGTCATGACGACGATGAACCCCGCCGACACCTCGACCTGGCTGCCGCTGGACGGCCTCGCCCCGGGCTTCGACGCCAACAAGGCGCCGCACACGACCGCCCTGGCCGGCCGGCAGATCGACCTCACCGCCCCGAACGGCACCCGCATCGCGCACACGTTCGCCGAGAACGAGGTCACCTGGACCTACGCCCCCGGCGAGGGCGACCCCACGGCTCCCGCCACCGACACCGACGCCTACGAGGCGGTCGAGGTGGACGACGACCTGTTCTACGTGCAGTTCCACCACCGCTACCTGCCGAACGAGGCCGTCTCCCTCGTGATCGACCTGCGCGCCGGACGCGTGCTGTCGATCATCAGCGAGATCCTGCCGGCACTCGAGCCCGGTCGCACGCGCGTGGTGCACCACTTCGGCACGGCCACCATCGACGGCGCCGGCGTCACCGGCGCCGAGCCGCACCCCACCACGGCCCTCATCGGCCGTCGCGTGGAGTGGGTGTACAGCACCGAGCACGCCTACGAGCACGTGTACCTGTCGGAGCGCTGGTACACCTGGCAGTGCCTGGCGGGTCCGGAGCGCGGCCTCGCCGACACCGACGAGAACAGCGTGTGGGAGGTGCGCCCCGGCATCTACGTGTTCGCGTGGCGGGAGAAGGTCATCCCGTGCGCATCGGTCACGATCGCCGACCACCGCGACGCCTCGCGGATCCGCTCGCACGGCGTGCTGTTCGGCCTGGACGAGACCGGCGAGGTTCCCACGCACTTCACGTTCGGCGCCTGGGGACGGCTGATCTCGGTCTCGCACCACTCCCCCGAGCTGGAGCCCGCGCACTTCGCCGACCAGGACGCCGCCGGCGTCGGAACCGGAGCCTGAGATGACCGCCCCCGCCGACCTCATCGTCACCGCATCGACGATCCGCACCCTGGATCCGGCACGGCCCGCCGCGGAGGCGTTCGCCGTGCGCGACGGCCGCATCGCCGCCGTCGGCACCCGCGCCGAGGTCGAGGCCCTGCGCGGCGACGACACCCGGGTGCTCGAGCTCGGCGGGGCGGCGGTCTACCCCGGCTTCGCGGACGTGCACAACCACCATGCGCTCGCCGGACGCACCGAGCTGTTCGAGCTGACGCTGCCGCCCTCGCTCACCCTGGACGAGATCCTCGACCGGGTGCGCGAGAAGGCGGCCACGCTGCCGGAGGACGCCTGGATCATCGGCGGCGTCGTGGCGAGCACCCTGCTGCCGACGCTCGCCAACACGGCCACCCGGCTCCGGCTGGACGAGGCCGCCGGTGGGCGTCCCGTCGTCATCGTGGAGGACTCCCGCCACAACCGCTGGGCGAACACCCGCGCGCTCGAGCTCGCCGGCATCACCGCCGACGCAGTCCCGTCCGGCGGTGTGACGCTGCGGGATCCGGACGACGGCACGCCCACCGGCGTGCTGCTCGAGGCCGCGGGGATCCCTGTGCAGGAGGCGTACGACCGCTCGGGCGGGCTGACCGCCGCGCAGCACCGCGCCGCGTCGGAGCACGGCGTGCACCTCGCGAACTCCTACGGCATCACCGCGTTCCAGGATGCAGGGGTCTCCACCGACATCCTGAGCGCGCTCGCCGGGCTCGACGCGGACGACGCGCTCCACGCCTGGGTGGTGTCGTCGCTGCTCATCAACGACGAGATCTTCGGCTTCGATCCGATCGGATCCGCCCTCATCGCCCGCGGCGAGGAGTTCCGCACGGCGCACCACCGCCCGGACTTCGTGAAGATCTTCCTCGACGGCGTGCCGCCCGCCCGCACCGCCTCGTTCCTGGAGCCGTACGTGGCCGACGCCGTGCACGGCGCGCACTTCCACGGCGAGACCACGATGACCTTCGACGAGCTGTACGGCTGGCTCCGGCAGGTGGCGGAGCGCGGACTCGGCGCCAAGGTGCACTGCACGGGCGACGGATCCGCCCGCCTCGTGCTCGACGTCGCCGAGCGCCTGCGCGCGGAGGGCTTCCGCACGCCGATCCAGATCGCGCACGGTCAGTTCCTCGCCGAGTCGGACATCCCCCGGCTCGCGGCGCTCGACGTGATCGCCGACGTGTCGCCGTTCATCTGGTTCCCCGGCGTCATCCCGCAGATGCTCGCCGAGGTGCTCGGCGAGCGGGCCGAGCACTCCCAGCCGAACCGGTCGCTCCTCGACGCCGGCGCGCTCGTCGCCGGCGGCTCGGACTGGCCGGTGAGCGAGTCCCCCAACCCGCTCGAGGGCATCCAAGGCCTGGTCACGCGGGCGGATCCGCTGCGCCGCGCCCCCGGCACGCTCTGGCCCGAGCAGGCGATCACGGCCGAGGAGGCGCTGCAGGTGTTCACCCGCAACTCCGCGGTCGCCATGGGTCTCGGCGCCGAGACCGGGTCGCTCGAGGTCGGCAAGTCGGCCGATTTCGTGGTGCTCGACCGCGACGCGATCGCCGGCCCCGCCGACGCCATCATCGACGCCCGCGTGCTTTCGACGTGGTTCGCCGGGCGCGAGGTCTACGCCGCGGGCTGAGGCAGGGCTCGGTCGTGGGCGCGCGTGCGCCTCGCTCGCGCGCTCGCCCGCTCCCGCGCTCGCTCCCTCGGAGATGTACGCCAGCATCGGATCCCCTCTCCGGATCCGTCCGCAGAACGCGCACATCTCCGAGCCAGGCGCACGCCGGCGCGCGGACCCGGTCGCGACCCGCTCCCTCGGAGATGTACGCCAACGCCGGATCCCCTCGCCGGATCCCTCCGCAGAACGCGCACATCTCCGAGCCAGGCGCACGCCGGCGCGCGGATCCGAACCCGGCACACCGGCACACCGGCACGCCGACCCCGTCAGCCGGCGGCGACCCCGGTCTCGGACGCGGGCAGCGGCATCTCGTCGGTCGCGTTGGCGGCGAAGGCGCGCTTGATGAGCGAGCGGAACGGTGGCGACATCATCACCCTGGTCGTGAGGACCCCGAGCGCCGCGGCCACGCGCGACGTCGGCACGGCGCGCTCCAGGCTGCCGAACGGGATCTTCTTGCCGTCCGCGATGAACGGGTCGATCCGCTGCGCGTACCGCGCCAGCGCCGCCGGAATACCCTCCGCATCCGCGCCGGTCAGCTCGCCGGCGAGCACGTACGCCCCGACCAGCGCCATCGCCGTGCCCATGCCGCTGAGCGGCGTTCCGCAGTACCCGGCGTCGCCGACGAGCGCCACACGACCGTCCACCACATCGGGCACGTCCACGCGCGCGAGCTCGTCGAAGTAGAAGTCCTCGGCCCCGCTCATCGCGTCCAGTACGGCCGGGGCCTGCCAGCCCGCGTCGGCGAGGATCCGCCGGATGAGCGCCTCCTGCGCGGCCCTGTCCCGGCGCAGCGCCGGGTCGTGGTCCACGCGCAGGGTCAGCATCGCCTTGGACGTGGCGGGATCCCGGTCGGGGCGGATCCCGAGCATCGCCCCCGGCACGACCCGCAGGGAGAACCAGCCGTCCTCGATGCCGACGGGGGTGGGCATCGTGAAGAACGCCGCGTACCCGCCGAGGCGGGTGGCGAACCGCTCCTCCGGGCCGAACACGAGCCGACGGGTGGCCGAGTGCACCCCGTCTGCACCGAGCAGCGCGTCGAACCGCTCGGAAGCCCCGGAGGCGAAGCGGACCTCGACCCCGTCCGCATCCTGGGCGACGGCCTCGATCCGGTCGTCATAGCGCAGCTCGAGCAGGCCCGGTGCGGCCTCGGCCGCGGCGGCGAGCGCGTCCAGCAGCACCTGGTTCAGGTCGCCGCGGGCGATCTCGACGTCGGCCACCGCGCCGCGCCCGTCGAACACCTCGACCGCCATGCGCCCGTAGGAGCGGCCGCGGCCATCGACGTAGACCATCCCCTTCTCATGCAGCTGATGCGCGCGGATCCCCGGCATGAGCCCCATGCGCTCGGCGGCCTCGCGGCTCGCACCGCGCAGGTCCACGGCCTGACCGCCGGGGCGCACCTCGGGCGCGCGCTCGACGACGGTGGTGCGGATGCCGCCGCGCACGAGCTGCAGCGCGGTCGCGATCCCGGCGATCCCGGCGCCGGAGATGAGGATGTGGGGTGCGGACATGGCGTGCTCCTCGGTTCAGACGATCGACTCGTTCCGATTAGTTAGACGTTTGTCTAAGACGTATGTCTACGCCAGCCTGAGACGAATGTCTAGTACAAGCGTCTAAATCGTCGCTAGGGTGGTGGACATGGGCAACCGTGAGGACCTTCTCGCCGGAGCGCGCCGCGCGATCATCGAGCGCGGCGTCGCGCAGGTCACCGCGCGCGATATCGCGAGTGAGGCGGGGGTCAGCCTCGCCGCGATCGGATACCACTTCGGATCCAAGGAGCAGCTCGTCACGGAGGCGCTGCTCGAGACGCTCGGCACCGGGATCGGCGACGGCATGGAGGCCGCGATCCACTCCGCGAAGGACCTCCCCCGGCTCGCCGGCTTCGCCGCCCTGTGGAACCGCATGCCTGCCGTGTTCGACGAGAACCGCGAGACGCTGCTCGCCAGCATGGAGAACGCCCTGCGCATGATGCGGGATCCTGCCGGCCGGGTCCGCATGCAGGCTGCCATCGAGGAGGGCTACCGAGGCGTCGCCGAGGGTCTTGTCGCCGCATACCCCGACCTGAGCCCGGAGCAGGCGCTCGCCCTGGCGAAGCTCGAGTTCGTGCTGTCTCAGGGTCTGGGGATCCTCTGGCTGCTCAGCCCGGACGGGCGCATCCCGGACGGCGACACGCTCGCCTCCGCGGTTGCGCTGCTGCAGGACGCGCCGCCGCGGCGCTGATCAACCGGCCCCGGGCCCGCCCGCCTTCGCGGCCATAGACTGGATCCGGCGCGCCCGGCGCCACGGAAGGGTGCGGGATGCCGATCACGGGGACGGTGCTGCAGACCGCGGCGCAGCATCCGGATCGGCCCGCGATCGTCGGCACCGACGGTGCTCTGACCTACGCCGAGCTCGTGCAGGATTCGCGTCGCGTGTTCGCGGTCGTCGACGCCGCGCACCGCGCGCAGACCTCCCCGCCGGAACCGGCGCCGGAGACCGACGGGATCCCGATCACGGCGGTCAGCGTCGCCAGCGCGTTCCACGCCGCGCGCATCGTCGCGGGTCTCGCCGGGTACCGCGCCGTCTCGGCCACCATCGACCCGCAGTGGCCGCTCGCGCACCGGGTGCACGTGGTGCGGACTGCGGGCATCGGCCTCGTGATCAGCGACGACGCCGCGTTCGCCCGGGCCCTCGACGCGACGGGCTGGACCGGCACCGTGCTCACGCTCGACGAGTTCCGCGCCCGGGAGGCCGAGCGCGCGAGCACCGAGGCCCTCGACGGGATGGATCCGCTCGCGGATCCCGCCGTGCGCGACGACGACGAGGCGTTCCTGCTGCTGTTCTCCTCCGGCACCACGAGCGACCCGAAGGCGTTCCTGAAGACGCGGCGCCAGTACCGCGCCAACGTCGCCGTCTCGAGCGCGCACCTGGAGCCACGGCCCGGCGTGCACACGCTCGCCCCCGGGCCGCTGTCGTACAGCCTCACCCTGTACGCCCTCATCGAGTGCCTGGCGACCGGGGGCAGCGCGCACCTCGCCGACGTGTTCGACCCGGGCCTGCTCGCCCAGCGCGTCGCCGCGGAGCGGATCACCCGGATCGTGGCGGTGCCAGCCGTGGTGCAGGTGCTCATCGACGCCGCACGCCGGGCGGATCCGGCCCTTCGAGAGCCTCAGGGACCGGGAGCGGATCCGGCCCTTCGAGAGCCTCAGGGACCAGGAGCGGATCCGGCCGTTCGAGAGCCTCAAGGACCAGGCGCGGCGTTCGCCGGCCTCGAACTCGTCGTCACCGGCGGCGCGAACCTGCCGACCGCGCTGCGCGACGGGCTCGCCTCGACGCTGCCGCACGTGCGGCTGATCGGCTACTACGGCGCGGCCGAGATCGGCTTCATCGGCGACAGCCGCGGGGGCGACGGCACCCTGCTCGCCGTCTACGACGGCATCGGCGCCGAGATCCGCGACGACGACGGCCGCCCGGTGCCGGACGGCGAGCTCGGCACGCTGTGGATCCACGCGGCCGCCTGCTCCGACGGCTATCTCGCGGCGACCACGGACGCCGTGCTGCGCGGACCGGACGGCTGGGCGACCGTGCACGACCTGGGTCGCCTGGTCGACGGCAAGCTGCAGCTCGCGGGGCGCGCCGGCGACATCGTCGCCACGGGCGGGCACAAGGTCTCGCTGCCGGAGGTGGAGCGCGCCTTCGACGCCATGCCGGGGCTCGGCGCGGTGTGCGCGGTGGCGCTGCCGGATCCGCGGCTCGGCAGCGTGGTCGCACTCGCGCTCGAGGGATCCGCGGCCAAGGCCGACCTGCAGTCCTGGGCGCGCACCCGGCTCGCGCCGCAGTTCGTGCCGCGGCGCTGGTACCGCGTCGAGCGGCTGCCG
>JAFDWP010000029.1 GCA_018268435.1 Actinomycetota bacterium
AGCGAGTTCGAGGCGAGGCGGTTCGCGCCGTGCACCCCGGTGCGGGCGCACTCGCCGACCGCGAACAGCCCGGGCAGGGTGGTGCGGCCCGCCGTGTCGGTGACGATGCCGCCCATCAGGTAGTGCGCCGCGGGCGTGACCGGGATCGGCGTCCGCGCCCAGTCGAAGCCGCGCTCGCGCGTCACCCGGTCGATCGTCGGGAAGCGCGCGGCCAGCCGCGCGGCGCCGAGGGCGGTGGCGTCCAGCCGCACCGGACCGCCCTGGGCGGCGGCACGGTGCACGATGGCCCGGGCCACGACGTCGCGCGGGGCGAGCTCGCCGTCCGGGTGCGCGTCGAAGGCGAACCGTCGTCCGTCGTCGTCGATGAGCGTCGCCCCCTCGCCGCGCACCGCCTCGGAGATGAGGAAGGCGGGGCCGGAGGACACCAGGATCGTGGGGTGGAACTGCACGAACTCCAGGTCTGCGACCGCGGCTCCCGCCCGCAGCGCCGCGGCGATGCCGTCGCCGGTGCACACGGCGGGCGCCGTGGTGTGCCGGAACAGCCGCCCGGCCCCGCCGGTCGCCAAGACGACGGCATCCGCTGTCATGTCCTCGAGCCGCCCGGACACGAGGATCCGCGCGCCGCGCACCGCGCCATCGGCCGTCCGCAGGTCGACGAGCACCGCGTGCTCGCGCACCCCGATCCCCGCCTCGCGCACACGCGCGCACAGCGCGGCGGAGATCGCGGCACCGGTCGCATCGCCGCCGGCGTGGGCGATCCGCGCCGCCGAGTGCGCCGCCTCCAGCCCGAGCCGCAGCGCCCCGGACGCATCGCGGTCGAAGGCCACGCCGCGGGTGACGAGCTCGGCGATCCGTGCCGTCGCGTCTCCGACGAGCGCGGCTACGGCGGCGGGATCCGAGAGCCGGGCTCCCGCCGCGAGGGTGTCCTCGGCGTGCGCCGCGGGGGAGTCGGCCGCGCGGTAGACACCCGCGATGCCGCCCTGCGCGAGCGCGGTCGCGCCGTCGCCGAGGGCGTCCTTCACGAGCACCTCGACGCGGTGGCCCGCCTCCCGCGCGTGCAGCGCCGCGGTGAGGCCGGCGATCCCACCGCCGATCACCAGCACGCGGAGCCCGCCGGCGGTGCGCATCAGGCCACCGCCACCGGCGGCTTCGCCGCGAGCATCCGCTCCAGCGCGACCCGCGCGGGGTCGGCCACGTCCGCGGTCACCGTGATGCGGTTCGGCGTGCGGCCGGCCACGAGCTCCTCGAGCACCCAGGCCAGGTAGCCCGGGTGGATCCGGTACATCGTCGAGCAGGGGCAGACCACCGGATCCAGGCAGAAGATCTCGTGCTGCGGGTACTGGGCGGCCAGGCGCCGGACCAGGTTGATCTCGGTGCCGACGGCGAAGGCCGTGGGCTCGGTCGCCGCGGCGATGGCCTTGCGGATGTAGTCCGTGGACCCCGCCTCATCGGCGGCGTCGACGACCTCCATCGGGCACTCCGGGTGCACGATCACGCGGACGCCGGGGTGCTCGGCGCGGGCCTGGTCGATCTGCGCGACGGTGAAGCGGCGGTGCACCGAGCAGAAGCCGTGCCAGAGGATCACCCGCGCGTCCTGCAGCTGCTCGGCCGAGGATCCGCCGAGAGGGCGGCGCGGATTCCACATCGGCATCTGCTCCAGCGGCACGCCCATCGCCTTCGCGGTGTTGCGGCCCAGGTGCTGGTCGGGGAAGAACAGCACGCGACGGCCGCGGGCGAACGCCCATTCCAGCACCGTGCGCGCGTTCGAGGAGGTGCAGACGATCCCGCCGTGCCGGCCCACGAACCCCTTGATCGCGGCGGAGGAGTTCATGTAGGTGACCGGGATCACCGGCACGAGGCCGTCCGCATCGGCGACGTCGAGCGGACCGTAGACCTCGGCGAGCTGCTCCCAGCACTCCTCGACCTGGTCGATGTCCGCCATGTCGGCCATCGAGCAGCCGGCGGCCAGGTTCGGCAGGATCACGGCCTGGTCCGCGCCGGAGAGCAGATCGGCGGTCTCCGCCATGAAGTGCACGCCGCAGAACACGATGGCTTCCGCGTCCGGGTGCTCCTTCGCGGCGGTCGCGAGCTGGAACGAGTCGCCGACGTAGTCGGCGTGCCGCACGACCTCCTCGCGCTGGTAGAAGTGGCCGAGCACCACGACGCGCTCGCCGAGCGTCTGCTTGGCCGCGCGGATCCGCTCGTGCAGCTCCGCCTCGTCGGCCTCGCGGTACGCCGCCGGCAGCTCGCCCTGGCGCGGTGCGCCGGTCGGGATCACGTCGCCCATCGAGGAGCCGGGGCCGTAGCCGGGGATCGCGTCGAAGTTCCACGGACCGGCGGCGAGGTCGGTCGCGCAGGTGGACTCGGTGGAGGCGCCGGTGACGATCAGGCGCAGCGCGTGGTCGACGGAGGGGTCGAGGATGGTCATGAGGGGCTCGTCTCTGCGGTGCGGGATGTGTCGGCGGGGGTGCGGTCGGGGATGGTGCGGGTCTCGTCGGCCGAGAGCGGACCCCGGTCGACGAGTTCGACGTCGGTGGCGTCGCGGTACAGCCGCGCCGGGCGATGGCTGCCCGTTCGGAAGGCATTGGTGGGCACGAGCGTCCGGGTCGCGTCCACCTGCCGGCGGAAGTTCGCGGGGTCCAGCCGGCGGCCGAGGATCGTCTCGTACGCCTCGCGCAGATCCGCGAGCGTGAACTCGGGCGGCAGGAAGCCCTGGGCGACCTTGCTGTAGCCGGCCTTGTTGCGCAGCCGCCACAGCGCGTACTCAACGATGTCGGCGTGGTCGAAGGCGAGGCCGGGGAGGTCGGCGGCGTCGAACCACGCGACGTTCTCGATGCCCGTGCCGTCGCCCCGGTGGGCGGCGAGCTGCTGGTCCACGAGATCCTCGCGCAGCAGCGCCCAGTACACGACCGAGATCACCCGGCTGGGGGAGCGGTCGACCGCGCCGAACGCGTAGAGCTGCTCGAGGAAGCCGGGTGCGAGGCCGGTGGTCTCGGCGAGGGTGCGGGCCGCGGCCGCCGCGAGGCCCTCCTGCGTGTCGAGCCATCCGCCGGGCAGCGCCCAGGCGCCGGAATGCGGCTCGCGGGTACGACGCACCAGCGGCAGTGCGATGCGCGGCGCGGCCGTGCCGTCGCGGCGCAGGGTGAGGATCACCGTCGAGACGGCGACGCGGATCCCGTCCTCGGATCCCTCGCTTCTGGTCATCATGACTCTAACCTCCGGGGCCATCTTAGAGTCACGATGACTCGAAGTCGATGTCCATGACGTCACATTCGGTTCCGGCGCCGAGTCCGAAACGTTATCCGCGGCGCCCCCGTTCAACTTGTCCCACCCTCGCTCCTTTTGTTAGGTTGCTGTCCTAACAAACCCTTGATCCCCTCCGGGATCACCTCGACGAGGAGTCTCCCTCCTCCTGCAGTGCAGCACCGAGAGGAAGAAACACAATGATCCGTAACGGCAAGCGCCTCGCGCTCACCGCCATCGCGGGGGCCTCCGTCCTCGCCCTGGGCCTGACCGGCTGCTCCAGCGGCGGCACCGGCTCCAGCGCCGCCGCGGCCACCGGCTTCGACAAGGACGGCGCCAAGAACCAGGACATCACGTTCTGGGTCATGGGCGGCGACACTCCCGACGAGGCGCGCACGTACCTCGTCGACGAGTACAAGAAGGCCACCGGCGGCACGCTGACGATCCAGCAGCAGGACTGGAGCGACGCGCTCACCAAGCTGACCAACCAGCTGCCCGACGCGAAGAACACCCCGGACGTCACCGAGATCGGCAACACCTGGTCGCCGACCTTCACCACCGCGGGCGCCTTCACCGACCTCAGCGGGATCTACAAGGACCTGGGCGGAGACAAGCTGCTGCAGTCCTTCGTCGACGTCGGCACGGTCGACGGCAAGCAGTACGCCCTGCCGTACTACTTCGGCTCGCGCTACATCACCTACCGCAAGGACATCTGGACGGCGGCGGGCCTGGAGGTGCCGAAGACGCTCGAGGAGTTCGACGCCTCGGTCAAGAAGCTGCGCACCGACGCCCAGTCCGGTTTCTACATCGGCGGCCAGGACTGGCGCAACGGCGTCTCCTGGATCTTCGCGAACGGCGGAGACCTGGCGAAGAAGGACGGCGACACCTGGAAGTCGTCGCTGTCGGACGCGAAGTCGATCACGGGCCTCGAGCAGTTCCAGGAGCTGTTCACCGGCGCCTCGAACGCGCCCGTCACCGAGAACGACTCGACGCCGTGGGTGAACATCAACAACGACAAGAGCGGTGCCGCCGCCACGGCCGCGACGATCATCGCGCCGGGCTGGGCGCACTGGTCGGTCGGCGACTACAAGGGCGACGACGGCAAGGGCGGCGAGAAGCGCGAGTGGAACGACTCCACGTTCGGCGTCTTCCCGCTCCCGGGCGTCACCGCGGGTGAGGTCGCGCCGGTCTTCGCCGGTGGATCCAACATCGCGATCTCGGCCAAGAGCACGCACCAGGCGGGCGCCAAGGAGCTCCTGCGGATCGTGTTCTCCGACGGCTACCAGAAGCTGCTCGCGAAGAACGGCCTCGGCCCGGCGAACACCGACTTCGTCGGCGACCTCGGCGACGACCAGTTCGCGAAGGCGCTCGTCGACTCCGCGCTGAACTCCAAGCTCACCCCGGCGGCTCCGGGCTGGGCCGCGGTCGAGGGCAAGAAGATCCTCGAGGAGTTCTTCGGCAAGGTCGCCGCCGGCGGCGACGTGAAGTCCCTCGCCAAGGAGTACGACACCAAGATCGACGCCATCATCAACGGCTGATCTCCCCGTGGAGGCCGGGCACCCGCCCGGCCTCCACGCTGTTCCCCTCTCGAGCTGGAGCTGTGACACACATGACCACCACATCCGAGGCGAAGCCCGCACGGGCGACCCGGCGCCCGGACTCGTCCCCCCGCGGTGCGAGATTCGCCCCCTACCTCCTGCTGCTGGGTGCGCTCCTCGTGCTCCTGCTCGGCATGGGCTATCCCGTGGTGTGGCAGGTCGTCACGTCGTTCCAGAAGTACGGCGCGATGCAGCAGCTCGGTGGCAAGGCCCCCGACTTCGTCTGGTTCGACAACTACATCGCGATCGCGACCAGCCCGGCGTTCTGGGAGGTCGTGGCGCGATCGGTGGTGTTCTGCCTCGTGACCGCGTTCGTCACGGTCGCGATCGGCATCCTCCTGGCGCTGCTCATGACCAAGATCCACGGCTGGGTGCGGCTGACGCTGCAGATCGCCCTGCTGCTGGCCTGGGCGATGCCCGTGATCGCCGCCATGACGGTCTGGATCTGGCTCTTCGACCGCCGCCGCGGCGTCATCAACTACCTGATCAACCTGATCCCCGGCGTCGACATCGGCCAGTTCAACTGGATCGGCTCCAGCCCGATCCTGTTCTTCCTGGTCGCCTCGATCATCATCACCTGGATGTCCGTGCCCTTCGTCGCGTTCTCCGCCTACGCCGGACTCACCCAGGTGAGCGGCGAGGTCCTCGAGGCGAGCCAGCTCGACGGCGCCAACGGCCGTCAGCGCTTCGCCCACATCATCTTCCCGGTGCTCAAGCCGGTCATCGCGATCGTGCTGCTGCTGAACCTGATCTGGGATCTGCGCGTGTTCGCGCAGATCACCCTGCTGCAGGACGCCGGTCCGCAGTCCACCGACTACGACCTGCTGGGCACGTTCATCTACAAGACCGGCGTGGCCGGCATGGACTTCGGCGCGGGGGCGGCGATGTCGATCTTCGTGCTGGCCCTGACCATCGCACTGAGCTGGTTCTACGTGCGGAACCTCGTGAAGGAGGAGGCGTGATGAGCGCGACGATGATGGACACGCGTCCGGACACCGCCCGTCGGGGCGTGCGCAGCGACGACGGCACCCTGATCCCCGCGCGTCGGCGCGGTCTGCACGTGGGCAAGGGCCTGCTCAGCGTGCTGGCGCTCGTGCTCGCCGTGATCTGGGTCTTCCCCGTGTACTGGATGATCAACTCGTCGATGCTGTCGTCCGCGACGCTCGAGTCGTCGACGCCCACGTTCTTCCCGATCGGCGGCACGTTCCTGAACTTCCAGCGCGTGCTCACGCCGTCGTTCTTCGCGGCGCTCGGAGTGAGCGTGACGGTCACGCTGCTCTCCGTCGCGGTCTGCCTGGTGTTCGCCTTCCTCGCCTCGATCGCCATCAGCCGGTTCCGCTTCCGCGGCCGCCTGACGTTCATCATCGCGATCCTCATCATCCAGATGCTGCCCGCCGAGGGCCTGTTCATCGCGCAGTACAAGATGATGTCGAGCCTCGGTCTGCTCAGCAACGTGCTGGGTCTGAGCATCCTCTACGTCGCCAGCGTCGTGCCGTTCACGATCTGGATGCTGCGCGGCTTCGTCGCCGGCGTCCCGGTCGAGCTCGAGGAGGCCGCGATGATCGACGGCCTCAGCCGCACCCAGGCCTTCACCCGGATCACGCTGCCGCTGCTGGCGCCGGGTCTCGTGGCCTCCGGCGTGTTCGCCTTCCTGCAGTGCTGGAACGAGTTCACGGTGGCGCTGGTCATCATGGAGAACAACCGCACGCTGCCGCTGTGGCTGCGCGGATTCATGCAGCAGAGCGCCACGCAGGCGATCAACTGGGGTGAGGTCATGGCCTCCTCGACGATCGTCGCGATCCCGGTGATCATCTTCTTCGTGATCGTGCAGGGGCGCATGACCAGCGGTCTGGTGTCGGGGGCGGTCAAGGGCTGACGACGGCCCCGCCCGGCACGGTAGGATGGGCGCGCACAACTGAACACGTGGCCGCATGGTCCGTGCGGGAGAGTCCGGCGATGTCAGCCGGACACCGAAGGAGCAAGCCTCCCCGCCAATCTCTCAGGTAACCGCACCGCGCAGACCCGGCCGCTCTGAAAAGCGATCCCCGTGTGGACACGGGGATCCGCCGACGGTGAAAGCCCGCGTCTGTGCGCGGGCGAAGCTCTCAGGCCCATGACAGAGGGGGAGTTCTCGGATCCGCGCGCCGTGCGGATCCTCACCGATCCGCACGGGAGAACCCATGACAGACCCCCGTTCCACGCCACTTCGAGAGCGCCACGAGGCGCTCGGCGCCTCGTTCACCGACTTCGGCGGCTGGCAGATGCCGGTGCGCTACACGTCCGATCTCGCCGAGCACCACGCCGTGCGCGCGGCCGCGGGCATCTTCGACATCTCGCACATGGCGGAGTTCACGGTCGTGGGATCCGGCGCGGGAGCCTACCTCGACTACGCGCTCGCCGGGCGGCTCTCGGCGCTCGCGGTCGGCAAGGCGAAGTACTCGCTGCTGCTGGCCGAGGACGGCGGGATCATCGACGACGTGATCGTCTACCGCCTGGGCGAGGACCGGTTCCTGATCATCAGCAACGCGGGCAACCGCGACGCCGTGCGCGCGGCGCTGCACGCCCGCACGTCGGGCATCGATGTCGAGGTGGAGGACGTCTCCGACTCCTATGCCCTGATCGCCGTGCAGGGGCCGAACGCCGAGGCGATCCTCGCGGGCACGCCGGGCATCGAGGACGTCTCCATCCCCTGGGCGGAGCAGAAGTACTACGCATGGGCGTCGGCGACCTACAACGGTCGGCCGCTGCTGCTGGCCCGCACCGGCTACACCGGCGAGGACGGCTTCGAGCTGCTCGCCGCCGCCGAGGACGCCCCGGCGCTCTGGGATGCCGTGCTCGCGGCCGGATCCGCGCACGGGCTGGTCCCGGCGGGCCTCGCCGCGCGCGACACGCTGCGCCTGGAGGCGGGCATGCCGCTGTACGGCCACGAGCTGAACCGCGAGACCAAGCCGGCGCAGGCGGGCCTCGGCCGGGTCGTCGTCACCGACAAGGAGAGCTTCGTCGGCAAGGACGGCGTGACCCCCGCCGCGGGGGCGCGCGTGCTCGTCGGACTCGCCGCGGAGGGCCGCCGTGCGGGCCGCGCCGAGTACGACGTCGTGACCGAGGACGGCGCGGTGGTCGGCGAGATCACCAGCGGCGCGCTCAGCCCGACGCTCGGCCACCCCATCGCGATGGCCTTCGTCGATCCCGCCGTCGCCGACGGCTCCGTCCCCCTGTTCCTCGATGTGCGCGGAACGAAGATCCCCGCGACCATCACCGCACTCCCTTTCTACCGGAGGAAGAAATGACCGATCTCAACACCCTGCGCTACAGCGAAGAGCACGAGTGGGTCGCCGTCGACGGTGACACCGCGACCATCGGAATCACCGACTTCGCGGCCGACGCGCTCGGCGACATCGTCTTCGTCGAGCTGCCCGCCGTGGGCACCGCGTTCGGCCGCGGCGACGTCTTCGGCGAGGCCGAGTCGACCAAGTCGGTCTCCGAGCTGTATGCGCCGGTCGACGGCACCGTCGTCGCGATCAACGACGCCGTGGTCGACGACCCGTCGCTCGTGAACTCCGCGCCGTTCGAGGGCGGATGGCTGGTCAAGGTCTCCATCGCCGCCGGCGCCGCGGACGGGCTCCTCGCCCGCGACGCGTACGTCGCGCACACGGAGGGCTGAGCGTGACCGCGTTCGCAGACCGTCACGTCGGCACCACCGCCGACGCCCAGCGGGTGATGCTCGACGCGATCGGCATCTCCCACGGCGCCGACGAGCGTCCGGTCGACGCGCTCATGCGCGAGGCCGTGCCCGCCTCCATCCGTCCGGCGGGGGAGGGCGCCGACCGCGTCAGCGCGCTGCCCGCCGCGGCGAGCGAGGCCGAGGCGCTCGCGGAGCTGCGCGCCCTGGCGGACCGCAACACCGTGAACCGCACCATGATCGGCCTGGGCTACTACGGCACGATCACGCCGAGCGTGATCCAGCGCAACGTGCTGGAGAACCCGTCCTGGTACACGGCGTACACGCCCTACCAGCCGGAGATCTCGCAGGGCCGGCTCGAGGCGCTGATCAACTTCCAGACCATGGTCTCGGACCTCACGGGCCTGGACACCGCGAACTCCTCGATGCTGGACGAGTCCACCGCCGTCGCCGAGGGCATGCTGCTCGCGCGCCGCGGATCCAAGTCCGCCTCGCCGGTCTTCGTGGTCGACGCCGACGCGCTGCCGCAGACCAAGGCGCTGCTCGCGACCCGGGCCGCCGCCGTCGGCATCGAGCTCGTCGAGCGCGACCTCGCCGCCGGCGAGACCCTGCCCGAGGCGCTGTTCGGCGTGCTCGTGCAGTACCCCGGGGCGTCCGGCCGGCTCTGGGATCCCTCCGCCGTCATCGATGCGGCCCACCTCGCCGGCGGGCTCGCCGTCGTCGCGGCCGACCTGCTCGCGCTCACCCTGATCGCCTCGCCGGGCTCGCTCGGCGCGGACGTCGCCGTGGGCACCACGCAGCGCTTCGGCGTGCCGATGGGCTTCGGCGGTCCGCACGCGGGCTACATGGCGGTGCGCAGCGGCCTGGAGCGTCAGCTGCCGGGGCGCCTGGTCGGCGTCTCTCAGGACGCGGACGGCCACCCGGCCTACCGCCTCGCCCTGCAGACCCGCGAGCAGCACATCCGCCGCGAGAAGGCCACCTCGAACATCTGCACCGCGCAGGTGCTGCTGGCCGTGATGGCCTCGATGTACGCCGTCTACCACGGACCCGAGGGGCTGCGGGAGATCGCCGCGGGCGTCGCCTCCAAGGCGCGCTTCCTGGCCACCCAGCTGGAGAAGGCCGGCGCCGAGATCGTGCACGCGAACTACTTCGACACGATCACCGTGCGCGTGCCGGGACGGGCCGCCGCGATCGTCGCCGACGCGCACGACGCCGGGATCCTGCTGAACCCGGTGGACGCCGACACCGTGAGCATCGCGACCGACGAGACGACGACCTACGAGGACATCCTCGCCGTGGCGACCGTGTTCGGCGCGGGCGAGGGCTCGTTCGCGTACATCCCCGTCGCGACCCTGCCCGCACCGCTCGCCCGCCAGGACGAGTACCTCACGCACCCGGTGTTCCACGCGCACCGCTCGGAGACCGCCATGATGCGGTACCTGAAGACGCTCGCCGACCGCGACTACGCGCTCGACCGCGGCATGATCCCGCTCGGATCCTGCACGATGAAGCTCAATGCGGCCACCGAGATGGCGGCGATCACCTGGCCCGAGTTCGCCCAGCTGCACCCGTTCGCCCCCGAGCGCGACGTGCAGGGCTCGCTCGAGCTGATCGACCAGCTCGAGGCGTGGCTCGCCGATGTGACCGGCTACGACGCGGTCTCCCTGCAGCCCAACGCGGGTTCGCAGGGCGAGCTCGCCGGGCTCTTGGCGATCCGCGGCTACCACCTCTCCCGCGGCGACGAGCACCGCACGGTGTGCCTGATCCCGTCGTCTGCGCACGGCACCAACGCCGCCAGCGCGGTGCTCGCCGGCATGAAGGTGGTCGTCGTGGCCACCGACGAGCTCGGCAACGTCGACCTCGACGACCTGCGTGCCAAGATCGCGCAGCACGCGGACGAGATCGCGGCGCTGATGATCACGTACCCGTCCACGCACGGCGTGTACGAGCACGACGTGCTGGACATCACGGCGGCGGTGCACGCCGCCGGCGGACAGGTGTACATCGACGGCGCCAACCTGAACGCGCTGCTCGGCTACTCCCGCTTCGGCGACCTCGGCGGCGACGTCTCGCACCTCAACCTGCACAAGACCTTCGCGATCCCGCACGGCGGCGGCGGCCCCGGCGTGGGCCCGGTGGCGGCGAAGGCCCATCTCGCGCCGTACCTGCCGGGGCACCCGCAGGCGCAGCGCACCGCGCACGCGGGCGGCCACGTGTTCGAGGGCGGACCCGTCTCCGCCGCGCCATACGGATCCGCCGGCGTCCTGCCGATCTCGTGGGCGTACATCCGGATGATGGGCGCCGACGGCCTGCGCGACGCGACCGCGGCGGCGGTGCTCGCGGCGAACTACGTCGCCGCGCGCCTCGGCGAGCACTATCCGGTGCTGTACTCGGGGGAGCAGGGCAGGGTGGCGCACGAGTGCATCCTCGACCTGCGCCCGCTCAAGGAGGCGACCGGCATCACGGTCGACGACGTGGCCAAGCGCCTCATCGACTACGGCTTCCACGCCCCCACCATGTCGTTCCCGGTCGCGGGCACGCTCATGGTGGAGCCGACGGAGTCGGAGGACCTCGGCGAGCTGGAGCGCTTCGTGGAGGCCATGATCCAGATCAAGGCAGAGGCCGACGAGGTTGCCGCGGGCGTCTGGCCGGCCGATGACAACCCACTGGTGAACGCTCCACACACCGCCGCCTCGCTCATCGCGGGGGAGTGGCAGCACGCGTACACCCGCGAGAAGGCGGCGTATCCCACGCACGCCCTCATCGCGGGCAAGTACTGGCCGCCGGTGCGCCGCATCGACAACGCCTACGGCGACCGCAACCTCGTGTGCGCCTGCCCTCCGATGGAAGCGTTCGCGCTGTAACGAGCGGCATCGACCGTCCCGTCGAGACGCCCCGGAGTCCGCTCCGGGGCGTCTGCGCGTTCAGGTCACCAGTGAATAACGGTTAACGTCGCGCATTCGTCCGATCGACGCCGTGACGGTTACGCTCGAATATCCCTACATGCTCGACGACGAGCGTGCAGATTGCTGTCAACTGTCCACAGGAGGACACAAAGTGAAGCGCAACAAGATCGCCCTCTCGGGCGTCGGGCTGCTGGTCGTGGGTGCACTCGCGCTCGCCGGCTGCTCGAGCAACAGCGGTGGAGACGCGACCCCGTCCAAGGGCGGCGACGCGAAGGCCGTCATCCGGGCCCTCGGCAGTGAGCCCGAGAACCCGCTGATCCCAACGAACACCAACGAGGTGGGCGGCGGTAAGATCCTCGACTCCCTGTTCGCGGGCCTGGCGTACTACGACGCCAAGGGCAAGCTCGTCAACGACATGGCCGAGTCCATCAAGGTCGACGACGACTCCGACCTCACCATCAAGGTGAAGCAGGGCAACACCTTCTCCAACGGCGAGAAGGTCACGGCCGACAGCTTCATCAACGCGTGGCAGTACGGCGCCAAGTTCTCGAACAAGCAGCTGAACAGCTCCTGGTTCGCCGACATCGAGGGCTTCAGCGCCGATGCGGACTCCGACCTGACCGGTCTGAAGAAGATCGACGACTACACGTTCAGCGTCAAGCTGTCGAACCCCGTCGCGGCCGACTGGTCGCAGCGCCTGGGCTACTCGGCCTACTACCCGCTGCCTGAGGCGTCCCTCAAGGACATGGCCGCCGCCGGTGAGAACCCGATCGGCAACGGCCCGTACAAGATGGCCAGCGACACCGCCTGGCAGCACAACGTCGAGATCGATCTCGTCAAGAGCGACACCTACAAGGGTGGCCGCCAGGCGCAGAACGGCGGCGTGACGTTCGTCTTCGAGGCGACCCCGGACGCGGCCTACGCCGACCTGCTCAGCAACAAGATCGACGTGATCGACCAGATCCCGTCCTCGGCTCAGCAGACGTTCGAGTCCGACCTGGGCGACCGCGCCGTCAACCAGCCGGCCGCGATCTTCCAGTCGTTCACGATCCCGGGCAACGCCGAGCACTTCACCGGCGACGAGGGCGTGCTGCGCAAGCAGGCCATCTCGATGGCCATCGACCGCGCCGCGATCACGAAGACGATCTTCAACAACACCCGCACCCCGGCCAGCGACTTCACCTCGCCGGTCATCGCGGGCTGGTCCGACTCGATCAAGGGCAACGAGGTCACCAAGTTCGACGCCAAGAAGGCGAAGGAGCTGTGGGCCGAGGCTGACAAGATCTCGCCGTGGAGCGGCACCTTCCAGATCGCGTACAACTCCGACGGCGGCCACCAGGCCTGGGTCGACGCGGTGGCGAACCAGCTGAAGAACAACCTCGGCATCGACGCCTCCGGCAACCCGTACGTCGACTTCGCCACGCTCCGCAAGGACGTGAACGCACGCACCATCAAGACCGCGTTCCGCACCGGCTGGCAGGCCGACTACCCGGCGCAGTACAACTTCCTGCAGCCGCTGTACGGCACCAAGGCGTCCTCGAACGACAGCGACTTCTCGAACGCCGACTTCGACAAGCTCGTGGCGCAGGGCGCCGCGGCGACCGACCAGTCCGCGGCAACGAAGGACTACGAGCAGGCTCAGGAGATCCTCTTCAAGTACCTGCCCGCGATCCCGCTGTGGTACTCGAACGTCAACGGCGGCTTCGCCAAGGGCGTGAACAACGTCCAGTTCGGCTGGAACTCGGTTCCGCTGTACTACGAGATCACCAAGGGCTGACCGGCCCGAGGGATCACACCCACGAGGCGGTGACGATCACGTCACCGCCTCGTGCGCTGTCAACACAGTGCAAACCAACGGTGTCGTGCACGTCGAACACGTGACACGATTCTCTGTGAGGCGCCGCACCGGCACGGATCGTGCCGGGACCCGGGGCGCCTCCTCATCTGAAAGGAGGGGCGGATGGTCGGCTACATCCTGAAACGCCTCTTGCAGGTGATCCCGGTGTTCCTCGGGGCCACGCTGCTCATCTATTTCCTGGTGTTCGCCATGCCCGGCGATCCCATCGCGGCGCTCTTCGGCGACAAGCAGCCCAGCCCGCAGCTGCTCGCGGCGCTGACCGCCCAGTACCACCTGGACCAGCCCTTCATCGTGCAGTACTGGTACTACCTCAGCGGCATCTTCCGCGGCGACATGGGGACCACGTTCTCCGGCCGCTCGGTGAACGACGTCCTGGCGGCGACGCTGCCGGTCACAGGACGCCTCGCCGTGATGGCGATCGGCATCGAGTTCGTGCTGGCGATCATCATCGGAACGTTCTCCGCGCTGCGCAAGGGCAAGCTCTTCGACAACTCGATGCTCGTCGTCTCGCTGATCTTCATCTCGCTGCCGATCTTCGTGATCGCGTTCCTCGCGCAGTACTTCCTCGCGGTGAAGCTGCAGTGGTTCAGCCCGACGGTCGGTGCGGACAACAACTGGGGGGACCTGTGGCTGCCGGCGATCGTGCTGGGAGTCAGCCTGTACGCGACGAGTATGCGCCTGATGCGCGGCTCCGTCATCGACACGCTCAACCAGGACTGGGTGCGCACCGCCTACAGCAAGGGGCTGCCGCGACGACGCGTCATCCCCGTGCACGTGCTGCGCAACTCGCTGATCCCGGTGATCACCAACTCCGCGACCAACTTCGGCGTCCTGCTGGTCGGCGCGACCGTGACCGAGGGCATCTTCAACGTCCCCGGCGTCGGCAACACGCTGTTCCACGCGACGCTGCAGCACGAGGGGCCGACGATCGTCTCCTTCGTGACGGTGTTCGTCATCATCTATGTGCTCGTCAACCTGGTGGTCGACCTGCTGTACGGCCTGCTCGACCCGAGGATCCGCTATGTCTGAGTCCCGCGCGACGCATTACGTCGCCCCCATCACCGAGGGAACCGTCGCGGTCGACGCGATCAAGATCGCGGAGAAGCCGTCCAACCTGTGGCGCGACGCCTGGGCCGACATGCGCCGCCGGCCGATGTTCTGGATCTCGCTCGTGATCGTACTCATCGTCGTGCTCATGGCCGTGTGGCCGACGCTGTTCACGCACACCCCGCCGAACAGCAACTGCCAGCTGTCCAACTCGAACGGCGGACCGACCGCGGGCCACCCGCTCGGCTTCACGTTCCAGGGCTGCGACATCTACGCCCGCACCGTGTGGGGTGCGCGCACCTCGCTGTCGGTCGGACTGCTCGCGACCCTCATCGGATCCGTGATCGGCCTGATCATGGGCGCCCTGGCCGGCTTCTACGGCGGCTGGCTGGACTCCCTGCTCTCGCGCATCGGCGACATCTTCTTCTCGATCCCCTACATCCTCGCCGCGGTCGTGGTCATGAGCGTGTTCGCGCAGTTCCGCAACGTGTTCACCCTCGCCATCGCGATCGGTGGATTCGCCTGGGCCTCGACGGCGCGCGTCGTGCGTGCGGAGGTGCTTCGGGTGCGACAGGCCGACTTCGTGATGGCCTCGCGCGCACTGGGGAAGACGCGGTTCGGCACGCTGATGTCGCACGTCATCCCGAACGCGATCGCCCCGCTGCTCGTCGTCACGACGCTGAGCCTCGCGGCCGCGATCGTCGCCGAGGCGACGCTGTCCTTCCTCGGTGTCGGACTCGGCAGCAGCACGATGAGCTGGGGCAATGACATCAGCCAGGCGCAGCAGTCGCTGCGCGTCGCGCCGATGGCCCTCATCTATCCGTCGATCGCGCTGACCGTCACGGTGCTCGCGTTCATCATGCTGGGCGAGCTCGTCCGAGACGCCCTCGACCCGAGAGCGAGGGCCCAGCGATGAGCACCGCTGCCGACATGCCGCTGCTGCGGATCCGCGACCTCCGCGTCGCGTTCGACACTCAGAAGAGCTCGCGCGAGGTGCTGCACGGGATCGATCTCGACCTGTACGCGGGGGAGACCCTGGCGATCGTGGGCGAGTCCGGATCCGGCAAGTCGACGACCGCATCCGCGATCGTCAACCTGCTGCCGGGCACCGGTCACGTGACCGCGGGCAGCATCACCCTGGACGGCCAGGAGCTGACCGGGCTCACCGAGCGGCAGATGGAGAAGATCCGCGGGCGCGAGATCGGTTACGTGCCGCAGGACCCGATGTCCAACCTGAACCCGGTGTGGTCGGTCGGCTTCCAGGTCAAGGAGGCGATCCGGGCCAACGGTCTCGCCACCGGGCGCAAGGACATCGAGGCCCGGGCCATCGAGGTGCTGCAGCAGGCCGGCCTCGCCGACGCGGCGAAGCGCCTGCACCAGTACCCGCACCAGTTCTCCGGCGGTATGCGCCAGCGCGCCCTGATCGGCATCGGCCTCGCGGCCGATCCGAAGCTGCTCATCGCGGACGAGCCCACCTCGGCGCTTGACGTGACCGTGCAGCGCGTGATCCTGGATCACCTGGCGTCGCTGACCAAGGAGAAGGGCACCTCGGTCCTGCTGATCACGCACGACCTGGGGCTGGCGGCCGAGCGCGCCGAGAAGATCATCGTCATGCAGAACGGCGTGATCGTCGAGGCCGGGCCCAGCCGGGAGATCCTGGAGAACCCGCTGCACCCGTACACGCAGAAGCTGGTGGCCGCGGCCCCCAGCATCGCGTCGCAGCGCATCCAGGCCGTCGCCGAGCGTCGTGGCATCGAGACCAGCGAGGACATCGCGGGCATCCCGCCCACGGTCTCCGTGCGCGATCTGACCAAGGATTACAAGATCCGTCAGGGCCAGTTCCGCAGCGTGCCGTTCCGTGCCGTGGACGCCGTGTCGTTCGACATCCCGAGAGGCAAGACGCTGGCGCTGGTCGGCGAGTCCGGCTCGGGCAAGTCGACGGTCGCGAAGATGGTGCTGAAGCTCGAGGACGTGACCAGCGGCACGATCGCGATCGACGGCGTCGACACCGCGACGCTGTCCGGCCGCGAGACGCTGGCGCTGCGTCGGCGCATGCAGCCGGTGTTCCAGGACCCGTACGGGTCCATGGATCCGCTGCGCAACATCGGCAACACGATCTCGGAGCCCCTGGACATCCACGAAGTGGGCGACAAGGCCTCCCGGCACGATCGCGTGCTCGAGCTGCTGGATCAGGTCTCGCTGCCACGGGAGCTGGCCACGCGCTACCCGAACGAGCTGTCCGGCGGTCAGCGTCAGCGTGTCGCGATCGCGCGCGCCCTGGCGCTCAAGCCCGACATCGTCGTGCTCGACGAGGCGGTCTCCGCGCTCGACGTGCTCGTGCAGGACCAGATCCTGAAGCTGCTCGCCGAGCTGCAGAACGAGCTCGACCTCACGTACCTGTTCATCACCCACGACCTCGCCGTCGTCCGCGTCGCGGCCGACCTGGTCTGCGTGATGGAGAAGGGCAAGCTGGTCGAGCAGGGCACGGTCGACGAGATCTTCGCCAACCCGCAGCAGGAGTACACGGAGCGTCTGCTCCAGGCCATCCCCGGCGTGTCGATCACCCTGGGTGGTCACGGCGCGTGAGCTCGATGGATCAGATGCCCGTGGGCGCGCGCACCTACCGCGCGCCCACGGGCATCGCCGTTCTCGTGGTCTGCGCCTTGCTCGCGGTGTTCCTGCTCGGCGATGCCGTGCTCCGCAGCGGCTGGGGCACGATGCTCCTCTACGCGCCCTGGGTGCTGCTCGTGCTCTGGGCGATCTACGCCATCAGCGTCGTCTCGATGGTTCACGTCGACGAGGACGGGGCGAAGGTGCAGAACTTCCTGCGCCGCACCCGGTTCGGCTGGCGCCGGGTCAGCGAGCTCGACCTGCGCTGGCAGCTGGACTTCACCCTCGACGACGGCCGAAAGCTGGCGTGCTGGGGCGGCCCGGGGCGCATCCAGTCGCCGCGGCTGAGCCGGCGCTCGGGAGAGCTCCGCGTGCCGCAGAGCCTGCAGGCGCTCACCGATGTCCGCACCCGGTGGGAGCACGCGATCGAGCGGCCCGTCGGATCCACGGGGGAGGGCGTGGACGCCCCCATCCGGCGCAGCTGGGACTGGCCCGCGATCGGCGCCCTCGCCGTGATCGTCGTGGGGGCCGCGATCTCTGTCGCCGTCACACGCTGACGGTCAGTGCGTGGGGAGGCCGAACAGGGCCGGCCACATCGTGGCGACCCAGGGGTAGCCGACGAACACGGTCGCGTCGATGAGGAAGTGCGCGACGAGGAACGGCAGCAGCCGACCGGTGCGCAGGAACAGGAAGCCGAACAGCAGCCCCATCCCGAGATTGCCGATGAACGCGCCGGGCCCCTGGTACAGGTGGTAGCCCGCGCGCAGCACCGACGTCGCCAGCACGATCGTCCACGGGCCCCAGCCGAGCTGGCGCAGCCGCGCGAACAGGTAGCCGAGCACGACGAACTCCTCCTGCACCGCGGCCCGCGCGGCCGACAGCAGGAGTACGGGGATGGTCCACCAGTACGCGCTCTGGGCACCGGGGTCCACGGCCACGAACAGGCCGGTCAGTCGTCCGCCGACGTACAGGGCGAGTCCCGGGATCCCGATGGCGAGCACGAGCAGCACGCCCCAGCCGGTGTCGCGCCCGATGCGACGGCCGTCCAGACCCACCGCGCCGAGGTGCGGTCGGGCGGGGCGCCAGAGCAGGAAGCACACCAGCAGCACGGGCGCGACGGAGAACCCGATCCCGAGCAACTGGTAGACGAGATCGAACACCTCGCGGCTGGACTGCGAGGGGTTCAGCGTCGCCGTCTGATCGGCCAGCGGTGTGGACAGCGTCAGCCGGTCGAGCAGCTGCACCACGGCGTACACCGCGGACTGCCCGAGGCCCAGCGCGAGCACGATCGCGATCTCCCAACCGATGCGTGCCCGGGGCGGGGCATCCGGCGGGTCCAGCGGCAGCACGATCCTCATGCGACGAGCGTACGAGGATCCGCCCGTGTTGCTCCCGCGCAGGGCTCGTTCAGCCTCGTCATGTATCCTGAAGAGTCCGGAATCCCGGGCGAAACCCCATCTGCATAGGAAACCTTCATGGCGCACGCCCTCCGTTCCGATCTCCGCAACGTCGCCATCGTCGCGCACGTCGACCACGGCAAGACCACGCTGGTCGA
>JAFDWP010000002.1 GCA_018268435.1 Actinomycetota bacterium
GTCGAGCGCGGCGAGGTCGGCCGCGGCGAGCGCGGTCGCGAGCGTGACCACGCCGCGCATGCCGGCCCACGAGATCACCGCCTTCTCGCGCCAGCTCAGCTGCGACTCGTTGAGGCGCTCGCGCAGATCCTCCTCGCTCGGGTGCCGGCCGCCGCGGCCCGTGCGCCGCCGCCTCTGCGCGACGGCATCGGCCCGCTGCCGGAACTGCCCCGACGCGAGCGCCTTCTCGAACCGCCGCAGCCGCATCCGGGTCCACATCGCACCCCAGGCCGAGGACGGATAGACGAACAGCGGCCGCACCACGAGCATCACCACGAACACCGCCGCAGCCAGCCACAGCACGCTGCCGACCTGAGTCGCGCCGAGCTCGCTGATCACGGGCGGCAGCTGCAGCCCGATGTACGCGAAGACGAACGACTCGAGCAGGAAGTCCGCGGACAGCCAGATCGGCGTCTCCTGCATCCGCGTCGCATAGCTGGTGCGCGGCGCGTTGTATCCGACCACGAGGCCCATCGCGACGACTCCGAGCACACCGGATCCCTGCAGGTGCTCGGTGATCCCGTACACCCCGAACGGCGCGAGCAGACCGAACGTGCCGATGACGACCGGATCCGAGATGCGCATGCGCAACTGGTGCATGCCGAGGCCGGCCACCACCCCGATCCCGACGCCGACCACGACCGCGAGGACGAACTGCCAGATGCCGTCCCACACGGTGACCGTCGCCCCGGCGACGATCGCGGCGAACACCCGGTACAGGGTCAGCGAGGTGGCGTCGTTGATCAGGCTCTCCCCCGACAGCACCGTCATCACGCGGCGCGGCAGGCCGAGCTTGCGGCCGATCGCGGCGGCGGACACCGCGTCGGGCGGGGCGACGATCGCGCCGAGCAGCAGGGCGCCGGGCAGGGTGAGCGACGGCATGAGCAGCCATGCGACGAGCCCGACCGCGGCCGTCGTCACCACGACCAGGCCGATGCCGAGCCGGCGGATCTGCGGCATGCTGCGGCGGAAGCTCACGAACGACACGTCCAGCGACGCCGAGTACAGCAGCGGCGGCAGCACGAGCGTCAGCAGCACGTGGCCGTCGATGCGCAGGTTCGGCACCGCCGGGATGAAGGACACCGCGAGCGCGACCACCGTGACGAGCAGCGGAGCCGGCCAGCCGCGCCAGCGCGCAATCGCCGCGACGATGACGGATCCGACCAGCACGTAGAAGATCTCGGCGTCCATCCGGCCAGGCTATCGGTGCCCCTTTTCGCTCCTCTGGCGCGGCGCTGTCGGTCGGGTTCCGGGGCGGAACCGGGGCGTTTCGGGCTTCGTCCCGGCTTTGTCCCGGCATACCCTGGCGCTGGCCAGGCATCGGCCGGGCGGTTCCGACCGATGTCGCCGGGAGCGTGGACCGTTCTCAGGATGAATTTGAGACTCCCGCGGAGAATCCGTCGGAATCGCCCCGATCCACGAAATCGATCCTGAGAACGGGACGGACCGCACCGCACACCGCACACCGGCCGGATCCGGGTCAGGTGCCGGTCGGAGACGGCTCGGAAGGCGGTCGGAGACGGCGCCTGGTCCGCTCTCGGCCGCTCAGCCACCCGGCGACGACCGGCGGCTATCGCTCGGCGGCCAAGATCTGCACGACCTCCTCGTCCGAGGTCTGCCGGAAGTCGACGTAGTGCATGCCGACCGCCATGAAGTCGTCCGGGGCCTCGAGGCAGACGACCGCATCCGCCGCCGGATCCGGTCCGGCGCGCAGCGCGGCGACGGCATCGGGTGCCGCGACCGGCACCGCGACCAGCACGCGTGCAGCGCCGCGCGCCCGAGCGATCGCACAGGCCGCACGCATCGTGGCGCCCGTGGCGATGCCGTCATCGACGATGACCGCCGTACGGCCCGCCAGCACCGCGGGTGGGCGCCCGCCGCGGAACCGCAGCGCACGGTGCTCGACCTCGGCGCGCTCCCGATGCTCCCCCGCACGCAGCGTCTCCTCGTCCACCCCGGTGATGCGCACCACGTCGTCGTTGCGGACGACTGCCCCCTCCTCGCCCACGGCGCCGAGTGCGAGCTCGGACTGCCACGGCACCCCGACCTTGCGCACAACGAGCACGTCGAGCGGGGCGGCGAGCGCCCGCGCCACCTCGTCGGCGACGGGAACACCGCCGCGCGGCAGGCCGAACACGACCGGATCCGACGGCGGGTCGGCCGCGAGCCGCGCACCGAGCCGCCGCCCGGCGTCGGAGCGATCCGCGAAACCGTGCATGGATCCGGAGTACTCCCGGCCCGGCACGCGGTCAAGTGCGCCGCGGATCCGCCGCTCCTGCGGACCGTTCTCAGGACGAAACTGCGTTCCGAACCGGAAACAGGCCGAGATGACGCCGATCCCGGAAATCCGTCCTGAGAACGGGACAGAACGGGGCCGCGAGGCAGCGCCGCCCGCGGCGGATCCGGGAATGTCCGTGGCGGATCCGGAATGCCCGCAGCCGGGGGCGCGTTGTCGAAAGCGATGTCTTCTCTCGCGCTTTCCGTCCTCGACCTCGTCCCGGTCCGCACCGGGCAGACCAGCGCCCAGGCGGTGGCGGCGTCGCTCGCCCTCGCCGCGCGCGCCGACGACCTCGGCTACCGGCGGTACTGGTTCGCCGAGCACCA
>JAFDWP010000300.1 GCA_018268435.1 Actinomycetota bacterium
CGACCGCGGACCACGTCTCGAAGGAGGACGCACATGGCACGCATCGGTGAGAGCGCCGACCTGTTCAAGTGCTCGTTCTGCGGCAAGAGCCAGAAGCAGGTCCAGCAGCTCATCGCGGGCCCCGGCGTCTACATCTGCGACGAGTGCGTCGAACTCTGCAACGAGATCATCGAAGAGCGCATGGCCGAGTCGGCCAACGGCGAGGTCGCCGAGTTCGACCTGCCCAAGCCGCGGGAGATCTTCTCCTTCCTCGAGGAGTACGTCGTCGGCCAGGATCAGGCCAAGCGCGCCCTTGCCGTCGCCGTCTACAACCACTACAAGCGGGTGCGCGCCCGCGGAACCCTGCAGCCGGCCGAGCAGAAGGCCGACGACATCGAGATCGCCAAGAGCAACATCCTGATGATCGGCCCCACGGGCTGTGGCAAGACCTACCTCGCGCAGACGCTCGCCAAGCGCCTGAACGTGCCGTTCGCCGTGGCTGACGCGACCGCCCTCACCGAGGCCGGCTACGTCGGCGAGGACGTGGAGAACATCCTGCTCAAGCTCATCCAGGCCGCCGACTACGACGTCAAGCGCGCCGAGACCGGCATCATCTACATCGACGAGGTCGACAAGATCGCCCGCAAGGCCGAGAACCCGTCGATCACCCGCGACGTCTCCGGCGAGGGCGTGCAGCAGGCGCTGCTCAAGATCCTCGAGGGCACGGTCGCGTCGGTCCCGCCGCAGGGCGGCCGCAAGCACCCGCACCAGGAGTTCCTGCAGATCGACACGACGAACGTGCTGTTCATCGTGGCGGGTGCGTTCGCCGGCCTGGAGGACATCATCTCCTCGCGCGTCGGCAAGCACGGCGTCGGCTTCGGCGCCCCGCTGCACGACAAGGGCAAGGACCTGGATCTGTTCAGCGAGGTGCTCCCGGAGGACCTGCACAAGTTCGGCCTCATCCCCGAGTTCATCGGCCGTCTGCCAGTCGTCGCCTCGGTGACGCCGCTCGACCAGGCCGCGCTCATCGACATCCTCACCGGGCCGCGCAACGCCCTGGTCAAGCAGTACCAGCGCATGTTCCAGCTCGACGGCGTGGAGCTCGAGTTCGAGGAGGATGCGCTGCAGTCGATCGCCGACCTCGCGGTCGAGCGGAAGACCGGAGCCCGCGGACTCCGCGCGATCCTCGAGGATGTGCTGGGTCCGATCATGTTCGAGATCCCCTCGACCGAGGATGTGCAGAAGGTCGTCGTGACCCGTGCCGCGGTCGACGAGGGCGCACCTCCCACGCTGGTGCTGGCGCGCAAGCGCAAGAGCGCCTGATCCGCGGTTGAGTGAGCGGCCGTCGCCGAGGCCGGCGCCGCTCAGCGATCCAGGCCGCGACGCTTCAGCAGCGGGGCGATCTCCGCGTCCCGCCCGCGGAAGTCCCGGTAGGCCTCGAGTGGGTCCTTTGATCCGCCGACCCCGAGCAGGCGGCGCCGGAAGCGCTCGCCGTTCGCGCGGGTGAGCCCGCCGTTCTCCCGGAACCACTCGACGGTGTCCGCGTCGAGCACCTCGCTCCAGATGTACGAGTAGTACCCGGCGCTGTATCCGCCGGAGAAGATGTGCGCGAAGTACGCCGAGGAGTAGCGCGGGGGCACCACCGGCTCGTCCAGCCCGATGTCGGCGAGCGCTGCCGCCTCGAACGCGGCGACGTCGTCGATCGACCCGTCGGCCGGGATCGTGTGCAGCGCCTGATCGAGCCAGGCGGCTGCCAGGTATTCGCTGGTCTCGAAGCCCTGGTTGAAGGTCTCCGTCGCCTGCAGCCGGCCGATGAGCTCCGCCGACAGCGGTTCGCCCGTTTCCCGATGCCGCGCGTACGCGCCCACGATCTCGGGCCACAGCATCCACATCTCGTTCACCTGGCTCGGGAACTCCACGAAGTCGCGGAACACCTCGGTGCCGGAGAAGTGCGGGTACGTCACATCGGAGAACAGCCCGTGCAGGGCATGCCCGAACTCGTGGAACAGCGTGTTGACCTCGTCCAGGGTGAGCAGGGTGGGCTCGCCGTCGGAGGGCTTGGCCACGTTGAGGTTGTTGGCGACGACGGGGAGCGCGCCGCGCAGCGCGGACTGGCTCACGATCGGGTTCATCCACGCGCCGCCCCGCTTGCTGTCGCGGGTGTACAGGTCGAGCACGTAGAGCCCCAGGGCGGATCCGTCCTCCTGGAAGACCTCGAACGTGCGCGCGTCCGGGTGATAGGAGGGCAGGTCCGGACGCTCGGCGAAGGTGAGGCCGTACAGCGCGCCGGCCGCGGCGAACACGCCCTCCTGCAGCACTCGTTCGGCCTCGAACCAGGGGCGCAGAGCGGCCGTGTCGATGTCGTAGCGGGCGGCCCGCAGCTTCTCCGTGTAGAACGCCCAGTCGTGGGCCTCGAGCGCGAACGGTTCGGACTCGGTCGCGTCGATGAGCTGCTGCAGCGCCGCACGTTCGGCAGCGGCGTTGCGCGCCGCGGGTGCGGCGAGCTCGCGCAGCATGCGCTCCACGGCCTCGGGGGTGCCCGCGGTCGCGTCGGCGGTCACGGCGGCCGCGTGCGACGGGTAGCCGAGCAGCGCCGCACGCTCGGCGCGGAGCGCGACGATCTCGGTGAGGACGGCACGGTTGTCGTGCGCGCCTCCACGCGATCCGCGCGCTCGCGACGCCGCCATGATCCGGCGTCGGCTCTCCCGGTCGGTGAGCACGGCGAGCGCCGGGTGGCCGGTGAACAGCGGCAGCGTCAGCAGGTGCGTGCCGTCGAGGCCGCGCTCGGAGGCGGCCCGTGCGGCCGCGGACAGTTCACCGGCGCTGAGGCCGTCGAGCGCGGCGGCGTCGTCGAAGACCACCGCCAGCTCATTGGTGTCGGCGAGCAGGTTCTTCTCGAAGGTCGTGCTGAGGGAGGAGAGGCGCTGGTTGAGTTCGGTGAGCCGGGCCTTCGCGTCGTCGTCGAGTGCCGCGCCCGCCAGCGTCATCTCGCGGTGCCAGCGCTCGACCAGGCGACGTTGATCGGGCTCGAGCGGCAGGGTGCCGAGCTGATCACGCAGCTGCGAGACCCGCCAGTACAGGGCCGCGTCCAGCAGGATCGCGTCCTGATGCGCGGCCATGAGCGGCGCGAGCTCTTCGTCGATGGCCTGGATCGCGGCCGTCGCATCCGCGGAGCTCACCGTGTAGAAAGCGTGCGAGACCCGGTCGAGCAGCTCCCCGCTGCGCTCCAGCGCCTCCATCGTGTTCTCGAACGTCGGCATCGAGCGCACCATCGTGATCCGGCGGATCTCCGCCCGCTGCTCGTCGAATCCCTGCCGGAACGCCGGAAGGTAATGCTCGGCGCGGATCCGGCGGTAGTCGGGCAGCGCATACGGAAGCTCGGAGGGCGTGAGGAGGGGGTTGGTCTCGGCCGTCATGCGTCGAGCCTAGGAGACGGACTCGGACCGGTGCGAGAGGCGGTCCCGGGATCCTGCCCTGCCGCGCGCCGCACGACGTGCGCCGCGTCACCGTGCGAGGTGGGCCATCACGCGGCTCAGCGCATCGGCGACCAGGCGCACCGAGCGCCGGCGCAGGTTCTCCGGGCGGGCGAGCACGTCGATCATGCGGTTCGTGCTGACGTACTGCAGCGGGCGCCGCACCACCGCACCGGTGCCGGGGGAGGTGTACCGCGGGAGCACGCCGATCACGTCCCCCGTCGCGATGACCGAGGCGGCGACGCCGTAGTCGTTGATGCGGTGCACGATCTCGGCAGGGCGGTTCGTGACCGCGGAGATGGTGCGCAGCACGTCATCGGGGGAGTAGCCGGCCCGGCTCGTGACCCACCGCTCTCCGACGACGTCCGCCGGCCGCAGCGAGGCGCGCTGCGCGAGCGGATGCTCGGGGGCGAGCGCCACGTCCAGGGGCTCGGCGGCGAGGGTGAGCACGCGGATGCCGGTGGTCGGCCAGGGCGGGCTGTGCTCCATGCGGTGTGCGAGCACGAGGTCGTACCGCGCGGTGAGGGCGGGGAAGTCGGACTGCGCGACATCCTCGTCCGTGAACCGGATCGCGGGGACGTCCGGACCGGATCCGAGTTCGCGGATCAGCGGGCCGAACAGGGCCTGCGCCGCGCTGAGGAAGCCGCTGAGGGTCACCACGCCGCCCTCCGCGGCCTCGAACTCGTCCACCGCGGACCGCGCCGCCGCCATCGCATCCAGCGCCGCGGCCCCCGCCTCGGCGAGCACCTCGCCCGCAGGCGTCAGCACCAGGGTGCGTCCCTGCTTGCGGGTCAGCGGCGCCCGCACCCCGCGCTGCAGGACGGCGAGCTGCTGCGACACGGCGGAGGGGGTGACGCGCAGGGCCTCCGCCACCGCGGTCACGCTGCCGAGCGCGCCGAGCTCGCGCAGGATCTGGAGCTGCTGCAACTGCATATGACCATGAAAGCATGTAGCGATGCTTAATGGATCCTCCAGATGATCGGGATTGATCTACAGGGTCATTCGCGGTGGGATCGAGGCATGAAGGCTCTCTACAAGGACGGCCCGCACGCGGGCCTCGAGCTCGTCGACCGCCCGGACCCCGTGGCCGGACCCGACGAGGTGGTCATCCGCGTGCTGCGCACCGGCATCTGCGGCACCGACCTGCACATCCAGCGCTGGGACGACTGGGCGGCCTCCGCGGTGAAGGCTCCGCTGATCCCCGGCCACGAGTTCTACGGAGAGGTCGTCGAGATCGGGCCTCTCGTGCACGACATCGCCGTCGGCGATCGCGTGTCCGGTGAGGGGCACATCGTGTGCGGCATGTGCCGGAACTGCCGTGCCGGCCGCCGCCAGATGTGCATCCGCACGATCGGCCTCGGGGTGCAGCGCGACGGCGCCTATGCCGAGTACCTCACCCTGCCGGCCACGAACGTCTGGGTGCACCACGCCGAAGTGACCCCGGAACTCGGTGCGATCTTCGACCCGCTCGGCAACGCCGTGCACACCGCCCTCGCCTTCCCCCTCGTCGGCGAGGACGTGCTCGTCACCGGCTGCGGCCCGATCGGGCTCATGGCCATCGCGATCGCCCGCCACGTGGGCGCGCGCTTCATCACGGCGACCGACGTGAGCGCGCCCCGCCTCGAGCTCGCCCGGCAGATGGGCGCCGACGCGGTGGTCGACGTCTCCCGTGAGGACATCCGGGATGCGCAGCGCACGCTCGGGATGCGCGAGGGCTTCGACATCGGATTCGAGATGAGCGGTGCGCCGACCGCGCTGCCCGCGATGATCGACAACATGAATCACGGCGGTCGGATCGCCATGCTCGGGCTGCCGACCGGTCCGTTCAGCGTCGACTGGGGCAAGATCGTCACGCACATGCTCACCGTGAAGGGCATCTACGGGCGCGAGATGTTCGAGACCTGGAACGCGATGGGCGCGATGCTGCAGACCAGCCCCGTGCTGCGCGACTCGATCACCCGCATCATCGCGGAGGTGCTGCCCGCCCGAGACTGGGAGAAGGGCTTCGCGGCTGCGGCGTCGGCGGGCACCGGCAAGATCATCCTCGACTGGACCGAACTGTAGGAGTCACCATGTACGGAGCATTCCAGCGGCATCTCACGGCGGAGCTCGCCGGCATCGACGAGGCGGGCCTCACCAAGCACGAGCGCGGGATCCGCGGCCCGCAGCGGGCCGAGATCGTCGCCGACGGCGCCGAGGTCCTGAACTTCTGCGCCAACAACTATCTCGGCCTCGCCGACGACGAGCGCCTCGTCCAGGCGGCCAAGACCGCGCTCGACGACTGGGGCTATGGGCTCGCGAGCGTCCGCTTCATCTGCGGCACGCAGGAGCAGCACCTCGAGCTGGAGCGCCGGCTCGCGGCGTTCCTCGGCACCGACGACGCCATCCTGTTCTCGTCCTGCTTCGACGCGAACGGCGGCGTCTTCGAGACGCTGTTCTCCGCAGACGACGCGATCATCTCCGATGAGCTCAACCATGCCTCGATCATCGACGGTATCCGGCTCTCCAAGGCACGCCGGCTGCGCTACCGCAACCGCGACATGGTCGACCTGGAGGAGCAGCTGAAGGCCGCCTCCGATGCGCGGTTCCGCGTGATCGTGACGGACGGCGTGTTCTCGATGGACGGGTACATCGCACCGCTCGCCGATATCTGCGACCTGGCGGAGCGCTACGACGCGCTCGTGTTCGTGGACGACTCGCATGCGGTCGGCTTCATCGGCGCGAACGGCCGCGGCACGCCCGAGCTGTGCGGCGTCGAGGGGCGCGTGGACATCTACACCGGTACGTTCGGCAAGGCCCTGGGCGGCGCCAGCGGGGGCTATGTGGCGGCGCATCGGGACATCGTCGCCCTGCTCCGGCAGCGCGCGCGCCCGTACCTGTTCTCCAACACCCTCGCTCCGTCGATCGTGGCGGGTACCCTGGAGGCGCTGGACCTCGTCGAGGGATCCGGAGCGCTGCGCGTGCGGCTGCAGGAGAACGCCGCCCTGTTCCGCCGCCGCATGACCCAAGAGGGGTTCGAGCTGCTCCCCGGCGAGCACCCGATCGTGCCCGTGATGTTCGGCGACGCCGCGTTGACCGCACGGATCGCCGCGGAGATGCAGAAGCAGGGCGTGTACGTCACCGCGTTCAGCTTCCCCGTCGTGCCGCGCGGCCTCGCGCGCATCCGGGTGCAGCTGTCCGCGGCGCACACCGCCGAGCAGGTGGAGCGCTGCGTCGCGGCCTTCGTCGCGGCCCGCGCCGCTGCCTGACCCGCCCGTGAGGGCGCGCCCCGGGGAGATCCGGGGCGCGTTCTCGTGAGAATGCGAGGAACCCGCGCCAGACTGCCGTCATGACGCACTCCGCAGAGGTGAGCTGGGCCCTCGACGGCATCGACATGTTCGGCACGATCACGGCTCCCGACGGCGACGGTCCGTTCCCCGCCGTGGTCTTCGCAGCCGGCAGTGGACCGACCGACCGGGACTGGAACTCGCCGATGCTGCCCGGCACGAACGGGTCGGCGAAGCTCCTCGCGATCGCCCTCGCCGAACAGGGATTCGCGTCGATCCGATACGACAAGCGCGCATCCGGCCCGCACGTGATGGAGAACCTGCCGCGTCTGGCCGGCACGTTCAGCATGGCCTCGCACCTGGCCGAGGTCGTCGCGGCGGTCGATGCGCTGGTGTCGGATCCGCGGATCGATGCGGCGCGGATCGTCGGCCTCGGCAACAGCGAGGGCTGTCTGCACGTTTTGCACTACGCGCTGAGCGCGCAGCCGGTCCCGTTCGCGGGTGTCGTGCTCACCGGGGCACCGGGTCGCAGCGTCGGCGCCGTACTGGACATGCAGCTCTCCGCCCAGCTCGCGGCGGTGCCGGGAGGCGAGGGGATGCTGAGGCTCGTGCACTCGTCGATGGCTCGGTTCGCGGCCGGCGGGTCGATGAATCCGGATCCGGGGATCCCGGACGCGGTCGCGAACGTGCTGCGCAGCTTCGACAGTCCGGTGAACCTGCCGTTCACGCGGGAGCTGTGGACGGCGAGCGCCGCGCATGATCTCGCGGCGCTCACGATCCCCGCGCTCGTGCTGATCGGGGAGAAGGATCTGCAGATCGACGCGGACGCCGACGGAGGCGCCCTGCGCACGGCCGCGGCGGCGAACCCGCGCGTGACGTTCCTGTTCCCGCCGGAGGCGAACCACGTGCTCAAGCACGAGCCGCGGCCGCGCGCGGAGATCGTGCCCGGGACGAACTACAACGAGGACGGCACGCGGCTCGATACGGATGCGGTCCTGGCCATCGAGGGCTGGCTCGACGCCCTGTTCCAGCGCTGAGCCGGGCTCTCGCAGTATGCAGAAAAGATTCTGCAAAGAAGTACTTGCAAAGAGATCTTTGCAA
>JAFDWP010000301.1 GCA_018268435.1 Actinomycetota bacterium
GACCTCACGGCTCTCAACGCCGCGCTGAAGGCGCGCAACGAGCCGGCGGTCGACGACGGCGGACTGGGCGCGAAGAAATGACCGCCCCGCTCGCGCCGAGCTTCGACTCGATCACCCCCGTCCTGTCCGCTGCGGATCCGGTGGATCCGGCCGTGCGCCTGTCGCACGTCACGAAGCGGTACGGATCCGGTCCGATCGTGCTCGACGACGTCTCACTGGACATCGCGCCGGGTGAGTTCGTCTGCCTGCTCGGCGCGAGCGGCTGCGGCAAGTCCACCCTGCTGAACCTCATCGCAGGGCTCGAGCCGGTGTCCGCGGGCACGCTCACCGCGCCCGCGGAGGGCGCCGCCGTGATGTTCCAGGACGCGGCCCTCATGCCGTGGCTGAGCGCCCGGCGCAATGTCGAGCTCGCCCTGCGTCTGCGCGGGGTGCCGCGCGCCGAGCGCCGGGCCGAGGCGCTGCGCCTGCTCGGGATCGTGAACCTCGCCGACGCCGCGGACAAGCGCCCGCACGAGCTCTCCGGCGGCATGCGGCAGCGCGTGGCGCTGGCCCGCGCCCTCGCCCAGGACCGGCCCGTACTGCTCATGGACGAGCCGTTCGCCGCGCTCGATGCGATCACGCGCGACCTGCTGCACGAGGTGCTGGAGAACGTGTGGCGCGAGACCGGGCGCACGATCGTGTTCGTCACGCACAACGTGCGCGAGGCGGCCCGTCTCGGCCAACGCGTGGTGCTGCTCGGCAGCCGCCCCGGACGGATCTCGCGCGAATGGGGCGTCGCCCGCACCCGTGGCCGTCGCATCGAATCGCCCGAGGTGTCGGCGCTGGCCGCCGAGATCACCGTCGAGCTGCGCAAGGAGATCCGCCGCAATGCCGACTGAGAAGATCATCCCCCCGCGGTCGTCGAGCGAGGACGCCCACGGCGCGACCGAGACGCCCTTCGTCTCGCCTTCGGCTCGCTCAGGGACCGGACACAGCCGCCGCACCGATCGGTCCCTGAGCGAGCGCAGCGAGACCCCCCGGTCCCTGAGCGAGCACAGCGAGACCCCCCGGTCCCTGAGCGAGCACAGCGAGACCCCCCGGTCCCTGAGCGAGCCCAGCGAGACCCCCCGGTCCCTGAGCGAGCGCAGCGAGACGAAGGGCGCCGCCGCCCCCCGTGAGGAGAGCGACCTCTCCCGCCTCGAGGCCGGCCTCGACCGCCTGCAGACGACCGAGGTCGGACGCTTCGACGGGCTCAGCGGCCGATCCCGCACCCGCGGGCGCCTGCGCGCGATCCTGCCCCCGGTCGGGCTGCTGCTGGTGCTGCTCGCCGCGTGGCAGGCGTACATCGTCATCGCGCAGCCCCGACAGGACAAGGCTCCCAGCCCGCTGCAGGTGCTCGGCGCGCTCGGCGACGCCTGGCAGGCGGGCCGGCTGCAGGAGGCGGTGCTCACAAGCCTCGAGCGCGGCGGCATCGGCTTCGTCATCGCGATCGCCGTCGGCACCCCGCTCGGTCTGCTGCTGGCGGAGTGGACGCTGCTGCGCCGCGCCGCAGGCCCCCTGATCTCCGGGCTGCAGGTGCTGCCGTCCGTGGCCTGGGTGCCCGCGGCCATCATCTGGTTCGGACTGTCCGACGCGACCGTGTACTTCGTCATCCTGATGGGCGCGATCCCGTCGATCGTGAACGGCCTGCTTGCCGGCGTCGACCAGGTACCGCCGCAGCTGCGCCGCGTCGGCACCGTGCTCGGCGCGAACCGCTGGCAGGCGGCGACCGCGATCGTGCTGCCCGCGGCGCTGCCCGGCTATCTCGCCGGCCTCAAGCAGGGCTGGGCGTTCTCCTGGCGCTCGCTCATGGCCGCGGAGATCATCGCGACCGGCGGATCCATCGGCTTCGGGCTGGGATCCATGCTCGACCAGTCCCGTCAGCTCGCGGATCTTCCCGGCGTGCTGGCCACCATCATCCTGATCCTCGCGATCGGCATCCTGATCGAGCTGGTGCTGTTCGCGCCGCTCGAGCGCGCGGTGCTGCGCCGGCGCGGACTCCTGCTCGGAGGTGCCTGATGACCAACGGAACCGTCACCCTCGTCGGGGCCGGCCCCGGCGACGCCGGCCTGCTCACGATCCGGGGGCTCCGCGCCCTGGAGGGCGCCGACGTGATCGTCGCCGATCGGCTCGGCGCGCGCGCGGTGCTCGACCAGCTCGCCGCGGAGGGCGTCGCGCTCACCGCCGAGGTGATCGACGTCGGCAAGACGCCCGGGCATCACCCCGTGCCGCAGCACAAGATCAACGCGCTGCTGGTGCGGCACGCCCGCGCCGGCCGCGAGGTCGTGCGCCTCAAGGGCGGGGATCCGTTCGTGCTGGGCCGCGGCCGCGAGGAGGCGCTGTACTGCGAGGCCGAGGGCATCGCCGTCCACGTCGTGCCGGGCATCACGAGCGCGATCTCGGTGCCGGCCGTCGCGGGCATCCCGCTCACGCACCGCGGCGTCGCCACGGCGTTCACAGTCGCGAGCGCGCACGACCCGATCGAGCAGCTTCCGGGCGGATCCGACCACACGGTCGTGC
>JAFDWP010000302.1 GCA_018268435.1 Actinomycetota bacterium
CGCGACGGCGGCATCGGGCACGACGATCGGATCCGCGATGGAGAATCCCCGGGCGTTCAGCCAGTCGCGGATGATCGGCCCGGTCTTGTCGGCGTAGACGCCGGCGGCGGCGCGCGTCGGCACGACGACGACCACGGCCGTGCGTCCGTCGACCGTGTGCGGAGGCTCTCGCTGCACGCGGGTCGGGGCGTCGCCGTCGGTCATTCCGCGGTCCAGTCGCCGCTCTTGCCGCCCGACTTCGCGAGCACGCGGATGTCGCCGATCACGGCGTGCTTGTCGACGGCCTTGATCATGTCGTAGAGCGTGAGCGCGGCGACGCTCGCGGCCGTGAGCGCCTCCATCTCGACGCCGGTGACGCCCTTGGTCACGGCGGTCGAGAGGATCCGCACCCGATCGCCCTCCGGCACCAGGTCGATCTCGACCCGGCTCAGCGGCAGCGGATGGCAGAGCGGGATGAGCGCCGAGGTCTGCTTCGCGCCCATGATGCCGGCGATGCGCGCGGTGCCGAGCGCCTCGCCCTTGGGCAGGGTGCCGTCGGCGATCATCGCGACCACGGCGGCGGTCGTCTGCAGCACCGCCTGGGCGCGCGCCTCGCGCCGGGTGACCGCCTTGTCGGTCACGTCGACCATGTGCGCGGATCCGTCGGCGCGCAGGTGGGTCAGCTCGCTCATGGGTGCTCCAGACTCCCGGGTGTCCGGGCTCAGCCGCCGGCGAAGGGCGGCAGGATGTCGACGGTGCTGCCGAGCGGACGGGCGTCGTCGCGGCTGACCTTCCCGTCCACGAGGAAGGATCCGGACCTCAGCACCTTCCCCATCGGCGCCCCGTAGCGGGCCAGCAGCTCCGCGCGCAGGGCGCCGACCGTGGACAGGGCATCCGGGCCGTCGGCGGTCAGCTGCTCCTGATCGCGTCCGGCGGCCTCGGCGGCCGCGGCGAAGTACCGCACGGTGATGGTGGCCATGTCCTCAATCTAGACCGTATTACGGAAATTCACATCCGCATAATGGAAAAATTCTGGTCCGACGCGAGAATCCCCGCGTACACTCGATCCTATGATCGCGCTCGTCGAGCCGGGACCGGAACTGCCGCCCGAACGCATCGCCCGCTACAGCCGCCAGCTCATGCTGCCCGGCTTCGGAGAGACCGCGCAGCGCCGCCTCGCCGCAGCCCGGGTGCTCGTGATCGGCGCCGGCGGACTCGGCAGCGCGCTCATCCCGGCGCTGGCCGGCAGCGGCGTCGGCACGATCGGCGTCATCGACGACGACGTGGTGGAGCTCTCCAACCTGCACCGGCAGCTCAGCCACGGCATGGCCGACATCGGCCGCTCCAAGGTGGGCTCGCTCTCCGACACGGTGCGCGACATCGATCCGGGCATCCTGGTGCGCCCGTACCGCGAGCGCGCGACCGCCGAGACCCTGCCCGTGATCCTCGCCGAATACGACCTGCTGGTCGACGGCAGCGACAACTTCCCCACGCGCTACCTCGCCGACGATGCCGCCCGGCTCGCGGGCACGCCGCTGGTCTGGGGATCCATCCTGCGCTTCCAGGGCCAGGTCGGCGTGGCCACGCCCGATGTCGGGTTCCGGGATCTGTTCCCCGTGCCGCCGGCTGCCGACGAGGTGCTGTCCTGCGAGCTCGGCGGGGTGCTCGCGAGCCTGTGCACGGCCATCGGATCCTTCATGGCGACCGAGGTGGTGAAGCTCATCACCGGCGTCGGCGAACCGCTGGTCGGCCGGGTGCTGTTCTACGACGCGCTCACCGCGCGCACCCGGGAGATCGCGGTCGAGCGGGCGGACGACGCGCCGGCCGTGACCGGGCTCGTCGACTACGACCTGTTCTGCGGCGCGGGCGTGGTGGACGCCGACGCGACGCCGAGCCTGTCCGCCGCGGAGCTGCTGCGGCTCGAGCGCGCGGGCGGGGTGCGGCTGCTCGACGTGCGCGAGCCGCACGAGACCCTGCTGCGCGGCATCCCCGGTGCCGCCGCGCTGCCGCTGGGCGCGCTCGAGGGGGGCGCCGCGCTGCCCGCGGGTGCGACCGATGCCGCTGGCGGTCCGCTCGTGGTGTTCTGCGAGCAGGATCCGCGGTCGCGGCGGGCGGTGCGCGTGCTGCGCGAGCGCGGCATCGACGCGCGCTATCTGGTGGGCGGGATCAGGGCATACGCCGCGGTCGGCGGCGAGACGGAGGGTGCTGCCGACGGCGGTGCGACGGAGGGTGCGGACACGTGAGCGAGCGGGCGATCATCAGCGACCGGCCGCTGGACGAGGCGGTCATCCGCGGTGCGGTGGGCGACGCCGCGCACGGGGCGACCGTGATGTTCTGCGGCGTGGTGCGCGACCACGACGGCGGGCAGGCGGTGCGCTCGCTGGACTACCGCGCGCACCCCGACGCGGAGCGCTTCCTGGAGGAGATCGTGGAGCGGGTGGCCGCGGAGACGGGGCTGCTCGTCGCGGCCGCGCATCGCGTCGGCGACCTGCGCATCGGCGACGTGGCGCTGTTCGCCGCGGCGTCGGCGGGGCACCGTGCGGAGGCGTTCGCCGCGTGCGAGCGCCTGGTCGAGGAGATCAAGCGCGGCGTGCCGATCTGGAAGCGGCAGCACTACGTCGACGGCGTCTCGGAGTGGGTCGGCCTCTGACGATCGGGCTCGGGGTCAGGCGCCCACCTGCCTCGACACCCCTCTGGCGACCGAGACCCCCTCGCAGAGACGCATCTCAGAGGGGGTGTGGATCCGCAGAGGGGGTGTCGGTGAGAGGAGGGCCGGGGCGGGCCCCGGTGTGCGGGCGACCACGCCGGTCCCTCGTCTCGCTGCGCTCGCTCAGGAACCGATGCGGGTCCTTCGTCTCGCGGCGCTCGCTCAGGAACTCACGCCGGTCCCTGAGCGAGGAGCGCAGCGACGAGACGAAGGGCGCCCGGGCTCAGCCGCCGATGTAGCTC
>JAFDWP010000303.1 GCA_018268435.1 Actinomycetota bacterium
CCACCGCGGGCTTCGGCAGCGTCTCGTCGATCGCCGCACGGAGCTCGGCGATGCCCTCCCCACTGCGCGACGAGACGAAGTGCGCGTTCGGCACGAGTCCGCGCAGCACCATCCGCTCGTCGTCGTCCAGCAGGTCGGCCTTGTTGAACACGACGATCTCAGGAATGCCGAGCGCGCCGACATCTCCCATCACGTCGCGCACGGTCTTGATCTGCCCCGCGGGATCCGGGTGGGATCCGTCCACGACGTGCACGATGACGTCGGCGTCGGCGACCTCCTCCAGCGTGGAGCGGAACGCCTCGACGAGCTGATGAGGCAGGTTGCGCACGAACCCGACCGTGTCGGTGAGCGTGTAGACGCGGCCGTCACCGGTCTCGGAGCGGCGCACGGTGGCGTCGAGCGTGGCGAACAGCGCGTTCTCCACGAGCACCCCGGCGCTGGTGATCGCGTTCAGCAGGCTCGACTTGCCGGCGTTCGTGTAGCCGGCGATCGCCACCGACGGGATCGTGTGCCGCCTGCGCTCGGCGCGCTTGGCCTCGCGCGCGGGCTTGAAGTCGCGGATCTGCTTGCGCAGCATCGCCATCCGGGTGCGGATGCGACGACGGTCGAGCTCGATCTTGGTCTCACCGGGTCCGCGCGAGCCCATGCCCGCGCCGCCCGCGCCGACCTGGCCGCCGGCCTGCCGGCTCATGGACTCGCCCCAGCCGCGCAGGCGCGGCAGGAGGTACTCGAGCTGGGCCAGCTCGACCTGAGCACGGCCCTCGCGGCTCTTGGCGTGCTGGCTGAAGATGTCGAGGATCACGGTGGTGCGGTCGATGACCTTCACCTTGACGACGTCCTCCAGCGCGCGCCGCTGGCTCGAGGCCAGTTCGGTGTCGGCGATGACCGTGTCCGCGCCGACCGCGGCGACGATGTCCTTGAGCTCCTGCGCCTTGCCGCGGCCCAGGTAGGTCGCCGGGTCCGGATGCGGGCGCCGCTGCAGCAGCCCGTCGAGCACCACGGCGCCCGCGGTCTCGGCGAGTGCGGCCAGCTCGCGCAGCGAGTTCTCCGCGTCGTCCTGCGCGCCCTGGGGATACACACCCACGAGCACCACGTTCTCCAGGCGGAGCTGGCGATACTCGACCTCGGTGACGTCCTCGAGCTCGGTGGAGAGGCCCGCCACGCGGCGCAGCGCATGCCGCTCTTCGAGATCCCACTGCTCGCCGTCGGCAGAGCCGTGCCCGGCCGTCGCCGTGTCCTGCAGCGCCTGCGCCGATCCGAACACGTGCGATTCCGCCCGCCGTTCGGCTGCCTGCAGCACCCGCTCGACTGCGTCGCCGTGCTCGTCATGTGTCGTGGACTGCGTCATCCGCACCTTTCTCGCGCCCGGCGATTCATCCGGGCGCCTTAACTTTATCTGTGAGTGTCCGCTACGCTCGCTGCATGGGGTCGGACCACTACTTCACTGCGGCTCCCGCAAGCCCCGAGAACCTCCGCAGGATCAGGGTGCCCCTTGCGGGCCGTGAGGTCGAACTCACCACCGCCGCCGGAGTCTTCAGCCCCGACCATGTGGATGTCGGCACCTCCGTGCTCCTCGCGAACACCCCGCCGCCGCCTCCGAGCGGGCACCTGCTCGATCTCGGCTGCGGGTGGGGTCCGATCTCGCTGTCACTCGCGCTCGCCGCCCCGCACGCCACGGTGTGGGCCGTCGACGTGAACGAGCGCGCCCTCGACCTCGTCCGTCGCAACGCCGCCGAACTCGGCCTCGACAATGTCAACGCCGTCACCCCGGACCGTGTTCCCGCCGACGTCACCTTCCGCACGATCCGCTCCAATCCGCCGATCCGCGTCGGCAAGAGCGAGCTGCACGATCTCCTGGAGCGCTGGATCCCGCGCCTCGATGAGCGTGCGGACGGATGGTTCGTCGTGAGCCGCAACCTCGGCGCCGACTCGCTGCAGCGCTGGATGGCGACGACGTTCAACGAGGGCTACAGCGTCTGGCGCGCGACGACCGGACGCGGCTTCCGCGTGCTCAAGGTGCGCCGCCACGGCACGCCGCGCACAGAGGCCATCACCCTGCCGTAGGGCGCGGATCGGGCGACCGCCGTGCCGGTCCCAGGCGAGCTGCCGACCTCAGCCGAGCTCGATCTCCCCCGAGAACACGAGCTGCGCGGGCCCGGAGAGGAACACGTGCTCTCCGTCGGCTCCCGGGGCCATCGTGACCCGCAGCGTGCCGCCGGGGACCTCGACCAGCCACTCGTCCGGCGCTCCGGCTCCGGCCCAGTGCCGCACCGCCAGCGCGGTCGCGGTGATGCCGGTGCCGCAGCTGAGCGTCTCCCCCACGCCGCGCTCGAACACGCGCATGCGCACCCGTCCGATGCCGTCCTGCACGAGCGGCTCCGCCGGCACCACGAACTCCACGTTCGCTCCGTGCTCGGGCATGGGCGCGAGTTCCGGGCCGCGCTCGAGCTCGAGGCCGTCCAGTTCGGCGTCGGAGGCGATCGCCACCACGACGTGCGGGTTGCCGACGTCGATGCCGAGACCGGGCCGCGGCACGCTCAGGCCTGCGACGCGGGCCAGTGGATCCTGACCGGAGAGGCGCCAGGTGCCGATGTCGACGCGGTAGCCCTCCGCGCTGCGCGTGACTACGCGCACACCCGCCCGGGTGCCGATCGCGAGGGACTCCCCTTCGGCGAGCGCGGCGAGGCCGGTGCGCAGCAGGTAGTGCACGAAGACGCGCACGCCGTTGCCGCACATCTCGGCGATGGATCCGTCGGCGTTGCGGTAGTCCATGAACCACTCCGCCGCCGGGTTCTCGGCGAGCGCAGCGGCGCCCTCCGGCAGGGCGCTCGATCGCACCACGCGCAGCAGCCCGTCGCCGCCGATGCCGAAGTGGCGATCGCAGAGCGCGGCGACCCGGTCTGCGTCCAGCTCCAGGGCCCCCTCGGGATCGGCGATGATCACGAAGTCGTTGCCGGTGCCCTGTCCCTTGGTGAATGCGACCATGCGTCGATTCTAGGGTGGCACTCCGCGGCCCCCGACCACGCGACGACGCCCCGCCGCCGACGTCCTCTGCCCGGAGCGGATCCGCCCGGGGCAGATCCGGTGGCCGCAGCGCCCTGAGGCGCCCAGGCTTCAGACATGACCGATGACATGCCCCGCAACCTCTTCGACGCCGACACGCGCCGGATGCTGTTCGCCCGACGGGTGCTCGTACTGGACGGTGTGCTGGACGACGACAACGGCGTGCTGCTGATGGCTCAGCTGCTCGCGCTCGCCGCCGAGGATCCGGACGCGGACATCACCCTGTGGATCCATTCCCCGGGCGGCTCCGTCCCCGCGATGCTTGCGATCCGCGACCTCATGCGCACTGTGCCGTGCGACGTCGCCACCGTCGCCTTCGGCCTCGCATGCAGCGCCGGGCAGTTCCTGCTCTCGTCCGGCACGCGGGGCAAGCGCCGCGCGCTGCCGCACAGCCGGATCCTGCTGCACCAGGGCTCCGCCGGGATCGGCGGCACCGCGGTCGACGTCGAACTGCAGGCGGCGGATCTCCGGCAGACGCGCGACACGGTCCTGGGCCTCATCGCCGAGGACACCGGGCAGCCCCTCGAGCGCGTCTTCGAGGACTCGCTGCACGACCGCTGGTTCAGCGCCGAGGAGGCGCGGGCCTACGGCTTCGTCGACGAGATCGCCACCGGATTCGCGGCGGTGCTGCCGCCGATCACCCGCCGCACCGTCGGCCTGACCGCGCAGGGAGCCTGACATGGCCTCGTACCTCGTCCCCCAGGTGATCGCGTCCTCACCGCGCGGCGACCGCGTTCTCGACGTCTACTCGCACCTGCTCGCGGAGCGGGTGATCTACCTGGGCACGCCGCTGGACGCCGACGTCGCCAACGTGCTCGTCGCACAGCTGCTGCACCTGGATGCGACCGGCAGCGACCGGGACATCCAGCTCTACATCAACTGCGAGGGCGGGGATCCCAGCGCGATGCTCGCCGTGTACGACACGATGCGCTTCATCCGCTCGGACGTGGCGACGTTCTGCGTCGGACAGGCGGTGGCGGTCGGTGCCGTCCTGCTCGCGGCGGGCACCCCCGGAAAGCGCGCGGCGCTGCCGCACGCCCGGGTGATCCTGCACCAGCCGGCCGCGCAGGGACGCGGCACGATCCCGGACCTCATCCTGCAGGCCGACGAGGTCGTGCGGGTGCGCGACAGCCTCGAGCAGATCCTCGTGACGCACACCGGACAGAGTCCTGAGCGTCTGCGCGCCGACACCGACCGTGACCTGGTGCTGACCGCCGACGGCGCACGTGCCTACGGGATCGTCGACCAGGTGGTGCTGCAGGCCCCGCCGGAGCGCAGCGGCCTGCCGGGCAGCGCCGGTGGCGGGGGCGCTCAGGCCGCGAGAGCGTAGGCGCTGCCGACGGGACGCGCCGCAGCGCCGACCGGGACGGCCGCCCCTGTGCAGATGCGCTCGGCGACTCCGAGCGTGAGGTCGAGGAGGGTGAGCTCCAGCGCTCCGGACACCGCCGCGAGCATCTCGCTGGAGGCCTCCTTGCGGCCGCGCTCCATCTCGGAGAGGTACTGCGGGGAGACGCCCGCGCGCTCGGCCGTCTCGGCGAGCGTCTCGCCGCGGTCGGTCCGGGCCTCGCGAAGCAGCTCCCCCACCAGGGATCGCCACAGCGGTTCCGGTGCGGCGGCATGACGGCGGTGCCCGCCGGGCACGGGTGCGATCTCGGTGCGGGGGCTCTCCGGAGTGGCGTCCATGGCGTCATGGTAGGCATCCGGTGTCGTCGTGCTCCACCGGATCCGCTCTGAGCAGAACGACCCCGGGGCGTACGCGTCCGCTCAGACGTCGGGGATGAGCCGCTTGCCGGTGTTGCCGACCTCGAACCGCTCATAGCCGAGGGCGTCGTAGAAGCCGAGCACCTGTTCGTTCCCGGGGCGGACCATGAGCTGGACCTTGGGGCACCCCATCGCCAGGAGGAGCCGCTCGGCCTCGGTCACGAGCGCGCGGCCGATGCCCGCACCCCGGCGGTCCGAGGCGCTGGCGAGGTAGTACAGCCAGCCGCGGTGCCCGTCGTATCCGGCCATCACGGAGCCGACGATGCGCACCGTTCCGGATGCTCTGGACAGGTCGTCGTCCGGGCGCTCCTCCGCGACGAGGAAGAGCTCGGGCTGCACGGCGAGCTTGCGCTCGATGTCGGCGCGAGGGTCGTTCCAGGGCCGGGTGAGGCCGGCGTCCTCCCAGAGCGCGACGACGGCGTCGGCGTCGCCGCGCGCGAACACCCGGATCGCGAACCCGTCAGTCATCCGCGCTGCCCGCCGCGATGCGGTCGACGTCGATCGCGCCGAGCGCGTCGAACCACTCGGCCTCGGCATAGCGGCGGAACCAGGACACCTGCCGACGCGCATAGCGGCGGGTGAGGGCCTGGGTCTCCGCGATCGCCTGGTCCTGCGTGAGCACGCCCTCGAGCTGGGCGAGCGCCTGGGCGTAGCCGATCGCGCGGCGGGCGGTCGTGCCCTGCTCCAGGCCGTCGGCGCGCAGGTGCTCGACCTCGGCGAGCATGCCCTGCGCCCACATGTGCTGCACTCGACGGTCGAGCCGCTCCACGAGGGTCGCCCGCTCCACGCCGAGCGCGAGCACACGGGTGCCGGGGCGCCACAGCACGGGCCGCTCGGGCAGCGCCGCACCGTGGGTGCGCTCCCCCTGCGCGAGCACCTCGAGCGCGCGCACGATGCGGCGCCCGTTCTTCGGGTCGACGCGGGCCGCGGTCTCCGGATCCTGTTCCTGCAACCGGGCGAGCAGCGGCCCGGCCCCGTGCTGCTCGAGCTCGGTCTCGAGGCGGGCGCGCAACTCGGGGTCGCGCGGCGGGAAGCGGAAGTCGTAGAGCACGCTGGACACGTACAGCCCGGAGCCGCCGACCAGGATCGCGTCGGCGCCGCGGGCGTGGATCTGCGCGATCTCGTCCCGAGCCCGGGGCTGGTACCACGCCACGGCCGCCTCGTCCGTGACGTCGAGCGCATCGAACAGGTGGTGCGGGACGCCGCGCCGCTCGTGCACCGCGAGCTTGGCCGTGCCGATGTCCATGCCGCGGTACAGCTGCATCGCGTCGGCGTTCACGATCTCGGCGGCACGGCCGCGCGAGGCCAGCGCGGCGGCGAGGTCGAGCGACAGGGCGCTCTTGCCGGTCCCCGTGGCCCCGACGATCGCCCACAGGCGCGGAGCTGCGGCAGCCGCCACGGCGCCGCCCTCCGACGGCGCGGTCACACCCCGATGCGGAGCGTCGGCAGTCCCAGGGACACCGCGCCCGGCGTGCCTGCGGGGGTCGACGGGACGGCGCACGACTCCGACTGGGCGCGTTCCCAGGCGTCGCCGCCCCGGGTGCGCCGGATCGTCAGCGGGGCACCGTCGGGTGCGTCCGCGAGCAGATGGAACGGTGCCGCATGCGTGATGGTCACGGTGACGACGTCGCCGGGGCGCGGCCGGTCCGAGCCCTCCGGCAGCTGGAAGTGCACGAGGCGGTTGTCCTGCGCACGCCCGGTGAGGCGGTGCGTCTCCGCATCCTTCTTGCCCTCGCCGACGGAGACGAGCACCTCGACCTCGCGGCCGAGCTGCTTCTGGTTCTCCTCCAGCGAGATGCGCTCCTGGAGGGCGATGAGACGGTCGTAGCGCGCCTGCACGACCTCCTTGGGCACCTGGTCCTCCATCGTGGCGGCGGGCGTGCCCTCGCGGATCGAGTACTGGAAGGTGAAGGCGCTCGCGAAGCGGGCCTGCTCGACGACCCGCATCGTGTCCTCGAAGTCCTCCTCGGTCTCACCGGGGAAGCCGACGATGATGTCGGTGGAGATGGCCGCGTTCGGGATCTTCGCCCGTACCCGGTCGAGGATGCCGAGGAACTTCTCGCTGCGGTAGGAGCGGCGCATCGCGCGCAGGATCCGGTCGCTGCCGGACTGCAGCGGCATGTGCAGCTGCGGCATCACGTTCGGGGTCTCCGCCATCGCGTCGATGACGTCATCGGTGAAGGCCGCGGGGTGCGGGCTGGTGAAGCGGATCCGCTCCAGCCCCTCGATCTCGCCCGCCGCGCGCAGGAGCTTGCCGAACGCCTGACGGTCGCCGAACTCGACCCCGTAGGAGTTCACGTTCTGGCCGAGCAGCGTGACCTCGATCGCGCCGTCGTCGACGAGCAGCCGGATCTCGTTCAGGATGTCACCCGGGCGCCGGTCTTTCTCCTTGCCGCGCAGGCTCGGCACGATGCAGAAGGTGCAGGTGTTGTTGCAACCGACCGAGATCGACACCCAGCCGCTGTGCGCCGAGTCACGACGCGTGGGCAGAGTGGACGGGAAGACCTCGAGAGACTCGAGGATCTCCAGCTCCGCCTCGCCGTTGTGGCGGGCGCGCTCGAGCAGGCTGGGGAGCGATCCCATGTTGTGCGTGCCGAAGACGACGTCGACCCACGGCGCCTTGTCGAGCACCGCCTCCTTGTCCATCTGCGCGAGGCAGCCGCCGACAGCGATCTGCATGCCGTCGTGCTTGTCCTTGCGGCTCTTCAGATGCCCGAGCGTGCCGTACAGCTTGCCGGCGGCGTTGTCGCGCACCGCGCAGGTGTTGATGATGACGATGTCCGCCTCATCGTCGGCCCCTGCACGAACGTAGCCCGCGCTCTCCAGCGATCCGGACAGACGCTCGGAATCGTGCACGTTCATCTGGCATCCGAAGGTGCGCACCTCGTAGGTGCGCGGACGCCCGGCCTCATCGAGCGCCGCGGCGGAGGGCGCGATGATCGTGGGGTCTGCGAGGGGAATGGTCATAGTGCCTGCCATTCTACTTTCGCCCGGTGGGAATCGGCCCCGCCCGCCACAGCACGCGCTCCGCGGGCCGACGCCGCTGCTTCCTCGGCCCGATCACGTGCGTCAGCTCTCCTCGAACCGCACCCTTCCGACACCGCTTCCGCGCTGACTCTCGCGCCACGCCGTGCGGGCCGCCGTCAGCGCCACGCCGCCCCCATAGCCGCGGCGGGACAGCTGACCGACGAGCCGCCGGACGGCCGTGTCCTCGTCGTATCGACGCATCCCGGGCGCCTTGGAGCGGGCGTAGTCGAGGGCGCGCTCGGCGTCGTCGTCCTCCAGGACCGACAGCGCCTCGTCCGCGATCTCCCGGGGGATCCCGCGCTGGCTGAGCGTGCGCGCGATCGCGACCCGCCCCTGCCCCTTGCGCTGCGCGCCCGAGGTCACCAGGAGCTCCGCCAGCGAGGCGTCGTCGAGATAGCCGCGCTGCTCGAACTCGGCGATGATGGCGTCCCGGTCCTCGGCCGACACGTCGTGCTCGCGGAGCACATCGATCGCCTCCCGATTGGAGAGCTGCTTCGCCCGCAG
>JAFDWP010000304.1 GCA_018268435.1 Actinomycetota bacterium
ATCCGACCGCCGTGCACCTCCACGGTCCGCACCGACACGTGCAGCGCGGCGGCGATCTCGCGGTTCGTGCGCCCGTCCGCCATCATCAGCGCGACCTCGAGCTCCCGGGCCGTGAGGACCGGCTCCCAATTGGCGCGGCATACCTCGAGAGTGGCGCACGGCCCGTCGTCATGCGCATCCTCCGCGCCCGAGCGCGGTCCGCGGCCCGCGGTCATCCGCAGCCGACGCTCCACCATGCCGCGCCAGGCCCGCGCCCCGGCCTCGTCGAACAGACTCCGCGCCGCACGCAGGTGCCGCACGCTCCGTCCGCGATCGCCGCGTGCGGCGCAGGCCGATCCCAGCAGCGCCTCGACCCTGGCGCGCTCGAACGGGGAGCGGATCGCCCGGCTCTCCCCTGCCACCGCGTCGAGATCCGCACGCCACGAGGACTCCCGCAGCGCCCGGACGCGCACCCGCAGCGCTCGGGCCGCGGTCGCCTCCGGCGGTTCCGGTGCCGCCGGGACGGTCAGCGGCCCGACCTCGTCCAGCCCGGGCACCCCGAACGCCTCCGCGGGACGACCCAGGTCCGCCCAGAGCCCCATGTGCACCGCGGCCTCGTCGCTGCGCCCCTGCAGATAGGCGTCGATGGCGCGATCGACGTATCCGTCGGGTGCTTGCGTCCAGGGCACGGAGGCCGCGAGATCGCGGGAGCATCCCCCGATCGTGCCGTCCACCCACAGATCGAGCCGCCGCGACAGCGCCACGGCGAGGCCCCCGAACGGGAGGGCGATCGGCAGCTCGGACGCGGCGTCGCGCAGCAGCTCCTGCGCGACGCCGATCCGCCCCGCCCACACATGCAGCAGCACAGTGGCGACCGCCGTGCGTGCGCGGGGCACCGGCCCGTGCTCCGGCAGGCGCGTGACCGGCTCCGGAGGGTCGCGGAGATCCGGCTCGGAGAGCGCCCGCGCCCCGGCATCGGGGTCGCCGTCGAGGCCCGCGCGCAGCGCCTGCGCGACACGCCGATCGCCGTCGCCGATCGCGGCCTCGTCCTGGTCCGGGACCCGTGCGGCCGTCGTCGTGATCGCACCGTGCCGCAGCGTGTGCGCCGACAGGAAGGCGGTCGTGGCTTCCTCCCGGTGCGCGCCCTCGATGCGCAGCGCCTGCTCGATGCGCTCCAGGGCGTCGACCGCCCAGCCGCCGGAAAGCGCAGCGTGCCCCGCGCACAGCAGGGCCCTGGCACGGGTCTCGGTGTCCGGCGGGGCGTGTTCGGCAGCCTCGACCGCCCGTGTCCAGGCGCGGTGCGCCGCTCCGCCGCGCAGCGCCGAACGGGCCTGCGCGAGCAGCGGATCGACGAGCGCCGGCTGACCGGAGACCGACCCCCGCGCCCGGTGCCACAGCGCCGCATCCTCGTCGCCCGCGGCGGCGAACGCCTCCGCGAGCAGCTGGTGGGCGCGCAGCCGCTCCGGCGGGGTCGATGCGGCGAGCACCTGGGTGCGCAGCGCCGGATCCGCGACCCGGAACCTCCCCCCGTGCATCCGTACGAGCAGGCTCAGCGGGGACGCCGTGATGCGCTCCGCCGTCACCCCCGCGATCCCGCACAGCGCCGCGAGCGGGCCGCTCCCGCACAGGGCCAGCGCGAGCACCTGGTCGGGTGCGGCGTCCGGGGGCAGGGATCCGCGGGCGCGCGTCTCCAGGGCCGCGATCGGAGGGAGCGGCTCCGGCAGCACCCGCCATCCCCGCCGCTGCTCCACGTCGAGGGTCGCCAGCGCCTGGCGCACCGCGTCCGCCTCCCCTCCGCACGCGACCGCGACCGCGGTACGCACATGCGGAGCCGCGTCGAGACGGTCCGCCGCAGTACGGCGCTCCGGACCGGTGTCGGCGACGCCCGGAGGCATCGCTGCTCTTCCGCGCGCGAGTGCGCGCACTCTCGTCGTGCCGTCCATGTGGCATGCCCCCGCAGTCCTCCGGTACGCGCGGCGTCGCGCGTCCGAGGATGCTAACAAGAACCCCGCGGCACGGGAAATTCCCTGAAGAGCGGGGCGTCATAAGGACGCCCGGGACGGAGCGTCAGTCCTGGGGGGCGTCCTCATCGACCCGGTACGGGTCGGCGTCGCCGGCGTAGCTGCCCGAGGCGGCCAGCTTCGCCACCTCGTCATCGCGCTCGCGCGCCTGGCGGAGCAGATCGCTGATGTGGTCGGCATTCTCCGGCAGCGCGTCCGGGATGAACTCGAGCGTCGGGACCAGGCGCACGCCGAGCTGACGCCCGACCTCCTTGCGCAGGAGTCCGGTCGCCGATGTCAGCGCGGCGCCCGAGGCGACGCGCTCCTCCTCGGTGCCCAGCACGGTGTAGAACACGGAGGCATGCTGCAGATCGCCCGTGACGCGCACGTCGGTGAGCGTCACGAAGCCGAGGCGCGGATCCCGCAGCCCCTTCTCCAGCCGCTCGGCGAGGATGACACGGATCCGATCCGCGAGTCGTGCCTGTCGTTCTCCAGCCATGTCCCTACCCTCTCACTACTCTCTTCCGCCACGTCGATACGAGCGGAGCAGGATAGCACCGTGTGGCGCCTGCCGGGGCGTCCGCGAAGCGGACCGGGCCCACGGCCAAGGCGACACACGGTGCCATCCTGCGCAACCACGACGGATCAGCCGCGCGGCTTCTCCACCATCTCGGTGGTCTCGATCTCGTCGCCGATCTGGATGTCGTTGTACTTGCCCAGGCCGATGCCCGCCTCGAAGTCCGTGCGGACCTCGGTGACGTCGTCCTTGAAGCGGCGCAGCGACTCGATGGCCAGGCCATCGGCGATGACGACGCCGTCGCGGATGACGCGCGCCTTGGCGTTGCGCGTGATCGTCCCCGACCGCACGATGACACCGGCGATGTTGCCGAACTTCGAGGAGCGGAACACCTCGCGGATCTCGGCGACACCCGACTGCACCTCTTCGAACTCCGGCTTGAGCATGCCCTTGAGGGAGTTCTCGATCTCGTCGATCGCGGTGTAGATGACCGAGTAGAACCGCACGTCCACGCCCTCGCGGGACGCGGCCTCGCGGGCCTTCGTGTCGGGACGGACGTTGAAGCCCACGATGATCGCGTTGTCGATCGTCGCCAGGTTCACGTCGCTCTCGGTGATCGCGCCCACACCGCGGTGGATGATGCGCAGCTGCACCGAGTCGTCGACCTCGATCTTGAGCAGCGACTCCTCCAGCGCCTCGACGGCACCGGACACGTCGCCCTTGATGATGAGGTTGAGCGTCTCGACCTTGCCCTCTTCCAGAGCACGGGTGAAGTCCTCGAGCGAGATGCGCTTGCGGGCCTTGGCCAGCTGGGCGTTGCGCTCGACGGCCTCGCGCTTCTCCGCGATCTGACGGGCCATGCGGTCCTCGTCGGTCACGATGAAGACGTCGCCGGCGCGCGGGACGGAGTTCAGACCCTGCACCTGCACCGGACGGGACGGGGCCGCGGCCTCGACCGCGTCGCCGTTCTCGTCGATCATGGCGCGCACGCGACCGTAGGCGGTGCCCGCCACGATCGCGTCACCGACGCGCAGCGTTCCGGACTGGATGAGCACCGTGGCGACCGAACCGCGGCCCTTGTCGAGCTTCGCCTCGATGGCGATGCCTCGCGCGGCCTTGTTCGGGTTGGCGGTGAGGTCCAGGCCGGCATCTGCGGTGAGCAGCACGGCGTCCAGAAGCTCCTGGATGCCGGTGTTCGCCCGGGCGGACACGTCGACGAACATCACGTCGCCGCCGTACTCCTCGGCGACCAGACCGTACTCGGTGAGCTGCTGGCGGACCTTGGCCGGGTTGGCCTCGGGCTTGTCGACCTTGTTGACCGCGACCACGATCGGCACTCCGGCCGCCTGGGCGTGGTTCAGGGCCTCCACCGTCTGCGGCATGATGCCGTCGTCGGCGGCGACCACGAGGATCGCGATGTCGGTCACCTGCGCACCACGGGCACGCATGGCGGTGAACGCCTCGTGGCCCGGGGTGTCGATGAAGGTGATCGCGCGCTCGATGCCGTCGTGCTCGGTCCACACCTGGTAGGCGCCGATGTGCTGCGTGATGCCGCCGGCCTCGCCGTCGATGACGTTGGTCTTGCGGATCGCGTCGAGCAGTCGGGTCTTACCGTGGTCGACGTGGCCCATGACGGTGACCACGGGGGGACGGATCTCGAGGTCGTCCTCGCTCTCCGCCTCCAGCTCGGCCTCGAGGTCGAGACCGAAGCCCTCGAGGAGCTCCTTGTCCTCGTCCTCGGGCGAGACCATCTGCACCTTGTAGCCGAGCTCGGCGCCGAGCACCTCGAAGGTGGCCTCGTCCAGCGACTCCGTCGCCGTGGCCATCTCACCGAGGTTGAACAGGATCGTGACGAGCGTTCCGGGCTGCACGGTGTAGCCGTTCAGCGCCTCGAGCTTGTCCGCGAAGTCGGCGATGGAGGCACCGCGGCGCAGACGGATCGTCTCGCCGTTGCCCTTGGAGACGTTGACGCCGCCGACGACCGGCGCCGACCGCATCTCGAATTCCTGCCGCTTCGCCCGCCGCGACTTGCGCTGCTTGCTCTTGCCGCCGCCCTTGCCGAAGGCACCGGCCGTGCCGCCGCCGGGGCCGCGGCCACGACCGCCGCCACCGCCGGGACGACCGGCGAAGCCGCCGGCCGGAGCGCCGCCGGGACGCTGGAAGCCACCGGCTCCGGCACCGCCGCCGGGACGGCCGGGGCCGCCGGTGCGCTGCTGGAACGGAGCACCGGGACGACCGGCGCCCTGACCGGGACGACCGGGACGACCCGCACCCTGACCGGGGCGAGGCGCGCCGACGCGCGGCGAACCGGGGCGCGGGGCCTGCGGACGCGGGATGTTGCCCGGGGTCGGGCGCTGCCCCATCCCCTGCTGCGAGGCGAACGGGTTGTTGCCCGGACGCGGGCCCGCGGGGCGCTGCCCCATGCCCTGCGACGAGGAGAACGGGTTGTTGCCGGGACGCGGGGCGCCGGGGCGCGGAGCCGCGGAGCCGCCGGGCTTCGGCGCGGACGGCTTCTCCGCCGCGGGGGCGGCGGGAGCCGCGGGCGCGGCCGGAGCCGGCTGCTCGGCCTGCGGGGCCGGAGCGGCCTCGGCGGGCTTGGCGGGGCCCGGCTTGGGTCCGGGGACCGGGGCCTTCGGGCCGGGCTTGGGCGCGCCAGGCGTCGCCGCCTTGGGGGCGGGGGCACCGGGCTTGGCCGCCGGGGCGGGCGCGGACGCGGCGCCGGCGGGCTTGTCGGCCTCGATCGCAGCGCGCAGCTTGCGCGCCACCGGAGGCTCGATGGTGGATGAGGGGGACTTCACGAATTCGCCGAGCTCCTTGAGCTTCGCGAGGGCGAACTTGCTGTCGACGCCGAGTTCGGCGGCGATCTCGTGCACGCGTGGTTTACCAGCCACAATTCTCCTGTCAGGGTCGGTCCACCCGGACAGGGCAGACCACTAGTCGCGGACGGGTCTCATTTCGAGCCGTTCACTTTGTTTCCATAGCCGTTCAGCCGTTTCTCGAGGGTCTGCGTGTTCTCTGCTTCCGGGAATTCCAGCACAGGGGACACACGGAGCGCACGGGCGAAGGCGCGTCGCCGCCGGGCGGCTTCCACGCACTCCGGAGTCGGATGCACCCACGCACCTCGCCCCGGCAGCACGGCCTGCTCGTCGAAGACCAACTCACCGTTCCGGATCGCCACCCTGAGGAGGGCGGTGCGAGATGCACGAGCGCGGCAACCGACACACGTTCGTACGGGATCCATCTTACACCTCAGATCGGTGGCGCCGGAGCGAGCCCGTCACGCGTCGAGGATCGAGTCCGGCTGGATGTCGATCTTGGCGCCGGTGAGCTTCGCGGCCAGACGGGCGTTCTGCCCCTCCTTGCCGATCGCCAGGGACAGCTGGTAGTCCGGCACGAGGGCCCGCACGGCCTTGGTGCCGGCATCGAGGACGAACGCGCTGGTCACCTTCGCGGGCGACAGCGCGTGCGCGACGAACGTCGCCAGATCCTGGTGGTAGTCGACGATGTCGATCTTCTCCCCCGCGAGCTCCTCGGTCACCGCGCGCACGCGGCGTCCCATCTCGCCGATGCAGGCGCCCTTGGCGTTGATCGACGGGTCGTTGGCCTTCACCGCGATCTTGCTGCGGTGGCCGGCCTCGCGGGCGAGCGCGACGATCTCGACCAGACCCGCGGCGATCTCGGGGACCTCGAGCGCGAACAGCTTGCGCACGAGACCGGGGTGGGTGCGGGAGACGGTGATGGCAGGGCCCTTCGCGCCCTTCGCGACCGACGTGACGTAGACGCGGATGCGGGATCCGTGCGTGTACTCCTCGCCGGGGACCTGCTCCTCGGGCGGCAGGATGGCCTCGACCGAGCCCAGATCGACGTGGACCATCCGCGGGTTGGGGCCCTGCTGGATGACGCCGGCGACGATGTCGCCCTCCTTGCCGCGGAACTCGCCGAGCACCGCGTCGTCGGCGATGTCGCGCAGGCGCTGGCCGATGACCTGCTTCGCGGCGAAGGCGGCGATGCGGCCGAAGTCGTCGGGGGTCGAGTCCTCCTCGCCGATGACCGCGCCCTCCTCGTCGAGCACCGGCACCATCACCGCGACGTGCCCGGTCTTGCGATCCAGCTCGACGCGGGTGCCCTCGGTGAGCGTGCCCTCGAGGGAGTCGTGCTTGGCGTAAGCGGTCAGGACGGCCTGTTCGATGATCGCGACCAGCTCGTCGAAGGGGATCTCCTTCTCCCGCTCGATCGTGCGCAGCAATCCGAGATCGATATCCATGGCGGCCTCCCTGTTCAGCTCTCGTCGGCGCGCATCCGCACGCACGACATCCGTACAACGATACCTGCTCCCGCTCCCGCGTGCGCTCGATGGCCGCTCGCTCTCCAACGCCGGTCGGCGTGTCCGCGGGTCCGGCGGCGGATCTCCCGGTCTCCGGGTGCTCGCGCTCATGGCCGAGGACTGCACGAATCATCCGGGCCTGCGACATGCCTGCCGCGATACCCTGGTGCGGCTCACGTGCGCGATCGACGGCCGCTCGCCGCAGGCCCCCAGGAGGATGCATGACCACGGACCGCACCGCGCCCGGCCACGACGTGATCGTCATCGGCGCCGGCATGTCCGGCATCACCGCCGCCCGTCTGCTCGCCGACGCCGGCCGACGCGTCGTGGTGCTGGAGGCGCGGGACCGCATCGGCGGGCGCATGCACACCGACCGCGACGCGGGATTCCCCGTCGACCTCGGTGCGTCGTGGATCCACGGCATCACGGACTCCCGGCTGTGGGAGCTGGCGCAGGCGCTCGGGGTGCCGACCCTCGAGTTCACCGTGGGCAGCTTCCAGGCGGGCGGGCGTCCGATCGCCGACTTCGACGGCGACACGCGTCGCATGACGGCGGACGCGAGCGCGCAGTGGACGGCCGACGTCGCCGAGGCGGATCGGGCGCTGGAGCGCGAGATCGCGGCATCCTCCCCCGGCGACACCTACCTCGACGTGACCGAGCGGGCGCTGGACGGTCTCGAGCGACTGCCGGAGGCGATGGATCCGGAGCGCATCGACGAGATCCGCGAGTTCTTCCGGCACCGGGTGGAGGAGCAGTGCGGCGCATGGATCGGCGACCTCGACGCGCACGGTCTGGATGAGGACGCGATCGAGGGCGACGAGGTGATCTTCCCCCGCGGGTACGACGAGCTGCCCGGGCGGATCGCGGCGGGACTCGACGTGCGGCTGGAGCACGTCGTGAACGCCGTGGAGCGCGAGGACGACGGCGTGCGGGTGCGGACCGACCACGGCGAGTTCCGCGCCGGCCGGGTGCTCGTGACCGTGCCGCTGGGCGTGCTGAAGGCCGGATCGATCACCTTCGATCCGGCGCTTCCGGACGAGGTGGCCGGCCCGATCCGGCGCCTCGGCATGGGCGTCTTCAACAAGATCTTCCTGCAGTTCCCGGAGCGCTTCTGGGAGGACGGCGTCTACGCGATCCGCGCGCTGGGCGAGCCCGGTGAGCACTGGCATTCCTGGTACGACGTGTCCGCGATCTCCGGTCGGCCGACGCTGCTGACCTTCGCCGCCGGCCCGTTCGGCCGACGGATGCAGGACCTCCACGACGACGACATCGTCGCGGATGCGCTGGCCGCGCTGCGCGGGCTGTACGGCGAGCAGGTTCCCGCACCCGCGGCCCGGTGGATCACCCGCTGGGGCGAGGATCCGTTCTCCCGGGGCTCCTACTCGTACATCGCGACCGGCTCCTCCCACCACGACCATGACGCCCTGTCCGGTCCTGTCGAGGACGTGCTGCACTTCGCCGGTGAGGCGACCTGGGGCGCCGAACCGGCCACCGTGGGCGGCGCGTACGCCTCCGGGGTGCGCGCGGCGGAGCGGATCCTCGGCACTCCCCTCGACCTCGCCGCCTTCGCCGAGCGGCGGGGACGGCGCTGAACGATCGGCCGACAGCGCATCGCGATCACCGGAAATCGGTGTTACTCCCTCTTGACATGAATCATGGATTCCATTTCAATAGGTGGTGACATGAATGCGCCGCGAGACTACGACATGACCCTGCGCAACGCGCAGGCGGAGCAGACGCGCGCGGACATCCTGCAGGCGCTGATGGAGGTCGTCGCCGAACTGCCGCTCGCCGCGGTCACCCTCCCCCGCGTGGCCGAACGGGCCGGGGTCACGGTGCGGACGCTGCTGCGCATCTTCGGCAGCCGGGACGGGCTGTTCGCCGCCGGCCTGGAGTACGGCAGCAGCGTCGTCATCGCCGAGCGCACCGTGGATCCCGACGACGTGGACCTGTCGCTGTCGGCCCTCGTCGACCACTACGAGCGGACCGCGCGGCAGACGATGCTGCTGCTCGGTCAGGAGTCATGGGAGCCGGTCGCCGCCGCGGTGACGGCGTCCGGCAAGGCCCTGCACCGCGCCTGGGTCGAGGGCGTGTTCGCGCATGCCCTCGCCACCACGGCCGATCGCGACGAAGCGCTGGACCTGCTGGTCGTGGCGACCGATCTCTACACGTATGCGCTGCTGCGCCATGACCGCGGGCTATCCCGCGACGAGACGCTCCGGCGGATCCGGCGGCTCGTGTCGGCCGTCCTCGACACGCTCTGAAGCCTGAGCCCGAGGAGGAGCCATGGCACGGTTCGCGTTGATCACCTTTCCCGGCGGAGGCAACCTGCCGCCCCTGATGCGGCTGGCGACCGAGCTGAGTGCGAGAGGGCACGAGGTGCACGTGCTCGGCGCGCCGGATGTCGCCGACGCCGCCGCACCGCTGCCGTTCGTCCCGCTGCCCGAGATGGGATTCTGGACCTGGTCCGTCCCCCGCTCCGTCCTGACCACCCTGATGCAGGCGGTCCGACTGCAGTCGGACCGCGCACTCGAGCAACGGGTGCTCGCCGAGCTCGACCGTCTGCGACCCGACGTCGTCCTGGTGGACTGCCTGCTCAGCGGCTGCGGCCGCCGCGCGGTCGCGGCCGGATACCGCACGGCCGTCCTGTTCCACACCTACCTCGACTACTGGACCAAGAGCCTCGCCCGGGGTCCGGTCGGCATGCTGGCGGCCCTGCGCGGGCGCTCGCCGTTGCGGTCCTGGGACGCGGCGCAGCTGCGGATCGTGATGTGCGACGATCTGCTCGACCCGAGCACGCGCCCCGCCTCGGCGACGGTGTGGACCGGGAGCGGCGAGCGCGGCATCGCCGCGCACCCCGAGGATCCGCCTCTCGTCGTGGTGAGCCTGTCCACCTCGGAGCTCCCCGGTCAGGCCGCCGCCTACCGCCGGATCGCGATCGCCCTCGGCTCGCTGCCGGTGCAGGCGGTGATCACGCTGGGCGGGACGGATCCCGGAATCGTGAACCCGCCGTCGAACGTCGAGGTGCGCGGCCGCGCCTCCCACGCGGAGCTGCTCCCGCGCGCGTCGCTCGTGATCGGCCACGGCGGCCTCAGCACCACGTTCCGCGCCCTCGCGCACGGCGTCCCGCTGCTGCTGATGCCGATGAACCCGCTGCTCGACCAGCCGATGGTGGCGCGCTCGGTGCAGACCGCGGGGGCCGCGCTCGTGATGTCGCGCACCTCGGCGCCGTCGGCGATCGCGGACGCGGTCGCGCGGATGCTGCAGGATCCGTCCTTCGCGGCCGTCGCCGGGACGATCGGTGCCCGCCTGCGCGACACGGACGGCGGCGCCCGCGCGGCGGACGCGGTGCTGGAGCTGCTCGCCGCACCCGTCGCCCGCTGAGCACGGCCGAAGCACACGGGCGCGCCGCGGGGCGCGCCCGTGCCGCTCAGAGGTTCGCTGCCCGCGTGCGATGCGCGACGACGACCGCATCCACGATCGCGGGGAAGCCGGCGGCTCCGGCCGAGGCCTCGATCTCCGCCTGCAGCCGACGGGCGGCCGCGCGGTACGCCGGCTCGCGGAGCACCTCCGCCACGGCCCGGCGCAGCTGCGCCGGACGGGGGCGCTGTCGGCGCAGGTTGATGCCCACCCCCGACCATGCGGTGCGCGCCGCGACCTCCACCTTGTCCTCCTTGCCGGGTGCGACCACCAGCGGCACGCCGTGACGCAGCGCGAACTGCACTCCTCCGTAGCCTCCGTTGCTGACCATGAGCGACGTCTTCGGCATCAGCTCCTCATAGGGCAGGAACTCCGCCACCCGCACGTTCGCGGGCAGGGCACCGAGCCGGGAGGCCGGCAGGCCGCCCGTCGCGACGACGACCAGCACATCCTCATCCGCGCACGCCTCGATCGTGGGGAGGATCAACTCCGCGGGGTCGTCGTTGGCCAACGTCCCCTGGGTGACGTGGATCACCGGGCGGGACCCGTCCAGCTCCGGCCACCACTCCGGGCGGGGGTGCTCGGCCAGTCCGGACGAGGCGACCGGCCCGGCGAAGCGCACCGGGGCGCCCGCGCGCGGATACTCGAACGACGGCACGGTGCACTGCACGATCTGCTCCGCGTGCCGGATCCAGTCCATGACCAGGACCCGCGCGCCGCGTCCGTGCACCTGCTCTGTCACCTCGCGGGCCGCACGATCCACCGGGGCGAAGACGCGCGAGACCAGCGCCCCGAGCACGGCGTTGCGCAGTCGGCCGAGAACGCCGTCGAGCGGCGGCAGGCCGAACCCGAAGGGAGCGAGCCCCGGCGCGGAGAGGTTGAGCGGGATGACCCCGCCCACCACGACAGCCGGCCGCTGCGCCGCTGGCAGGCCGACCAGGAGGGCGCCGGCGGCGAAGGCGGGATCGACCACGATCGCGTCCGCGGGCTCCTCCCGGAGCGCCTCCTGGATCCGCGCGTACTGCGGGACGCCGGGGCGCACGAAGAGGTGCTCGACGTCGAACGCGAGGGCGCGCACGGGGGAGAGCCCGTCGCGCTCGGGGAAGGCCGCGGAGAGGTCGCGATCGTCGAAGTCCGCCGCGGCGGGCAGCGGGATGTGCTCGGCCCCGGTCGCCACCACCTGATCCCGGAACCGGCGTCCGGTCAGGAACCGCACACGATCACCGCGGAGCGCGAATTCGCGTGCCAGCGACAGTAGCGGAGCGACGTGCCCGTTGATGGGCACGCTCGCGAACAGGATGGATGCCATGTCGACTCCGGTTTCGTGGGATAAGGTTGAATACGTATGAGAAGTATTCATCACAGTGCTACTGGAGTCAATATGGGCGAGCAGAAAACCCGTCGGTACACGTCCCGTCTGCGCGAGGGGCAGGCGGCCGCGACCCGCGAGAGGATCGTGCGCGCCGCGGCCGAACTGTTCGCCGAGCGGGGCTATGCCGGCACGTCCCTGCCGCAGATCGCCCGGCTCGCGGGGGTCTCCACGGAGACGGTGCAGGCGCAGGGCCCGAAGCTGCGGCTGCTCCGCGCCGCGCTCGACCTGGTGGCGTTCTCCACCCGCGACGAGGTCGCGGTGCTGGACACCGAGCTCGGCTCGGAGTTCCGCGATGCACGATCCGCCGACGAGGCCGCGGAGATCAGCGCCCGGATCCTGGCCACCGTCAATCGCGACACCCACGGGATCTGGCTCGCCGCCTCCGAGGCCGCCCGGACCGATGCGGAGCTCGCGGCCTCGTTCCGGAACCTCGTGCTCGGCCTGCGCGCGGAGAACCTGTCGATCATGGCGCTGTGGCGGGAGCGCGGGTGGCTGCGTGACGACGTCACGGACCAGGAGCTCGCGCAGTGGGGAGATGTGATCGGATCGGTCGAGGTGTACGACCGCGTGGTCCGCATCGAAGGGGCGGATGAGGAGGAGTACCGTCGGCTGCTCGCGCGGCTCCTGCTCGAGTTGATGGCCGCGCGCTGACCTCAGCCCCGCCGGAAGCATCTTCGCCAAGCTGGGGCTGATCGACTCCCCCGACGGCAACCGCCGCGTCCGCGCGATCCTCGCCTATCTGGAGGCCCGGGCGGCGTGATCCCCCGCGGCGTCACCGACCGGGCGCCGAACCCAGCTGGTTGATCGCGTCGATCAGCCGGAATAGACCGCCGACGGTGCGCTGGTCGAGATGCAGCACCAGCCGCGGCAGGTCGAGCACATCACCGTCGGACACCTCGATCGGCAGCGGCGCCGTGCGTTCGATCCGCCCGGTGCTCAGCATGTCCCGGAACCGCTCGTCGAGCTGCGCGACCTCCGCCGCCGTGGGCTCCGCCCGCAGGCGCAGCACGAGCTCGTCCCCCACCCAGCGCAGGGAGTCGTAGTTGCGCCAGAATCCGGTGATCACGGCGGTCGCCTCGGCGACGGAGTCGGTGATCTGCACCCGGTCGAAGTCGCCGGGCGAGATCACGCCGGTCGGCGAGAGATCCTCCTGCACGAACCGCTCCAGCCCACGCCAGAAGGTGCCGCCGGGCTCATCCAGCAGCACGATCGGCATCGGCTCGGCCTTGCCGGTCTGCTGCAGCGTGAGCAGCTCGAACATCTCATCCAGGGTGCCGAAGCCGCCCGGCAGACAGATGAACCCGCGCGACTCCTTCATGAGCATGAGCTTGCGCGTGAAGAAGTACTTCATCGCGACGACGTGATCCTGCTCGTTGACGACCGCGTTGGCCTTCTCCTCGAACGGCAGCCGGATCGACACCCCGAGGGACCGCTCGGGGCCGGCGCCCTCGGCGGCGGCCTGCATGATCCCGGGCCCCGCGCCGGTCACGACCATCCATCCCTCCGCGGCGAGCGCGGCGGCGACGTCGCGGGCCTGCCGGTACAGCGGGTCGTCCTGCGCGGTGCGGGCGGATCCGAACACGGTGACCTTGGGCACGCCGTGGAACGGCGCGAACAGCCGGAACGCGTCGCGCATCTCGCTCAGGGCGGCCGAGGCGATCTTCAGATCGAGACGATCGGTGCGGTCCTCGCCGAGAAGGATCGCCGTCTGCAGCATGCGCATGATGAGGCGCCGGTCCGCGTGCACGCCGGCGTCGTCAAGCACCGCGTTGATCTCGGCGCGGAGCGCCGGGGGAAGCAGTTCATCGGTCATGGTCCCAGCGTGTCACGTCGCGCGCGGTCCGGCCGCGTCCGCGCCGCATCCGGACGACGAGGGGAGCCGGTCATGCGCGCTCCTCCCCGCGCCAGGTGCGGACCCAGTCCGATCCATCGCGCACATAGACGATGCGGACGTGCTGCCGGTCCTCTGCGCCCTGCCAGAACTCGATCCGGCTCGGCACGACCCGCCACAGCACCCAGTCGCCCTCGGCGACCCCGGCCCGCGCCGCCGCCGACCGCGCCTGAAGGTCGGCGGCGCTCTCCTCGGCGGAGGCCTCCTGCACCGGACCGCGCACCCGCACGGCGCGCCGCTGCGGCTGCCACCAGAAGTTCAGCGCCGCCGCGGGCCTCGCCGCAAGCTGGCGGCCCTTCGCGGACGAGCGCGGTCCGGCGAACGCCCAACCGCGCTCGTCGACGTCCTTGAGGATGAGGGTGCGCGCATCCGGGACTCCGTCGGCGTCCACCGTCGCCAGGGTCGCGGCGTGCGGCTCGGCGACTCCCGCCTCCGCCGCGGTCGTGATCCAGTTCAGGAACAGTGCGAGGGGATCGTCCGGCAGGGAATCCGGGTGCAGCGTCGGCGCGGATCCGGTGAGCGTGGGACGTGCTCGCAGCCAGGCGGCGGTGGTGATCTCCATTCCCCCATCATGCATCGGGGTGCACGACGTCCGATGCCGAGCGCGCCACGAGCTCCGCGGCGCGCTCGGCACCGCCGAGCCGCGCGAGGTCGGCGGCCATGCGCTCGGCCGCCTCGCGGTACGACCCGTCCGCCATGACCCGGTCGACGGCGGCGGCGATCGCGGCGGCGGTCGGGGTCCCGGTGCGCAGGTTGATCCCCGCCCCGCTGAAGGCGACACGTGCGGCGACCTCGGGCTTGTCCAGGTCTCCTCCCGCGATGATCAGCGGGACGCCCTGCGCCAGTGTGGCCAGAGTCCCTCCCCAGCCGCCGTTCGTGATGACGAGGTCGACCCGCGGCAGCAGCTCCGCGAACGGCACGAAGCCGATCACCCTGGCGTTGTCCGGCACGACGAGGTCGAGGTGGTCCCGTCCGACCGTCCCCGTCGTCGCGACGACCAGGATGTCGCGATCGGCGAGGGCCTGCAGCGC
>JAFDWP010000305.1 GCA_018268435.1 Actinomycetota bacterium
ACCTGCACGTCGATGCGCTCGCGCAGGGCTTTGACGAGTTCCGCGACGTGCACGCCGGCCCCGCCGTAGATCTCCGGCGGGTACTCCTTGGTGATGATGTCGACGCGCATGTCCTGAAGGTAGTACATCGCGTCGGCGGGGCTCTATGGTGGACCCATGTCGGCACCAAAGAAGGTATTCGGGATCATCCTCGCAGGCGGGGAGGGCAAGCGGCTCATGCCCTTGACCGCGGACCGCGCCAAGCCCGCCGTGCCCTTCGGCGGACAGTACCGACTCATCGATTTCGCGATCTCGAACCTGATCAACTCGGGCCTGCGTCAGATCGTCGTGCTCACCCAGTACAAGTCGCACAGCCTCGATCGGCACATCTCGCAGACCTGGCGTATGTCGGCGCTGCTCGACTCGTACGTCGCGTCCGTGCCCGCCCAGCAGCGCCTGGGCAAGCGCTGGTTCTCCGGCTCCGCGGACGCGATCCTGCAGAGCCTGAACCTGATCCTGGATGAGAAGCCGGACATTGTCGTCGTCATCGGCGCCGACCACGTGTACCGCATGGACTTCCAGCAGATGATCGACGCGCACCTCGCGTCGGGGGCGCGCGCGACCGTGGCCGGGATCCGTCAGCCGCTCGCGCTCGCCTCGCAGTTCGGCGTCATCGACGTCGCGGACGGCGACTCGGGGCGCATCAACCAGTTCCTGGAGAAGCCGACCGATCCGACCGGGCTGCCCGACTCGCCGCACGAGGTGCTCGCCTCGATGGGCAACTACGTCTTCGACACCGACGCGCTCATCGAGGCCGTCGAGGCCGACGGCGAGCTCGCCGGGTCCGATCACGACATGGGCGGCGACATCATCCCCTATTTCGTGAACCGCGGCGAAGCCGGCTTCTACGACATGAAGCAGAACGAGGTCCCGGGATCCTCCCCGCGCGACCGCTCCTACTGGCGGGACGTGGGCACGATCGAGTCGTTCTTCGATGCGCACATGGATCTCATCTCGACGCTGCCGATCTTCAACCTCTACAACATGGAGTGGCCGATCCACTCGCAGGCGGTGAACTCGCCGCCGGCCAAATTCGTGCGCGACTCGGTCGGCCGCATCGGCAATGCGATCGACTCCATCGTCTCGCTCGGGTCGGTGCTGTCCGGCACCCACCTCGAACGCAGCGTCGTCGGCCCGTGGACCCTGGCCGCGGGCGGATCGACCATCACCGACTCGGTGCTGTTCGACGGGGTGCGGGTGGGGCAGGGCGCCCGGGTGCATCGCGCCATCCTGGACAAGAACGTGGTGCTGCTGGACGGCGCGACCGTGGGCGTGGACCGCGAGCGCGACCTGGCTCGCGGCTTCACGATCACCGACACGGGCCTGACAGTGGTGGGCAAGGGCGTGCGGATCGAGCGCTGACCGCGCGATCGCAGGAGCACCCGTCACAGCGTCCGTGGCTCTCCGGCGCGACGGCTACGCTCGACGGGTGACCTCCGCGCGCTTCCTCGTCGTCCTCGATGCCGATTCCACTCTCATCCGCAACGAGGTGATCGAGCTCCTCGCCGACGAGGCCGGCCGACGCGCCGAGGTGCAGGCGGCGACGGAGGCCGCGATGCGCGGCGAGGTCGACTTCGCGACGAGCCTGCGCTCCCGGGTGGCCGCCCTCGCCGGCGTGCCGACCGAGGCTTTCGCGCGCGTGCGGGAGCGCATCGAGCCGACGCCGGGCGTGCGCACGCTCATCGACGCCGTGCACGCGCGCGGCGGCGTGGTCGGCGTCGTCTCCGGAGGGTTCCACGAGATCCTCGACACGGTGGCGCCCGCACTCGGCGTCGACCGCTGGCGAGCCAACCGCCTGGAGGTCCGGGAAGGGGCGCTGACCGGACGCGTCGACGGCGAGATCGTGGATGCGGCGGCCAAGGCCGCCTCCCTGCAGGAGTGGGCGGCGGAGCTCGGCGTCGCGCCGCAGGCCACGATCGCGATCGGCGACGGTGCGAACGACCTGCAGATGATGGCGGTGGCGGGCCTCGGCTTGGCATTCAACGCCAAGCCCGCCGTGCGCGCGGCCGCCGCGCTCGTGATCGGCCCCGTCGACCTCGCCGAGGTGCTGCCGCTGCTGCCCTGACGCTCCCCCGGGCCGCTTCCTCGGTTGCTCCCTTCCGGGGCGCGAGCGATGTCCGAGGCTCCCGCTAGCGTGGCTCCATGGACATCATCCTCGTTCCCGGCCTGTGGCTCGACGCCGACTCCTGGGGCCCCGCTCTCGCACCGCTCCGCGAGGCCGGTCACAACCCGCGTCCGCTGACCCTGCCGGGCCTCGGCGCCCCTGCCTCCGAGACGGCCGGGATCCGGATGAGCGACTGGGTCGCCGCCGTCGTGGCCACGATCGACGAGGCGGACGGCCAGGTCGTGCTCGTCGGGCACTCCGGCGGCGGCAACGTCATCTGGGGGGCGGTCGATGCGCGGCCGGACCGGGTGCGTCGCGCGGTGTTCGTCGACACGGTCCCACCCCCTCCCGGCACCGGGATCAGCGAGTTCCCCGTGGTCGACGGTGTGATCCCGTTCCCCGGCTGGGACTTCTTCGACGCCGAGGACGTCGCCGATCTCGACGCGCCGACCCGGGCCGCTGCGGCACGCACCGCCCGGAGCGTGCCCGTGCAGGTGCCCACGGATCCGATCGCCCTGACGGACGTCCGCCGCCACGACGTCCCCACGACGCTGCTCATGGGGCGCTTCACCCAGGACGAGCTGGAGGGCTACCTCGAGCAGTGGGGCGGATACGGCGACGAGTACCGGAGCATCACGCACCGGGAGGTGGTGCGGATCGGATCCGGCCATTGGCCGCAGTTCTCGGCCCCCGAACGGCTCGCGGAGCTGCTGGTCGCCGCCGTCGACTGAGCCGCATCGGTCCCCGCGGGTCAGTGCCCCATGCCGAGGCCGCCGTCGACGGGGATCACCGCGCCGGAGATGTACGCGGCGTCGTCGGAGGCCAGCCAGGTGACGACGCCGGCGACCTCGTCCGCGGAGGCGAACCGCGCGGCCGGGATGTTCGCCTTGTACTGCTTCTGGGTCTCCTCGGGGAGCTCCGCGGTCATGTCGGTCTCGATGAAGCCGGGGGCCACGACATTCGCCGTGATCCCGCGGGCGCCGAGCTCACGCGTGAGCGAGCGCGCGAAGCCGACGAGCGCGCTCTTGGATGCGGAATAGTTGATCTGTCCTGCCGACCCGTACAGGCCGACAACGCTGGAGATGAGGATCACCCGCCCGAACCGGGCCTTGAGCATCCCCTTCGACGCGCGCTTGACGACGCGGAAGGATCCGCCGAGGTTCGTAGAGACGACGCTGTCGAAGTCGTCCTCGGACATGCGCAGCAGCAGGGTGTCCTTGGTGATCCCCGCGTTCGCGACGACGATCTCCACGGGACCGAGCTTCTGCTCGACCTCGGTGAACGCCGCATCAACGGCGGCGGCGTCGGTGACGTCGGCACGGACCGTCAGCGTGCCCTCAGGCCCCTCGCCGCTGCGTGCGGTCACGGCGACCCGGTAGCCGTCGCGCACGAAGCGCTCCGCGATCGCGCGGCCGATGCCGCGGTTTCCGCCGGTGACCAGGACGACGCGATCAGTGCTCATGCAGGGCTCCCAAGAATTCGAGGTGTACGGCAGGCAAGCCTAGCGAGCGGACACGAGACCCGGAATTGACACGGCCAGGGCCGCACGGAATCTTTGTGGTGAACCAGGAGGAAGCGCATGAGCAACGACAACGGCGGCTACCCGCCCCCGGGGCAGCAGCCCCCCGCCTATCCGGGCATCCCACTGCCGCCGCAGCAGCCCGCGTATCCGGGCGCGGCATCGCAGCCCGGCGCGCCGATCTACCCGGGATCCGGCCCGTCCGGCGCCCCCGCCTACCCGGGCGCCACGCCTCCGGCGGCCCCCGGCTACCCGGGTGCCACCCCGCCCGTCCAGGCCTATCCCGGCGCCGTCCCGACCGCCCCGGGGTACCCGACTGCGTACGCGCAGCCCTACGGACAGCCGTATCCGACGCCGCAGCGCACGAACGGTCTGGCGATCACCTCGCTCATCTGCGGCATCGTGGCGGTCGTGTTCTGCTGGGCGTACCTGATCCTCCCCCTCCTGGCGGGCGTGCCCGCGGTCATCACCGGTCACATGGCGCTCAAGAAGACCAAGAACGATCCGACGCTCGGAGGACGGGGACTCGCGATCACGGGCCTCATCACCGGCTACATCGGCATCGCCCTGGGCCTGCTGATCGGCGCCCTCATCATCGTCGCGATCGTCGCGACGTTCTCGTACAGCCGCTACGGGTCCTGAGTCCGCCGGCGGCATCCGCCGAGGTCCCGGCGGCGTAGGCTGGACTCATCGTGAGAAGGACACCTGACGCCGCCGTGACCTCGTTGCCGCGCGCCCCGCGCGACGAGGCCCGCGACCGCGTGCGCCACTACGCGATCACCATGGGGATCCGCACGGTGTGCTTCATCCTCGTCTTCACGGTGCAGCCGATGGGCTGGTGGACCTGGGTCTTCGCGATCGCGGCCGCGGTGCTCCCGTACATCGCCGTCGTGTTCGCGAACGCCGGCGACGACTCCGTCGCCACCGAGGTGGAATCGCCCCTGGCCGAGCTGTCCCCGACGACCGAGGCGCAGGGCGAGACGCCGCGCCCGCCCGCGGTGATCACCGTCGCCGAGACGCCCGCCCCTCCCGCGGAGCCGCGCTCATGACGGCGTCGAAGGCGGCGCTGAAGTGCTCCCGGGCCGGTTGCCGCGCCGCGGCCACGCATCGGATCGTGTGGCGCAATCCGCGCATCCACGACGCGGAGCGCGAGAAGGTCTGGCTCGCGTGCGACGAGCACCTCCGGTTCCTGTACGACTACCTGCGCGCCCGGGACTTCCCGGCGCGGATCGACGACGCCGTCGGTGAGGGCGAGCGCGAATGATGCGGCAGCGCCTGCTCCGCTGGAGCGCCTATCTCGCCGTGGCGGTGCTCTTCGCCGTCGTGTGCGTCTATCTGTCGAACTGGCAGTTCTCCCGCAACGAGGAGCGCCAGACCCAGCTCGAACTCGTGCAGCGCAACTACGACGCCAAGCCCGTCCCGCTCGCCGATCTGCTCTCCCCGGGTGAGTCCCTCCCCGAGTCCGAGCAGTGGCAACCCGTGAGCCTGCACGGACAGTACGAGCCGTCGGGTCAGCTGCTGGTGCGCAACCGGCCGCACGGCGGCACCAGCGCCTTCGAGGTGCTCGTGCCGTTCCGCACCGATGACGGCCGCACCGTCATCATCAACCGCGGCTGGGCCGTGGCCGGGGAGGGCACCGACGTGCCCACCTCGATCCCCGCACCGCCGCAGGGCGAGACCACCGTCATCGCCCGGCTGCGCCCCGGTGAGCCGCTGCCGCCCTCGGGACGCGGCGCCCCCGCGGGGCAGGTGCCGAGCATCAACCTGCCGCTGGTCGCCGAGAAGATCGGCGACCGATCGACCGTCGACACCGGCGCCTACGGCGAACTGGTCAGCGAATCGCCGGCTCCGGCGTCACGCCCGCACGCGTTCGATTCGCCCTCCGACGATCCAGGGCCGTTCCTGTCCTACGCCATCCAGTGGATCCTGTTCGCGATCATGGGCTTCATCTTCATCGGCTACGTGATCCGCACCGAGGTCGTCAAGCACCGGGATGAGGCCGTCGGGCGGGCGCCCCGGGAGCCGCGGCGTCGTCGCGACCGCGACATGGCCGACGAGGATGCCCTCCTCGACGCCGTCGAGCAGCACTGAGCGCGACCCTTCGAGAGCCTCAGGGACCACCCTTCGAGAGCCCGGCGTCGCACCGCGCGCGTCGGGACCCGCGAGCGTCAGGCGAGCTCGATGAGCTCCTGGTACTCCTTGCTCCAGATGTCCTCGACGCCGTCCGGCAGGATGAGCACGCGCTCGGGGTTGAGCGACTGCACGGCGCCCGGATCGTGCGAGACGAGGACGACGGCGCCCTCGTAGTGCGCGAGCGCCCCGAGGATCTCCTCGCGGGACGCCGGGTCGAGGTTGTTCGTCGGCTCGTCCAGCAGCAGCATGTTCGCCGCGGAGACGACGAGCGTCGCGAGCGACAGCCGGGTCTTCTCCCCACCGGACAGCACGCCGGCCGGCTTGTGCACGTCCTCGCCCGTGAACAGGAACGAGCCGAGCACCTTGCGCGCCTCGGTCTCGTTGAGATCCGGCGCCGAGGACATCATGTTCTCCAGCACCGACCGCGCCACGTCGAGGTTCTCATGCTCCTGCGCGTAGTACCCGACCTTGAGCCCATGCCCCGGCTCCAGCTGCCCCGTGTCGGGCTTGTCGACGCCGGCAAGGATGCGCAGCAGCGTGGTCTTGCCCGCACCGTTCAGCCCGAGCACGACGACCTTGGAACCGCGGTCGATGGCGAGGTCGACGTCGGTGAAGATCTCCAGCGAGCCGTACGACTTGGACAGCCC
>JAFDWP010000306.1 GCA_018268435.1 Actinomycetota bacterium
CGCGCACTCAACTCGCGGGCGATCCGCTGCTGCACGGGCACCGCGATCTCCGTGGCGAACAGCTGCGCGTGCGTGCTCAGGTGCACCCCGTAGGCGCCGTTGCCGCACAGCGCCCAGCCGTCGAACCCGGCCTCCTCGGCGATCGTGCGCAGGCCGATGGGCTGCCGGGCCGTGACCGGCACCACGACCATGCCCGCCGCGCGCGCGGCGTCGAGGGCGGCGCGCGTGCGGTCGGTCACCCGGCCGGACGGATCGAGCAGGGTGCCGTCGAGATCCGTCGCGATGAGGCGGACGCGCGGGGTCGGGGCGCCCGCGTGCGCGGCGCCCTTCGTCTCGTCGCTGCGCTCCTCGCTCAGGGACCGGTGGGCGAGGGGGCCCACGTCGTTCACGCGAAGATCATCGGCATGTCGTCGTCGTCCTCGGCGCCTGCCAGCTCGAGGTCGACGACCACCGGGACGTGGTCGCTGGGCTGCTCGCCCTTGCGCTCCTCGCGGTGGATCGAGGCGCCCTTCACTGCATCCGCGAGGGCCTCGGATCCCAGCACGAAGTCGATCCGGACACCCTCGTTGCGCGGGAACTTCAGGCGCTGGTAGTCCCAGTAGGTGAAGCCCTCCGGCAGCAGCGGGCGCACGACGTCGTGCACCCCGGCGGACTCGAGCGCGAAGAACGCCGCGCGCTCCTCGGGGGAGACGTGCGTGGAGCGGCCGATGACGATGTCCGGATCCCCGTTGTCGTGATCGAACGGGATGATGTTGAAGTCGCCGACGAGCGCGAGCGGCAGGCCGGGGGACGCGGCGAGCTCGGCCGCGGTCGCGGTGCGCAGCGCCTCGAGCCAGTGCAGCTTGTACGCGAGGTGCGGGTCGTCGAGGGAGCGGCCGTTCGGCACGTACAGGCTCCACACCCGCACGCCGTTCACGATCGCGCCGAGCGCCCTGGCCTCGAGCGGCGCATCGGGACCCTCGTGGCCCTTCGCGAAGCCGGGCATGCCGTCGAACGCGGTGCGCACGTCGGTCAGGGGCTCGCGGCTGGCGATGGCGACGCCGTTCCACTGGTTCAGTCCGTGCACCTCGACGTGGTAGCCGGCCTCCTCGAACGGCGCATACGGGAACTGCTCCGGCTTGCACTTGATCTCCTGCATCGCGAGCACGTCGATGTCCTCGCGCACGGCGAACTCGACGGTACGGGCGACGCGGGTGCGGATGGAGTTGACGTTCCAGGTGGCCAGGCGCATGGATCCAGCCTACGGGCGACCGCAGACATCCCCGGCCCGGTCGGCGGAGGGCCCGGCCCGGTCGGCGGAGGGCCCGGCCGGACGGCGCAACCCGTCAGGGAACCGCAGGGATCCGGGCCCGAGGCGCATGCGTTGCGTAGGGACGGACGCCACCGCGCGCCGCAGGGCGCACGGTGGAGCCATGGTCATCGAACAGCGATCCACGCCCTCGAGGCGCCATCCCGCACCGCCGGCGCGGCGGCCGGCCCGCCCGCACTGGGGGTACCTGTCGCGCTCGGTCAGCCGATACGGCGTGGTCTCCAGCGTGCTCGTGATCTACGCCCCCGACACCCCAGAACGGGAGCGGCGCTGGGCGGAGGTGTCCCGCGGATACGGCGTCGTCGCCCTCGGCGTCGGTCTGCTGGTCTGGATCGGGTGCGCCTCCGCCGGCGTCCCGCCGCTCGCAGCCCTCGCGGTGATCGCGGCGATCACGGTGCCGATCGGCGTCGTCCTCGCCCGCCGCACCCGCGGGGTGCGTCGCGCGGCGGCCACGGTCACCTCGTACTGCTCCACGCTGCGCGCCGACGGCGAGGGCCGTGATGCACAGCGCCGGCTCGACGCGCTCGCCGACTCGATGCAGGGCGCGTGCGCGGCGTACCGCGACGGCGCGTTGGACCGCGCCGGGTTCGACCGCGTGTGGCACGCCGCCTATACGCACGCCCAGGCCTGACGGGCCTCCTCCACCACTCGGATGTGGGGAGGGGTGGGAAGGGGACGGTGGGAAGGGGAGGGGTGGGGGAGGGGGAGGGGATCAGGCGCGGGCGGCCTGCTCGGCCTTCTTCTCCCGGCGCAGGCCGTGCAGCAGCGGCTCGGTGTAGCCGCTGGGCTGGGCGGCGCCCTCGGTGATCAGGCGGCGGGCCGCGGTGAACGCGATCCCGGGCTGCTCGTCGGCACCGAACGCGAGCGGCTCGTAGTTCGGATCCCCGGTGTTCTGCGCATCCACGACCACGGCGAGGCGGCGCAGGCTGTCATCCACCTGCGCCTCGGTGATCACGCCGTGCTGCAGCCAGTTCGCCAGCAGCTGGCTCGAGATGCGCAGGGTCGCGCGGTCCTCCATGAGGCCCACGTCGTGGATGTCGGGCACCTTGGAGACGCCGATGCCCTGGTCGATCCAGCGCACCACATAGCCCAGGATCGACTGCACGTTGTTGTCGATCTCGGTCGCGACGATCTCCGGCGTGAGGTCCGCGGGATCCGCGAGCGGAGGCACCAGCAGCGCATCGAGGGCGGCATCGGTGACCGGCGGCAGCGTCGCGCGCACGGCGAACGCGTCGACCTGGTGGTAGTGCAGGGCGTGCAGCGTCGCCGCGGTGGGCGACGGCACCCAGGCGGTGGATGCGCCGGACAGCGGGTGCGCGATCTTCTTCACGAGCATGTCGTGCATGAGGTCGGGCTCGGCCCACATGCCCTTGCCGATCTGCGCCCGGCCGTCGAGGCCGGCAGCGAGGCCGATCGCCACGTTGCGGTCCTCGTAGGCCTTCATGAACGGCTGCGCCTTGATGCCCGCCTTCGGCAGGAAGGGCCCCGCGTGCAGCGAGGTGTGGATCTCGTCGCCGGTGCGGTCCAGGAACCCGGTGTTGATGAACACGACCCGGTCGGATCCGGCGGCGATGGAGGCGGCGAGGTTCGCCGAGGTGCGGCGCTCCTCGTCCATGATCCCGAACGTGAGCGTGCGGGCGGGAAGGCCCAGCAGCTCCTCCACGCGGCCGAACAGCTCCGCGGCGAAGGCGACCTCCTCGGGCCCGTGCATCTTCGGCTTCACGATGTACATGGATCCGGTGCGCGAGTTGCTGCCCCGGTTCGCCCCCTCGAGCTCCGGCAGGGATCCGAGCGCGGTCATGATCGCGTCCAGGATCCCCTCGAAGATGGGGTCGCCGTCGCGGTCGAGCACGGCGTCGGTGCGCATGAGGTGGCCCACGTTGCGCACGAACAGCACGGCGCGGCCTGGCAGCGTCACCTGGCCGCCGTCGGCGGTGGTGTACGTGCGGTCGCCGGCGAGCGAGCGGGTGAACGTCCTGCCGCCCTTGGTGACGGACTCGGTGAGGGTGCCGTCCATGAAGCCGCGCCAGTTGCGGTAGCCGAGCGCCTTGTCGTCGGCGTCGACGGCGGCCACGGAGTCCTCGAGGTCGAGGATCGCGGTGAGCGCCGACTCCAGGATGATGTCCTGCACGCCGGCGGCGTCGGTGCTGCCGATCGCCCCCGCGCGGTCGATGAGGATCTCCGCGTGCAGGCCGTTCTGCACCAGCAGCACGGTCGCGGGGGCGTCGGCGTCGCCGGTGAAGCCGACGAACCGGGCGGGATCCGCGAGGCGTCGCTCGCCCGCGGCGGTCGACACGACCAGGCCGGATCCGTCCACGCGGTAGCCGGTGGCGTCCGTGTGCGAGCCCTCGTCCAGCGGCGCGATCTCGTCGAGCAGCTCACGGCCGAAGGCGACCACGGCTGCCGCCCGGGTGCGGTTGAACTCGCGGCCGGGGGCGAGGTCGCCGGTCTGCTCGATGGCGTCGGTGCCGTAGAGCGCGTCGTACAGCGAGCCCCAGCGGGCGTTGGCGGCGTTCAGCGCGAAGCGCGCGTTCAGCA
>JAFDWP010000307.1 GCA_018268435.1 Actinomycetota bacterium
GGGTTCAGGGCCGTGGACGGCTCCTGGAACACCATCGCCGCGTCCCGCCCGCGCATCGCCCGCAGCTTCGCCGGGGAGGCGTGCACGACGTCGGTCTCGCCGCCGCGGCCGCGCACGATGACCGCACCCGACATGGTCGCGGTCTCGGGCAGCAGCCCCAGCAGGGCGTTCGCGGTGACGGTCTTGCCGGATCCGGATTCGCCGACGATCGCGAGCACCTCCCCCGCGTGCGCCTGGATATCGATGCCCTTCACCGCGTCGACGGGCTCGCCGTCGGTCGCGAACCGCACCTTCAGGTCACGGATCTCCGCGACGTCGGCGAGGCCGGTGCTGTTGATCGTTCCGGTCATGCCGCACCTCCCGCGCGACGGCGCGTGCGCAGTCGCGGATCGCTCAGGTCGTTCAGGCTCTCGCCGACGAGGGTGATGCCGAGCACCACCAGCACGATCGCGAGGCCGGGGAACACGGCCGTCCACCAGATCCCGCTGGTGACGTCCGCGATGGCGCGGTTCAGGTCGTAGCCCCATTCCGCGGCCGAGGTCGCCTCGATGCCAAAACCGAGGAAGCCGAGGCCGGCCAGGGTGAGCAGCGCCTCCGAGGCGTTCAGCGTGATCACGACCGGCAGCGAGCGCGTGGAGTTGCGCAGCACGTGACGCATCAGGATCCGCCGGGTCGGCACGCCGATGACCTTCGCCGACTCGACGAACGGTTCGGCGCGCACTCGCACCACCTCGGCGCGGATCACACGGAAGTACTGCGGCACGAAGACCACGGTGATCGACAGTGCGGTGGCCATGATGCCGTTGAACAGGCCGGACTGGCCGTGGCCGATCACGATCGTGAGGACGATCGCGAGCAGCAGCGACGGGAAGGCGTAGATGGCGTCGGCGATCACGACGAGCGTGCGGTCGAACCAGCCGCCGAAGTAGCCGGCGACCAGGCCCAGCGCGATGCCGATGAAGATCGAGCAGGCGATGGCCGCCAGGATCACGAGCAGCGCGGTCTGGGATCCCCAGATCACGCGCGAGAACACGTCGAAGCCGCTGACGGTGGTGCCGAGGATGTTGGTCGCGCTCGGCGCCTGCTGGGTGCCGAACTTCACGCCGTTCACGGCCTGCTGCGCCCAGGAGTAGGGCGCGATCAGGGGCGCGAGGATGGCCGTGAGCACGAAGACGCCGGTGATGACCAGACCGGTGACGAGCATGCCGCGCTGCAGGCCGACGCTCTGCCGCAGCTGTGAGAGCACCGGGATCCGCTCGGTCCATCGCTTCTTGCGTGGCGTCTGAGCGGCGAGCGCCTCGGTCTTCGGGGTGGGCAGTGCGCGGTCGATCACGGGTTCGGTGGATTCCGGGGTCATGTCAGTACCTCACCCTCGGGTCGATCATGGCGGCGACGATGTCGACGATGAAGTTCGTCACGGCGACGATCACGGCGATCATCACGACGATGCCCTGCACGGCGACGAAGTCGCGGGCCTTCAGGTACTCGCTCAGCATGAAGCCGATTCCCTTCCACTCGAAGGTCGTCTCGGTGAGGATTGCGCCCGCGAGCAGCATCGCGATCTGCAGGCCCATCACGGTGATGATCGGGATGAGGGCGGGCCGGAACGCGTGCTTGGTGACGAGGCGGTACTCGCTCACCCCGCGCGAGCGCCCAGACGTGACGTACTGCTGACCGAGCGTGCCGATCACGTTCGTGCGGATGAGGCGCAGGAAAACGCCCGCCGTGAGCATGCCGAGCGCGAGCGCCGGCAGGATCGCGTGCCACAGCACATCGAGGATCGCCGGGCCGTTGCCGAGCCGGATCGCATCGAGCAGGTAGATGCCGGTGGGGGTGTTCACACCGCTCATGAGCAGCTCGGTCTGCGTGCCCGCGCGCCCCGAGACCGGGGTCCAGCCCAGCCACACCGAGAACACGAGCTTGAGCAGCAGGCCGACGAAGAAGATCGGGGTGGCGTAGGCGAGGATCGCCATGATCCGCAGCGAGGCGTCCTGCCACTTGTCGCGGCGGTGCGCGGCCACGAGGCCGAGCGGGATGGAGACGGCGAACGCGACGATGAGCGCGTAGATCGCGAGCTCGAGCGTGGCGGATCCGTACGTCAGCAGGACCTGCACGACGGGCGTGCCGTCGGTGAGCGTGGTGCCGAAGTCACCGCGCAGGATGTTGCCCAGGTACTCGAAGTACTGGATGACGACGGGCCGGTCGTAGCCGGCCTGGTGGATCCGCTCCGCGAGCTGATCCGGAGGAAGGCGGCCGCCGAGGGCCGCCGTGATCGGGTCGCCGGTGACCCGCATCAGGAAGAACACGAGCGTGATCAGGATGAACACGGTGGGGATGATCAGCACCAGGCGGATCAGGATGTAGCGCCACAGTCCCCCTCCGGAGGACATGGGGCGCGTCGCCGCGGGATCTGCGGCGAGGGCGTCTACGGCCATGGAGAACCTTTGTGAGGAGGGGTCTGGGTCTTTCCGGCCCTGCGTCCGTCGAAGGGCCGGGACAGAGACGGGGCACCGTCGCGCATGCGGCGGTGCCCCGTCTGCCGGTGCGTTACTTCGTCAGCGGTGCGTAGCGGAACTTGAACGACGCGTCGAGCGTGGTTCCCGTCACGTCCTTGCCGACGACCGCGACCTGCTTGCCCTGCAGCAGCGGCAGCGTGGACAGATCCTTGGCGACCATGTCCTGGATCTGCGCAAGGTCGGCCATGCGCTTGTCCTTGTCGGTCTCGGTCTGCGACTTCAGGATGAGGTCGTTGACCGCCGGGTTGTCGTAGTGGTTCTTCAGGAAGTTGTCCGTCGTGAAGAACGGCGACAGGTAGTTGTCAGCGTCGGAGTAGTCCGGGAACCAGCCGAGCTGGTACGCGGGGTAGACGTCGGCCGTGCGGTCCTTGGAGTACTGCGTCCACTCCGTGCTCTGCAGGTTGACGGTGAACAGACCGCCCTCCTCCAGCTGCGCCTTGTACGCGGCGTACTCGTCACCCGAGGACGGGCCGTAGTGGTCGCCGTTGTACTGCAGGTTCAGGGTGACCGGGGTGGTCACACCCGCGTCCGCGAGGACCTTCTTCGCCTTGTCGAGCGACGGGCCGCCGTTTCCGTCGCCGTACATCGACTTCAGCGGGGTCGTGGCACCGGCCATGCCGTCGGCGACGAAGGAGTACAGCGGGCTGTAGGTGTCCTTGTAGACGTCCTTCGCGACCGCGGCGCGGTCGATGAGGTCGGCCGCGGCCTGGCGCACGGCCTGGGCCTTGGCCGGGTCGGCCTCGGGCGTGGTCGCGCCGTAGGGCATCGTGTTGAAGTTGAACACGATGTAGCGGATCTCGCCGCCGGGGCCCTCGACCAGCTTGACCTTGCTGTTCTTGGAGAGGTCCTCGGTGTCGGTGGCGGAGAGGCTGCGGAACGCCACGTCGATGTCGCCGTTGCCGATCGCGAGCTTCAGGTTGGAGGCGTCCGCGAAGTACTTGACGTTCACCTGGCTGTTGGCGGCCTTGCCCAGCTCGCCCTGGTAGCCGGCGTAGGGCTTGTAGGAGATGAGCTGGTTCTTCTTGTAGTCGGTGATCTCGTACTGACCGGCGAAGGCCTTGCCCTTGATGATCGTGTCGTCATCGGTGACCTTGTCGGCGGAGAAGACCTTCTCGTCCACGATCGGTGCCGCGGGGCTCGACAGGATCATCGGCCAGATCTGGTCGTTGCCGTTCTTCAGCGTGAAGACGACGGTGGTCGGGTCCGGAGCCGCCGTGCTCTCCAGGTTGCCGAGCAGCGTCGCCGGTCCGTTGGCGTCGTTGATCTTGACCATGCGGTCGAAGGAGAACTTCACGGACGCCGAGGTGAGCGGGTCGCCGTTGGCGAACTTCAGATCCTTCTTCAGCTTGACCGTGTACTCCGTCGGCGAGGTGAACTCGGCCGACACGGCGATGTCAGGGGTGACCTCCGCCGTGCCGTACTTGCTGTTCATCAGGAACGGGTAGATCTGGTTCATCACGGCGAACGAGCCGTTGTCGTAGGATCCGGCAGGATCCAGGAAGGTGACCTTGTCGGTCGTACCGATCGTGATCGCGCTTCCGGAGGATCCTCCGGTCGCGCCCCCGCCACCCGTGCTGCTCGTCGCGCAGCCCGCAAGGACGAGCGCCGTGGCGCTCAGCGCGCCGATGGCGAGGCCGAGTCGGCCTCGTGTGCTGTGGAATGACATATACACCTCTGTATCGGTTCCGTGGCCGCGCTTGAGCGCGACCGCAAGATCCATGGCCGTCAGGGATTCACGGCGCACGGGACACCCGATTGTAGACATGCGACGACGGATACCGGGAGATCCGACGCCGAGACGTGATGTGCGCCGGAGATCTTCCTGTGCGGACGCGGGGCGCTCAGGTCAGCGAGAAGTGCTCCAGCTCGGCCTGATCGAGCATCCGCGACCGGGTCAGGAACCTCTTCCCGGTCGGCGACTCGACGCTGAACCCGGATCCGCGACCGTCCACCACGTCGATCGTGAGATGCGTGTACTTCCAGTACTCGAACTGCGACTCGGACATGTAGACCGGGATCGTCTCGGCGAGGCCGACGTCGAGGTCGCCGAGCAGCACATCGCCGGGTCCGGTGAGGAACATCCCCACGGGGAAGCACATCGGGGCCGACCCGTCGCAGCAGCCCCCGGACTGGTGGAACATCAACGGGCCGTGCTGTGCGGTGAGCTGGCGCAGCAGGGCCGCCGCGTCCGCAGACACGGCGACCCTGCTCAACTGATCGGGCATCAGAAGAATCCCATCGGGCCTTCTGCGTAGGAGACGAGGAGGTTCTTCGTCTGCTGGTAGTGGTCGAGCATCATCTTGTGGTTCTCCCGGCCCACGCCGGACTGCTTGTACCCGCCGAACGCGGCGTGCGCCGGGTACTGGTGGTACGTGTTGGTCCAGACGCGGCCCGCCTCGATCGCCCGACCCGCGCGGTAGGCGGTGTCGCCGCTGCGGCTCCACACGCCGGCGCCGAGGCCGTAGAGGGTGTCGTTCGCGATGGAGATCGCGTCGTCGAAGTCGTCGAAGCTCGTCACCGACAGCACCGGACCGAAGATCTCCTCCTGGAAGATCCGCATGTCGTTGGTGCCCTCGAACACGGTCGGCGCGACGTAGTAGCCCTCGCTGAGGTCGCCGCCGAGGTCGACGCGCTCGCCTCCCGTGAGCAGCTTCGCGCCGCCCTGCGTGCCGATGTCGATGTAGCTGAGGATCTTCTCGAGCTGGTCGTTCGAGGCCTGGGCGCCGATCATCGTGCTCAGATCCAGCGGATTGCCCTGCACGACCTTCTTCACCCGCTCCAGGCCGTCGGCGAGGAAGCCGTCGTAGATCGAGCGCTGGATGAGCGCGCGGGACGGGCAGGTGCAGACCTCGCCCTGGTTCAGCGCGAACATCGTGAAGCCCTCGAGCGCCTTGTCGTAGTACGGGTCGGACGTGGAGCGGGCGACGTCCTCGAAGAAGACGTTGGGGCTCTTGCCTCCGAGCTCGAGCGTGACCGGGATGAGGTTCTGCGAGGCGTACTGCATGATGAGGCGCCCGGTGGTCGTCTCGCCGGTGAAGGCGACCTTGCGGATCCGCTTGTGCTGCGCGAGCGGTGCGCCCGCCTCGATGCCGAAGCCGTTGACGATGTTCACGACGCCGGCCGGCAGCAGGTCGCCGATGATGTCGAAGAGGAAGAGGATCGACGCGGGCGTCTGCTCGGCGGGCTTGATCACGATGCAGTTGCCCGCGGCGAGCGCGGGGGCGAGCTTCCAGACGGCCATGAGGATCGGGAAGTTCCACGGGATGATCTGGCCGACCACGCCCAGCGGCTCGTGGAAGTGGTACGCCACGGTGTTCTCGTCGAGCTGGCTGATGCCGCCCTCCTGGGCGCGCAGCACCCCGGCGAAGTAGCGGAAATGGTCGACGGCGAGCGGGATGTCGGCGGCGAGCGTCTCGCGCACCGGCTTGCCGTTCTCCCAGGTCTCGGCGACCGCGATCTCCTCGAGGTGCTGCTCCATGCGGTCGGCGATCCGGTTCAGGACGTTGGCGCGCTCGGTCGGGCTGGTCTTGCCCCAGCTCGCGAACGCCTTCCAGGCGACGTCGACGGCGCGGTCGATGTCCTCGCTCGTGCCGCGGCCGACCTCGGTGAACGGCTTGCCGTTGACCGGGCTGATGTTCTCGAAGAACTGCCCCTTGACCGGATCGACCCATTCGCCGCCGATGTAGTGCCCGTAGCGCGGTCGGTAGTTCGCGATGGCGCCCGGCTGCCCGGGTGCCGCGTAGGCGGTGGTGACGTCTTCTTCGACGATGCTCATGCTGTCTCCTTCGACATGCCCCGGCGGTGGATCCGGAGATGTCAGGGAGCGTACGTCGCGGAAGGTTGCATCCGGTTGCACCCCCGCAATCGCGGATGCGGGACGGTGGCGCCTCCTGCGCGACTCACTCCCCCAGGGCCTCGAGCCGCGCGACGACTCCGGTGCGCTTGGGCGAGCGGGCGGGCAGCATCTCGAGCGCGAGGCGCAGCACCTCCTCGTCGTCGGCGCCGAGCGGGGTCTCGGCGAACGCGAGCAGCACCTCGACGCCGGCCTCGGCCAGCATCGCCTCGCGCAGCGCAGCCCGCACGGTGTCGCGCAGCTCCTCGACGCCCGGGGCGGTCGACTCGGGCAGCACGTCGCCCCGGTAGGCGGCGAGCGCGACCCGGTGCGCGCCGCGGTCGAGCAGGGAGAGGAGCTGCTGCGCATCGGTCTCGACATCGACGGGCAGCCGGTAGGGGCGGGATTCCGGAAGCAGCGCGGGCGCGTGCTCCTGCAGCATCCGACGCA
>JAFDWP010000308.1 GCA_018268435.1 Actinomycetota bacterium
GTCATCCGATCGGCGGACGACCTGCGTGACCTGGCCGCGCTGCTCCCGCGTCGATCCGTCGGGGTTGCGCAGGGTGTTCGTGATCGGGCCGACCATGATCGCGACATCGCCGATGATCCGGATCGACAGCTCCCCGCGCACGATGGCGAGGTACGCGCGCCGGGTCGCGACGTGCTCGAGCAGCAGAGGCTTCGTCTGCACGAGGCCGGGCCCGTGGATGTGGATCAGCGCATCGTCGAAGATCTCGTCGAGCACGTCCAGGTCGCCCGCGAGGAGCGCCGTCCTGCGCCGCTCCTCGAGGGCGAGCAGCTCTGCGCGGGTCCGCGCATCCGCCGACTGCACCTGCGCACTCATCGTGTCGCCGCCTCCCCGGTGCGGAAGCCCGTCGTCTCATGGGCCTCGTGCCCCGGGCGGGGGCTGCCCACGAGCGCGTGGTACCGGCTGAAGATCCCGTCCGCTTCGGCGAGGGGAAGCACCTCCTCGATGTCGTCGAACGGCTTCCCGTCGGTGCGGTCGGCGACGATGCGCCGGATGACCTCATATCCCTCGCCGCGCATATTGTCGGCGATCCGGTTGACGACCGCCCGGCGGGCCTCGTCGTACTCCACGAACGCGCGGTGCGGGTCGTCGGGATGCGCGACCAGATGCTCGACGACCACCCGTGCGTCGATCATCGCCTGGGTGATCCCGTTGCCGCCCCGGGGGTACATCGCGTGCGCCGCATCGCCGAGAAGCACCACCCGGCCGTCCACCCAGCCGTCGAGCGGAGCATGCCGGATGAGCGGGAAGAGGTAGACCTCCTGGGCGTCGCGCATGAGCTGCTGGACGTCGAGGAACGGGATCTCGACGGTGTCGTACAGGGGGATGACGTCGGTGATGTCGCCGATCTGGTTCCAGTCCTCGATCGTCTCCTCGCCGTTGGTCTCCACGACCCAGTTGATGAGATCGAGGCCCGTGCCGTCGACGTCGTGGGCGATCGGGTACACGATCATCGACGAGATGTGCGGGTCGCCGATGTGGCAGATCGTGTGCCCGCCGCGGAACGGCGGGCGCAGCGTCGTGCCGCGCCACATCGTGATGCCGGAGAACTCCGGCTCCGCCTGATCGGGATGCATCTGCCGGCGGACGGCCGACTTGATGCCGTCGGCGGCGATCACCGCCTCATGGTGCACGGTCTCGGTGCGCCCGTCGCGGTGCTCGAGATGCAGGGAGACGCCGGTCTCGTCCTGGGCATAGCCGGTCACGCGCGCCCCGAGCGCGACGACGTCCCCGAGCCGGTCGAGCACCGCGCGGTACAGCAGCAGCTGCAGCCGGCCGCGATGCACGAAGCGCTGCTCGTGCAGATAGCCCATGTGCACGCCGCACTTCTCGGCGTAGATCTCCTGGCCGTAGTGGTTGAAGAAGATCGAGTCCTCGGCATCCACCGAGATGCTCCGGAACTCGTCGAGCAGACCCAGGTCGTCGAGCTCCGCGGTGCCGACCGTCTTGATGTCGACGCCGACGCCCAGCGGCTTCAGCTCGGGGACCGACTCGTAGATCGTGGGGCGGATGCCGCGCTGGTGCAGTCGAAGCGCCGTCAGCAACCCGGCGGGGCCCGCGCCGACAATGGCGATATCGATCATGGGGATCCTCTTCCTCGAAAGACGGACGGATGAATCGTACACGATATTCGACACGAAGTTCCGGAAGTGTGTGGCCGCGAATCCGCGCTCGACCCCAAAAAGTCGCCTTTCGAGTCTTGGCAAGCGTGCGCGAATCGCATATGATTTCGCACACGAACGGCACCGCGTGGTGCGATCCGTGAGCAAGGGAGCCACGCATGATCGATACCTCGAAGCCCGAGGTCGCGACCCCCGACCCGTATACGGGTGTGCTCGCCACGCCGCGCCCGCGGCGGGCTGCCCTGGGCTGGATCGGCACCCGCTTCTCGGTGCTCGTGGTGTGGCTCCTGATGGTCGTGCTGTTCTCGGTCCTCGAACCCCGCACCTTCTTCACCCTGGGTGCGCTGCGTGCGATCCTCGGCGGCCCGAACCAGACGGCGCTCGTGTTCCTGTGCGCGGCCCTGCTGTGCACGATCCTGGTCGGCGAGTTCGTCGACATGTCGGTCGCATCGAACTTCGGCCTCGCCGCCATCCTCATCTCGGTGCTGAACATCGACCTGCACCTGAACGCGTACGTCGCCGCACTCGTCGCGATCGCCGCCTCTGCGGCGGTGGGCGTGGTCAACGGATGGCTCGTCGTGCGGCTCGGCGTGAACACCATCGTCGTCACCCTGGGCATGGGCACCTTCCTGCTCGGCCTGTCGCTGTGGGCCTCGAACCTGCAGCCGGTCAGCGGCCTGGCGAAGTACATCGAGTGGCTTTCGAATGCGCCCCTGCTGGGGCTCCCGCTCGCGTTCTACCTCGGCGTCGTCCTGATGCTCGGCTTCGCCTACGTGCTGCGGTTCACGCCCCTCGGCCGCAACATGCGGTTCGTCGGGGAGAACCGCGAGGTCAGCCGGCTCGCAGGCGTGCCGGTGCTGCGCATCCGATTCGGCGCCTTCGTCGCGGCCGGCATCATCGCCGGCGTCGGCGGCGTGATCGCCGCGGTCGGCACCGGCGGATTCGACCCGAACGTGTCCAACGCCTACCTGCTGCCCATGTTCGCCGCGACGTTCCTCGGCACCGCGATCCTGGAGCCCGGCCGGTTCAACCCGCTCGGCACCCTGCTCGCCGTCTTCTTCCTCGCGACCGGCGTCCTCGGACTGCAGCTGCTCGGCGCCACCTCGTGGGTGACCGATGTCTTCTACGGCGGCGTCCTCGTCATCGCCGTCACGATCACCACGATCCTGCATCGTCGGGCCCGATGACCGACACCCCTACCCACCGTCCATGCTGCCCATCAGGAGGATCACTGTGAACACCATCCACCACCTCGGCCGCACCCGTGTGCTGGCCGTCGCCGCAGGCATGGCCGTCGCGGCGTTCGCCCTCGCCGGCTGCGACTCCACGCCCAGCGCCGGCACGTCGCCCTCGGCGACGGCGACGGCGACCACGGGAGCCGGCGTCGCCGCCGACGTGCAGGCGCTGGAGCAGCCGCTCAAGGACTGGCCCCTGCCCAAGGACAAGGTGTCCACGCCCGATGCGCTCAAGGGGAAGACGGTCTACTACATCCCCATCACGCTGCAGGCGCCCCAGTTCGGCGCCGCGCAGACAGCGGTCACCGAGGCGCTGGGCACGCTCGGCGCGACCGTCCAGGTCTGCGACGGACAGGGCACGCCCACGACGATCGCCGCCTGCGTCACGCAGGCGACCCAGGCCAAGGCGGGGGCGATCATCGGCGACGCGATCCAGTATGAGATCGCCGGCAACGCGTTCGACGCCGCTCAGGCCGCGGGGATCCCCGTGATCCTCGCCGACCAGGCCCCGTCGACCACCCACCCCGACTCCAAGACGCTCGCCACCATCACCGGTCCCGTGGGCAACGCCATGGACGAGGCGCTGGCGAAGTTCGCGGTCGCCGACTCCGACGGCAAGGCGCAGGTGCTCGCCAACGTCTCGACCGACGGCTCCTCCCCGGCGGCCTACTTCGCCTCGGCGCAGAAGGTCTACGACGCCTGCTCGGGATGCGCGGTCACGGTCAACAAGATCTCGTCGGGCAACTTCCCGCTCGTCGCGCCCTCCACGAGCGCCGCACTGCTCAAGGACGACAAGATCGACTACCTGCACGTGCAGTTTGCACAGTTCCTGCAGGCCTCCGAGGGCGGGGTCCAGGCATCCGGGCGCGCGGCCTCGGTGAAGGCGATGACGGGCGCGGCGCAGCTCGGCGAGCTGCAGGCGCTCAAGGCGGGAACGATCGTCGCCGCGGCCGGCGACTCGGCGGCGTACGAGGGCTGGGTGTTCGCCGACGCGGCGCTGCGCCTGGCCGGCGGCGACAGCATCCCGGACTACACGATCCCGATGCGCCTGTTTACGGCGAACAACATCGGCTCGCTCGACCTGTCCACCGACGCCGTGAGCTCCGGCGCCTGGTTCGGGCCGGCGAACACCTTCAAGGCCGAGTTCAAGACGCTCTGGGGCGTGCAGTGAGCTCAGCGTCGACGAGCCGTGAGGCGGGTCCCGCCCGCCTCGCTGTCGACGACCTGTGGATGACGTTCGGATCCAATCGCGTGCTGCGCGATGTGTCCCTCGAGGTGCGCCCCGGTGAGCTGCACGGGCTCATCGGCCAGAACGGATCCGGGAAGTCGACGCTCGCGAAGGTGCTCAGCGGACTGTACGCGCCGGATCCCGGGGCCCGCATCGCCGTCGACGGCGAGGCGCTGCGGCTTCCGGTGCGGCCGCTGCGCTCCCGGGCCGCCGGCGTTGCGGTGGTGCATCAGAGCCTCGGTCTCATCCCACAGATGACGGTGCTGGAGAACATGCGCATGGGGCGGTTGAAGGCCCGCGGGCTGGGTCGCCGCATCGACTGGAACGCCGAGCGCGTCGAGGCCGAGGCGGTCTTCGAACGCCTGGGACGCCGCATCGACCCCGGCGCGAAGGTCGCCGACCTGCGCGAGGAGGACGGCGCGACGGTGGCGATCGCCCGGGCGCTGCAGGACGCGACGCCGGGGCGCGGGCTCATCATCTTCGACGAGTCCTCCCGTGCGCTCGGACGCCGCGCGCTGGAGCACTTCTTCGGCATCCTCGACGAGATCGTGGCGACCGGGACCTCGGTGCTGCTCATCACGCACCGGCTCGAGGAGATCGTGGATGCCGCGGACCGGGTCACCGTGCTCCGCGACGGACGCGTCGTCGAGGCCGGACGTCCGGTCGCCGGGCTGAGCGAGGCGGACATCACGTCGCTCATGCTGGGCCGCACGCTCGACCTCGAGCGCCGCTCGGCGCCGCGCCTCGATCCGCAGGCCGCACCGGTCGCGGTGCGCGGACTGTCGGGGCGCGATGTGCGCGACGCGTCGTTCGACATCCGCCGGGGCGAGGTCGTCGGCGTGACCGGGCTCGCCGGGTCGGGGTACGACGACATCCCCTATCTCCTCTCCGGTGCGACGCGGGCGGATGCGGGCACCCTCACCGTGCGCGACGGCGCGCTCGCACTGGACGGCCTCACCCCCGGATCCGCGATCGACGAGGGCGTCGCGCTCGTCCCCGAGGGGCGTGAGACGGCCGGGCTCGCGATGACGATGTCGATGAGCGAGAACATCATGTTCCCCACGACCGCGCGCGGCGGCGGGCGGGCGCGGGCGATCTCGCACCGGCGCGAGGCGGAGGTGGTCCGCGGCTGGATCGACGCGCTCGACGTGCGGCCGCAGCAGCCGGACACGCTGGTGAAGAACCTGTCCGGGGGAAACCAGCAGAAGGTGCTCCTGGCGAAGTGGCTGCAGGGCGCGCCCGACCTGCTCGTGATGCACGAACCGACCCAGGCGGTCGACGTCGGGGCGCGCGCCACGCTGGTGCGCGCCATCCGCGCGGCCGCCGCCGAAGGGCGCGGCGTCCTCGTCTCCGGATCCGATGAGAACGAGCTGGCGCTGCTCTGCGACCGCGTGCTGGTGTTCGCCGGCGGCGAGGTCGCGGCGGAGCTGACCGGGGAGCTCACCCCCGACGGCATCGTCGAGGCCACCTACTCCCGCGGTCGCCGTGCGCGGCTGCGGCAGCGCGAGTCCGGCGGAGTCGGCTCCGCGACGGAGGACTCCGGGAACGAACACGAGGAGAGGCCATGACGGTCGTCGACATCAACATCCATCACCTGCCCGAGGATCTGTTCTCGAACGAGAGGATCCTGAACGCCTTCCTCGACTCCGCGCCGCGGGGCTTCGGCGAGATCGCCCGGGTCATCGAGATGGAGTCGGGCAAGAGGCAGCTGATCCTGGAGAAGCCGGCCGGGCACCAGAACCTCAACTACGTCGAGGGCGACTACTCGGCCGAGGCGAAGCTCGCCGCGATGGACGACGCCGGCGTCGACTACGGCATCATGCGCGTGCCGGTCTGGCAGGAGTGGCTGCCGCTGGACGCGTGCAAGTACGTCAACGACGAGGCAGCGAAGATCGTGTCGGAGTCGAACGGGCGGCTCTTCATGACGGCGGCACTCCCGCCGTGGGGTGGCAGGGAGAACATCGCGGAGCTGGAGCGCTGCCTCGACATGGGTGCCGTCGGCGTGCAGCTCGCCTGCCACTACGGTCAGCTCTATCTGGACGACGAGGCCTTCATCCCCTACCTCGAGGTGCTCAACGAGAAGCGGGTGCCGGTCATCGTGCACCACACCCCGCTGCCCGTGGAATGGCGGTCGATCATCGACTACACCAACCTGCGCCGCGAGTTCGGCCGGATCCTGGACCAGGGCACGGCCGTCGGCCGCGAGCTGTTCAGCGGCATGTTCGACCGCTTCCCCGACCTGCGGTTCGTGCACACGATGCTCGGCGGCAACTGGTTCGCCAACACGGCCCTGCTCACCCCGCACGCGTCCCCGAAGCAGGAGGCCATGCAGCGCCTCGACGCCACCGGCGGCACGAAGATCCAGAGCTACCTGGAGAACAACATCTTCTTCGACCTCACCCACCCGCACTCCTGGGGCAAGGTGCAGGTCGAGGCGGCGCTGGCGATCAACGGCGCGGACCACTTCATGTTCGGGTCCTCGTTCCCGGTCTTCTACGGATGGATGAGCCAGGGCGTCGAGTTCCTCAGGCACACGATCGACGTGTCGGACGCCGACCGCGAGGCCGTGCTCGCCGGCAACGCCGTGCGGCTGTTCAACCTGCCGATCTGACCCCGCCGGCCCGAGGAGGACGATCATGCGCGACGCCACGGGACGCGCCGGCGACGCCCGGGCGGCCAGCACGGCCGACAACGACATCGACGCGACGTTCTCCTCCGACCGGATCGCGGCACGATCGGGCGGCGTGGCGTTCTCGTCGGACGACTTCCGCGACTACCTGTATCCCCTCGACGACCCGATGCTGGTCTCCGCACGCGGCATGGACTACCAGGAGTTCTCCGACGACAAGGCGCGGGCGCCGTTCCTCGCCGAGCTCCTGGAGTACTGGCAGGGCCTGTACGACGAGCCGTTCCGCGGGGTGACGGAGGACGGCGCCGTCCGCCCCGACCTGTACCCCGCGTCCGGGGGGACGGCGGAGGCGGCACCCGTCGCGGCCGCCTCCGCCGCGCTCGCCGCGCTGCCGGACGCCGTGCACTACCCGCTCACGGCGCCGCAGTGGCGGGCGTGGAGCAACCCGGAGTTCGTCGTGCACCGCGTCGGCGTGCGCCTGGAGGAGCTCTCGGACGTGCAGGTGGCCGCGGTCCTGCGGGTGGTCCGGGCGTGCCTGTCGGACGCGGGCGATGCGAAGGTCGTGCGTGCGATGGAGCTCAACGCCCTGCTCGGACGGATGGTCGACGTGCCGCGCATCCTTAACGCGCGGTCCTATTGGTTCGCGATCTTCGGGGATCCGGAGGAGGGCGGCACCTGGGGATGGCAGCTGTTCGGCCATCACCTCGCCGTGAACTGGGTGTCCGATCGCGGGCGGCAGACGTGCGCCCCGGTGTTCCTCGGCGCGGAACCCGCGGTCGTGGACGGGGTCGGGCTGCTCGACGAGCGGGTGCGGCTGGCGCTCCGGCTCGCGGCGTCGTGGGATGCGGCGCAGCGGGGCGCCGCCGTCGTCTACCGGTCGGTGCTCGACCCGGCGATGCCGCCCGGACGGCTGCATCCGGCCGACGAGCGCCATGTCGCCGGCGCGTTCCGCGACAATCGGGTGATCCCGGTCGAGGGCGTCTCGTGCGCGGGGTTCGACGACGCGCAGTGGGCCCTCGTGCGCGGGATCCTCCAGGACAGCCTGCTGCAGCGGGAGCCGGGCGCCGCGCTCGCCGTCATCGACGCGCACCGCGAGGAGACCCGGGTGAGCTGGTACGGCGCGACCGACGGCACCGAGCCGTTCTATCTGCGGGTGCAGAGTCCCGTGGTGCTGGCCGAGCTCGACCACCACGCCGGCGTCTGGCTGAACAACCGCCTGCCGGCGCGGTTCCACATCCACACCACCCTGCGCCACCCGAACGGCGGCGACTACGGGGGAGTGCTGCGGGGACAGACGCCCTGACGCCGGGTCAGCGCGTGGTGGCACCCTCCGCCGCGAGCTCGGCGTCATGGCGCGAGATGGCCTCCAGCGTGCTCAGCTGGTGCCTGCGCATCGACGCCTCGATGACGTCCACATCCGCCCCGCCCTCGATGAGGTCGAGGATGCCCTCGTGCTCCGCGATCGAGGCGAGCGCGCGTCCCGGCGCGTACCAGAACGCGCTGCGCCGCACCATGTCCAGCCGGGTCCACTCGTTGTGCACGAGGTGGGTGAGGTGCGGGTCGCCGCAGCGGTCGCTGAGGTACTCGTGGAACGTGCGGTTCAGGGTGCCGAAGCGCGCCACGTCGTAGTTCGTGAGCGCGGTGCTCATCTCCTTGTTGAGCGCGCGCAGCTCGGCGATCTCCTCCGGGGCGAGCTCGGGGGCGGCCAGGGCGGCGGCGAGCCCCTCGATGCGCGCGAGCAGCCGCATCGTGCGCTGCCAGGAGTCGGTGTCGAAGGTCTTCACCACGGCGCCGACGTTCGGGATGATCTCGACCCAGCCCTCGGCCTCGAGCCGGCGCAGCGACTCGCGCCAGGGCACCGAGGAGATGCCGTGCTCGCGCCCGAGCTGATCGATCACGATCCGGTGCCCCGGCCCGAACGAGCCCTGCATGATCCGCTCTTTCAGGATCTGATACGCCTGCTCTGCCTTGGTCGTCATCGTCGCCTTCTCCCGTGCGCCGGAACCGGTGCATCGCGGGTCCTCAGATCCTATCGGAAATCGCACACGATCCGTCGGATCCGCGTCATCCGACGGATCGGGCCCCTTGCTACCGTGGAGCATCCCCGCCGGGGATCCGCGATCGAGGGAGCGTGACATGGCAGTGCAGCCGGGGATCTACGAGCACTTCAAGGGAGCCAGGTACGAGGTCGTCGCCGTGGGCCGGCACAGCGAGACCGAGGAGCAGCTCGTGTTCTATCGCAAGCTCTACGACGACTACAGCTACTGGGCGCGGCCGCTGGCGATGTTCGAGGAGCATGTCGAGCGCGACGGCTACCGCGGTCCGAGGTTCGCGCGCATCGTCTGAGCGGCGTCCGTCGGGCCTCCTGCGGGTTCGGGGCGGGATGCGCCAGAATGGCACCGCGATCCATGGCGGGAAGGGAACGGGCATGAGCGAGCGGTCATCGTCGGAGTCCTCCGGGGGGCGGCGCCCGAGGCGGTATCGCAGCGACCGCATGATCGGCCTGAGCGACGGCGTCTTCGCGTTCGCGATCACCCTGCTCGTGCTGGACCTGGCGGTGCCGACGCTGACGGGCGCAGACGTGGTCGAGAAGATGCTCGGCGCGTGGCCGACCTATCTGGCCTACGTGATCTCGTTCGCCACGATCGGCGCGGTGTGGCTGGCGCACAGCGCGATCACGGACCATCTGGATCACACCGACTCGACGTTCGTCCGCTTCAACCTGCTGGTGCTGCTGCTGGTGTCGTTCATGCCGTACCCGACCCGGTTCCTGTCGGCGTTCATGGGGACGCAGCGCCCGGAACAGTTCGCCGTGAGCTTCTACGGCGTGTGCGTGCTCATCCTCACCGCCATGCTCTGGGGCCTGTGGGCCTACGCCCGCCGCGAGGGTCTGTTCGACCCGGAGGCGCCGGAGGAGGCGCTCACCCTGTTCACCCAGCGCATGATCCCGGGACTGATCGGGTACGTCGTCCTCATCGTCGTGGGCTGGTTCGTGCCCGTCGTCGCGCTCATCGGGTACGCCGTGATCGCCGTGTACTTCATCTTCCCCTTCCGGCTGCGCCGGCTGGTCAAGCGCTGAGGACGGCGCCGCTGCGGGCGGCGTGCGGCATGATGGCACCATGGCGGAGATCAAGACCCAGCCCATGAGCACTGCCGGCACCATCATCCGCTGCCCGGAGTGCGGCACGGCGAACCGGGTGCGGCCGATTCCCCGGGGCACGCCGCAGTGCGCGAAGTGCCACGCGAAGCTGCCGTGGGTGGTCACGGCCGACGAGGGCACCTTCGCCGCCGAGACCACGAGCTCGGTGCCCGTGCTCGTGGACTTCTGGGCGCCCTGGTGCGGACCCTGCCGCATGGTCTCGCCCGTGCTCGAGCGTCTCGCCGCGCGGTTCGCGGGCGGCTTCAAGGTCGTGAAGGTCAACGTCGACGAGAACCCGGGCCTCGGCGCCCGGTTCGACGCCCGCAGCATCCCGCTGCTCGTGATGATGCAGGACGGCGCCGAGGTCGCGCGTCAGATCGGTGCGGTGCCGGAGGCGCAGCTGCTGGCCTGGATCCGTCCGCACGTCGCCGACCCGGCGCGCTGAACGGCCCCGGACGCGGGCGTCAGCGCGCCGCGAGCACGGCGAGCACGTTGCCGGCCGGGTCGGTGAACCAGGCGATGTCCGGCCCGCGGCCGGGGGCGCCGTGGGCGATGCCCTTCGCGTCGGTGCCGAAGTCCGGATCCGTGTAGATCTTCGTCACCACGCCGCGGCCGTTGAGGTCGTCGACCGCCGCTTCCACGTCGTCGACGGGGAAGTTCAGGATCGTGAAGCTCGCCGGGGTGTGGCTCGGCTTGGCGTACACGAGGATGGATCCGCCCTGCGGCAGGCGGATGTCGAGGAAGCCCATCGCGTTCGTCGTCACGTCGAGCCCGAGGGTGTCGCCGTAGAAGGCGCGGGCGGCGTCGATGTCGTCGACGCTGAACCCGCTGAACGCATGCGTGGTCTGGAAGGCGGTCATGGCTTCAGCATGCGCTCCGCCGGGACGTGGGTCCAGTGCCGATCCCGTGATCGGTCGTCGCTCCGGCACCACGCTGGGTCGAGCAGCGCGGCGCCGATCGCGCCGCCGAGTTCGCCGGCGCGGCCGAACGCCTCGAACCCCCGTCCTGTGGTGCGCGCCGCGGCGGCTCAGGCGCTCAGGCGCAGGCTCGCCTCGGTGACCTCTTCGGCCAGGGGGAGCCCGGTGGACAGCCGCGCGAGCTCGTCGAGCGCGGCATCCGTCATCCGATACAGCTCGGTGCCGAGCGATCCGGCCAGATGCGGCGTCACCATCGCGTTCGGGAGGCGGTACAGCGGCGAGTCCTCCGGCAGCGGCTCCGGATCCGTGACGTCGAGGATCGCGTTCAGCCTCCCCGCCGCGCATTCCCGCACCAGGGCCTCGGTGTCGATGAGGCTCCCGCGAGCCGTGTTGATGACCGTCGCGTGATCGCGCAGCGCGGCCAGCTCGCGCGCGCCGATCATGCGGCGCGTCGAGGGCAGCTCCGGTGCGTGCAACGAGAGCACGTCGACCTGCGGCAGGAGTTCGGCGAGCGCGCAGGGCACTCCGCCGGCGGAGCGCACGGCGGTGTCGTCCGCGTGCGGATCCGCCACCAGCACCCGCACGCCGCTGAGCTGCTGGGCGAGCGTGACGACGCGGCGGCCGATCCTGCTGAAGCCCACGACGCCGATCGTGCGTCCGGCGTTGCCGAGCGGTCCGAAGCGGTCCGCCTCTCGTCCGTGCAGTCGCCGCGTCGCGGGGTCCGCCGCGATGAACGGGGCCTTCTTGCCCGCCATGATGATCGCGGCGAGGGTGAACTCCGCGACCGGGTCGGCGTTGACCTCGGCGACGGAGGCGGCCCGGATCCCGCGATGCCAGAACTCCTCGGTCACGTGCGGGCGCACCGAACCGGCGCAGTGCAGCATCGCGCGCAGCCGCGGCAGGCGATCCAGGCGTGCGGCCGTGAGCGTCGGCGCCCCCCAGCCCGTGAGCAGCACCTCGACCTCCGCCAGGCGATCGGACAGCGACGGCTCGTCCAGGTCCTCGACGAAGACCGGATCCGGTACTCGGGCGAGCGTGCGCAGCCGCGCGATCCGATCGTCGTCGAACTGGTCCTCGTAGACCTCGCGGGCCATCACGACGAGCGCGGTGGGCAGGGGTGCGTCGGCCATGCGGATCCGTTCCTCGGAGCGATCACGGGCGTGGGACAGCGTAGCCCCTGACTCCGAGGAGGCCGATCCGGCCGGTCGCGCGCGCCGGTCGTGCTCAGGCGGCGGCGGTGAGGCGGATGGCGTTCGCCCAGGGATCCTCGAAGGAGAGCGTCTGCCCGTCGTCGCGCACGGCGACGCCGTAGTGCGTCATGCGCTCGCCGACGGATCCGAGGTCGTCCGCCCCGGGGAGCACGATGTCGACGCGGCCGAGGCCCAGCGCCGGGGCGCGGCGGCCCGCGCCGGCGCTGTTCCAGGTGTTCATCGCCATGTGGTGGTGATAGCCGCCGGCGCTCACGAACAGCGCGGATCCGCCGAGCTCGGTCGTGGTCTCGAAGCCGAGGCGCCGGACGTAGAACTCCCGCGCGGAGTCGACGTCGCCGACGGAGAGGTGCACGTGACCGACGCTCGCCCCGCCGATCACCGGGTGCTCGGCGCCCTCCTCGGTGAGGTGCTCGCCGAGGAAGCCGTTCGGATCCAGGAAGAGCGTGTCCATCTCGACCCGCCCGTGCGTCCAGCTCCACTGCGTGCGGTCGCGGTCCCAGTACAGCTCGACGCCGTTGCCCTCGGGGTCGGTGAAGTAGAACGCCTGGCTGACGAGATGATCCGCGCTGCCGGTGAACGTCCCGGGCGCGCGCCGCGCGACCGAGTACAGCGCCGCGGCGAGGGCGGCCTGCGTCTCGAACAGGATCGCGGTGTGGAACAGCCCGGCGGCGCGGGGGGCGGCGTGCTTCAGGTCGGGGCTGTGCTGCAGGATCACCACGGGCGTCGTGCCGCGGCCGAGCACCACGCGGTCGCCCTCGGCCGAGAGCACCCGCAGCGTGACCGCATCGCGGTAGTACGCGGTCATCGCATCCAGATCGGCGACGAGCAGGGTCACGGCTCCCATCGCGGTGTCGGCGGCGAGGAGGTCGGGGCGGGTGTCGGTCATGATGTATGCAACCGAATGGACCGTGGATTCATTCCGCCCTGGTGCCGGCGTGCTCAGAACCGCAGCGCCGCCTCCCAGCGCGCACCGAGGTGGAGCAGCCAGGGCAGACCCGCCACCAGGCCGCGGCGGGGCAGCGCGTTCATCAGGGCGCTCTCGGCGGGCAGCCGGTCCTGCTCCCCGCGGGTCAGCCGCTGCAGGGCGTGCAGCAGGGCCAGCGGGTGCGACTCGAGCGCGCTGTGCCCGTTCTCGATCGCGACCAGCACCGTGTCGGGCGCGGTCGCGGCCACCCGACGCGCCACGGCGGCGGGTGTGCGCATGTCGCGGGTGCCGGTGAGCAGCACCGTCGGCCAGTCGAAGTCGGCGGCCGCGGACGGCAGATCGAAGGGCTCCCCGGCGAAGTGCGGGAAGCGGTCCGCCACGGGCGCGTAAGTGAGGGAGGGGTCGAGGGCGGAGCCGTCCGGATCCGGTCCGAAGCCGAGCTCGCGGAACGCGATCGCGCCGACGAGGTCGAACTCGTAGAACCCCGGCACATGCGCCTCGGACTCCGCCCTGTCGACGTACGCCTCCAGCGCCGCCCACACCGGGCCGTGCGCCTTGGCGGCGCGGCCGTCCCGGCCCTTCCGGTGCGCCCCCTCGAGCCGTTGGCGCAGCAGCGGCTCGAGCAGCTCCTGGCCGCCGAGCTCGTATGCCGCGCGCAGCACGCCGAGCAGCAGGCGGGGATCCGATCCCTCCTCGAGCAGCTCGTGCACCGCGGCCGCGATCCGAGTGTCCCCGTCGACGAACAGCTCGCGGATCATCGCGCGCTCGGCGACCCGATCCGAGGCGGACTGCAGCGCCGAGTCGAGGAGCATGCCGGCCACGCGCTCGGGGTGGCGTGCGCCGAAGGCGGCCGCCACATAGCTCCCGTAGGACGAACCGGCGATGTACGCGCGCGGAACGCCCTCCTGGTCCAGCACGGCGGCGATGTCGTCGACGACATCGACCATGCGCATCGCAGACAGGGGCAGGGTCCGCCCCTCCAGGTCGGTGCGGGACAGGCCCACGCCGCGGTGCTCCATCATGATGACGTCGAGCCCGCGCGCCGCGGCCTCGCGCCGGAACCGCCGGTAGGGGAGCACGGAGCCCAATCCCGGGCCGCCGGGGATCACGACGATCGGCACCGCGCCGCGCGGTCCGCGGCGCACATAGGTCAGGTCGAACGCCGGTGCGGTCGGCTGCGCCGGACGACGCACGCGGCGCACGCCCTTGACCGGAGCGGCGAGCAGACGCGGCAGCGCGCTGGGGGCGTGCATCTCCCGCCGCGTCCTGCTCGTCACCCTGGCCATGGCTCGATTATGCGCGCCTGTGCGTAGGCGGGCGCTGGCGAGCGGCTATCAGCCGGATGAAGAAGCGCCGCGGCGTGCGGCGGTCCTCCGCCGCGGTCAGTCCCCCGGGGCGGCCATCGCCCCCACGGCATCGTCGGCCTCGGCGACGATGGCCGCCATCGCCGTGGCCGCGGTCTCGGGATCGTGCGCGGTGATCGCGGCCGCCACGTCCTGGTGCAGGCGCAGGGCGGTCCGGTCGGCGTGCTTGGGCATGAGCGCGTGCGCGGTGCGGCCGTGCAGGAGCGCCGAGACGACGTCGGCGAGTGCGGCGAGATACGGGTTGCGCGAGCCCCGCAGCACCGCGGCGTGGAAGTCCACGTCGTGCTGCAGGTAGGCGGGCTCGTCCGCGCGGTCGCCGTGCTCGAGCATCCCCAGCACGGCCTTCACGAGCGCGGCGCGCTGCTCGGGGTCCGCGTGCGTCGCGGCCAGACGGGCGGCGAGTGGCTCGATCGCGGAGCGCAGCTGGCTCAGCTCGTGCAGGGTGCGCAGGCGATCGGATCCGTCCAGCCGCCAGCGCAGCACCTCGGGGGCGTAGGCGCTCCAGCGCTCGGCGGGCAGCACCTCCACTCCGGCGCGGCGGCGCACCTCGACCATGCCCATGGTCTCGAGCACGCGCACGACCTCGCGCATGGCCGAGCGGGAGACGCCGAGCTCGGCCGCCACATCGGCGGTCAGCA